>NZ_JBIDAK010000011.1:0-223782 GCF_043202455.1 Kitasatospora sp. NPDC048194
CGGCCGCACCATCGAGGGCGTAGGCGCCCGCATCGGCCAGCGGCTACTGGCGATGACCTGCGCGATCTGGCACAACCGGACCACAGACCAGCCCGTGACCCGCTCACTGATCGCCTACGACCACTGACCGACTTCGGAACTACTCGTCTAGCCGATGTCCGTCGGGTCCATCCGCACCCGCACAGGCTCCGCCGTCCGCAGCGCGATCCGAGCGATCTGCGCCGCCTTGAGCGCCGCCGCCAGCGCGGCGCCCTGTCCGGGCGCCACCCTCAGCAGCGCCCGCTCCTGCTCCTCGCCCCGCAGGGCGGCCACCGGCACCGGTCCCAGCACGTCCGCCCCCTCCGGCAGCCGGATGAGGTTCAGCAGGTCCGCGACCGCCGCCGGGCTCCCGCTCACCGAGGCCATCCGCGACACCGGCGGGAAGTGCAGCTGCGCCCGCTCGTCCCGCTCCATCCCGGCGTGCCCGAGCGGGTCCCAGCGCACCAGCGCCTGCACCGGCCGGGCCGACGGCTCGGCGACCACCACCACCGTCCCGCCCTCGGTCGACGGCCGGACCAGTGCGGCGGCCGCCAGCCAGAGCCGCAGTGCCTCCTCCCCGGCCCGCAGGTCCGGTCGGCTCAGCAGCGCCCAGCCGTCCAGCAGCAGCGCGGCCCCGTACCCGGAGCCGCCCTCGACCACCGGCTCCGCACCGGGCGTCGAGATCACCAGCGAGGGCTCGTCCGGCACGGTGGCCAGCACCGCCTCCCGGCCCGAGGTCCGCACCGGGATCCGCGGGAAGGCCTTGCCCAGTTCCTCGGCCGTGCGCCGGGCCCCGACCACCTGCGCCCGCAGCCGGAACGAGCCGCACTCGGGGCAGTGCCAGTCGTGCTCCTCCTCGCCGCACCACCCGCAGGTCAGCCGCGCGTCCGCCGCGGTCGCCTGCAACGGCCCCTCGCAGCGCCGGCAGCGGGTCGGAGTACGGCAGCGACCGCAGGCCAGCCGGGGCACGTAACCACGGCGGGGCACCTGGATGAGCACCGGGTGCCCGGCCGCGAGCGACTCCCGGGCGGCCTCCCAGGCCACCGAGGGCAGCCGGGCGGCCTGCGCGGCGGCGTCCCGGTGCTGGTCCTGGTCGGTGACGGTGCGCACCCTCGGCGCGACCTGCCGCACCGTCTCGCGGTCGGCGACCAGCGGCCGCGCCCATCCGGTGCTGACCAGCTGCGCGCCCTCCACGGTCACCGCGTGCCCGCCGAGCAGCACCGCCGCGCCCTCCTCGGCCGCCCGCAGCAGCGCGACCTCGCGCACGTGGGGGTGCGGGGCGCGCGGATCGCTGTGGCTGCCGTCGCCGTCCGACCAGACCACGACCAGCCCGAGGTCGCGCACCGGCGCGAACATGGTGGCCCGGGTGCCGATCGCGGCGTGCACGGAGCCGCGGCTGACCGCGAGCCAGCGCCGGTAGCGCTCGCGCGGGCCGAGCTCGGCCTCGAGCGCCGTGTGCAGCCCCGGTCCGAGCAGCTCGGTGAGCGCCTGGTCCACCCGCGCCACCGCCCGCCGGTCCGGCAGCACCACCAGTGCGCCGCGGCCGCTCGCCAGCGTGGCCGCCACCGCCCGCGCGATCTCGTACGGCCAGCCGGGCCCCGGCAGCGCCGCCCACACCGCGCGCGGCGAGCCGCCGGCGGCCAGCGCGGCGAGGAAGTCCGGCCCGGCCGGGTAGCGCTGCCAGCCGCCCGGCGCCGGGGGCCCCGGGCGCGGCAGCGGCGGCGGCGAGGGCTCGGCCTCGGCCTTGGCGTGCCGGGGCGGCACGGCCAGCTGGAGCACGTCGGCCAGTGTCCCGGCGTAGCGGTCGGCGACGGTGCGGCACAGTCGCAGCAGCTGGGGGGAGAGCACCGGCTCGGGCGAGAGCACCTGGGCGAGCGGCGCCAGCGGGCCGGGGAAGTCGCTCTTCTCCAGGCGGGCGACGATGAACCCGTCGTGCAGCTCCCCGCCCTCGCGCTGGCCCTTGACCACCCGCGCCCCGAACCGCACCCGCACCCGGACGCCCGGCCGGGCCTCCTCGGCCATGGTGGCCGGCACCTCGTAGTCGAACAACTTGTCGATGGTGAGCACGCCCTTGTCCACCACGACCCGGGCCACCGGCAGGTGCTCGGCGCGCTTGGCGCCCTTCCACGTCCGGGGTCTGGCCCGCTTGACCGTCTCCCGGATGAACGCCAGCTGCTCCGGCTCGGCCCCGTTCTCCCCTGTGCTGCTCATCGCTCCCCAGTACTACCAGGTCACACGGACACTCCGCGGAAACGGCAGCGGGGGGCCCCCCCCCCCCGGGGGGGGGGGGCCGCCGGCCCCCGCGGGGGGGGGGGGGGGGGCGGGGCGCCCCCGCCCCCCCCCCCGGCGGGGGGCGCCCCCGGGGGGGTCCCCTCCCCCCCCCCCCCACCCCCGCCCCCCCCCCCCCCCCGCGCCCCCGCCGGGGGCCCCCCCCCGGGGGGGGGGGGGCCGCCGCTGCGGAACCGGGGGCGTCAGTCCTGGACGGCGGCCTTCAGCTGCTCGACCCGGTCGGTGCGCTCCCAGGTGAAGTCCGGCAGCTCGCGGCCGAAGTGGCCGTACGCGGCGGTCTGGGCGTAGATCGGGCGCAGCAGGTCCAGGTCGCGGATGATCGCGGCCGGGCGCAGGTCGAAGACCTCGGAGACGGCCTTCTGGATGGCCAGCACCGGGACGGTCTCGGTGCCGAAGGTCTCCACGAACAGGCCGACCGGCTCGGCCTTGCCGATCGCGTACGCGACCTGCACCTCGGCACGGCTGGCCAGGCCGGCGGCGACGATGTTCTTGGCGACCCAGCGCATCGCGTAGGCGGCCGAGCGGTCGACCTTGGACGGGTCCTTGCCGGAGAAGGCGCCGCCGCCGTGGCGGGCCATGCCGCCGTAGGTGTCGATGATGATCTTGCGGCCGGTGAGGCCGGCGTCGCCCATCGGGCCGCCGATCTCGAAGCGGCCGGTCGGGTTGACCAGCAGCCGGTAGCCGTCGGTGACCAGCTTGATGCCCTGGTCGGCCAGCGCCTTCAGCTCCGGCTCGACGACGAACTCGCGGATGTCCGGGGTGAGCAGCGACTCCAGGTCGATGTCACTGGCGTGCTGGGTCGAGACGACCACGGTGTCCAGGCGGACGGCCTTGTCGCCGTCGTACTCGATGGTCACCTGGGTCTTGCCGTCGGGGCGCAGGTACGGGATCGTCCCGTTCTTGCGGACCTCGGTCAGGCGGCGGGAGAGCCGGTGCGCCAGGGTGATCGGCAGCGGCATCAGCTCGGGCGTCTCGTCGGACGCGTAGCCGAACATCAGGCCCTGGTCGCCGGCCCCCTGCTTGTCCAGGTCGTCGTCGTCACCCTCGACCCGGGCCTCGTACGCGGTGTCGACGCCCTGCGCGATGTCGGGCGACTGCGCACCGATGGACACCGACACGCCGCAGGAGGCGCCGTCGAAGCCCTTCTTGGAGCTGTCGTAGCCGATCTCCAGGATCTTGTCCCGGACGAGCTGGGCGATCGGCGCGTACGCCTTGGTGGTCACCTCGCCGGCCACGTGCACCTGGCCGGTGGTGATGAGCGTCTCCACGGCGACCCGGGAGGTCGGGTCCTCCCGCAGGAGAGCGTCAAGGATGGTGTCGCTGATCTGGTCAGCGATCTTGTCGGGGTGACCCTCGGTCACGGACTCCGAGGTGAACAGGCGGCGAGACACAGCGCTCCCTGGGGTTGCAGCGGCTGCTGACTGAAGGCCCCCGGCGGACCGGGGACATCCGGAAAGACTTGATTCCTGGAGTGTAACGGGCTGATTCCGTCGAACGTCACCCAGTTCCAAAAATGGCGACCGCCCTTGACCAGGGCTCGATCACTTGTCGACCGGTTCGAGACGCTCTGCGACCAGATCCCAGACGACGTCCGCGAGGGCCTCCTTGGGGCCCACCGGGATCGGGGTCTCACTGCCGTCCGAGCCCAGAACGACGGCCTCGTTGACGTCCGTGCCGAAGGCCTTGCCGTTGCCCACCTCGTTGACGACGAGCAGGTCGCAGCCCTTGCGGGCGAGCTTGGCCCGGCCGTTGGCGAGCACGTCGTCGGTCTCCGCCGCGAAACCCACGACCAGTTGGCCCGAACGGGGGCGATGGGCCGACAGCTCGGCCAGGACGTCCGGGTTGCGGACCAGCGCGACGGGCGCCGGTTCGACCCCCTCGACCTTCTTGATCTTGCCGGTGGCGTACTCGGCCGGCCGGAAGTCCGCCACCGCCGCGGCCATCACCACCGCGTCCGCGTCCTCGGCCGCCTTCAACGCCGCCTCGCGCAGCTCCAGGGCCGTCCCGACGTGCACCACGTCCACCCCGGCCGGGTCGGGCAGCTCCGCGTTGGCCGAGACCAACGTCACCCGGGCGCCGCGCGCCGCGGCCGTCACGGCGAGCGCGTAGCCCTGCTTGCCGGAGGAGCGGTTGCCCAGGTAGCGCACCGGGTCCAGCGGCTCCCGGGTGCCGCCGGCCGAGACCACCACGTGCCGTCCGGCCAGGTCGGTCGGCACCGCCCCGCCGCGGCGCAGCACGGCCCGGCAGGCGTCGAAGATCGCGGAGGGCTCGGGCAGCCGACCCTTGCCGGTGTCCTTGCCGGTCAGCCGCCCGACGGCCGGCTCCAGCACGATCACGCCCCGGCTGCGCAGGGTGGCCACGTTGTGGCGGGTGGCCGGGTGCTCCCACATCTCGGTGTGCATGGCGGGCGCCACGACGACCGGGCAGCGGGCGGTGAGCAGGGTGTTGGTCAGCAGGTCGTCGGCGAGCCCGTGGGCGGCCTTGGCGATGAGGTCGGCGGTGGCGGGGGCGACGACCACCAGGTCGGCCTGCTGGCCGATCCGCACGTGCGGCACCTCGTGCACGCTCTCCCAGGTCTCGGTGGCCGCCGGGCGGCCGGACAGCGCGGCCCAGGTGGCCTCGCCGACGAAGTGCAGCGCCGCGGCCGTCGGCACCACGGTGACCTGGTGGCCGGACTCGGTGAACCGGCGCAGCAGCTCGCAGGCCTTGTAGGCGGCGATCCCGCCGCTGACGCCGAGGACGACGCGGGGAGCCTCCGCTTGCGCGCTCATCTGCCGGTACCGACCTTTCTCCTCCATCGGGAACCCGCCCACCCTACGACCCCTCAGCCGGCGCCCGCACGGTGCCCCACCCCCGGCGGGAACGCCGAAGGGCCCGGCGAAAACGATTCCGCCGGGCCCTTCGGGAAACGTACGGGGGTGCCTCAGACGGCGCCCTCGACCGCCTCGGCGGTCAGCATGCCCGCGTTGATCTCGCGCAGCGCGATCGACAGCGGCTTCTCGTGCACGTGGGTGTCGACCAGCGGGCCGACGTACTCCAGCAGGCCCTCACCGAGCTGGGAGTAGTACGCGTTGATCTGGCGCGCGCGCTTGGCGGCGTAGATCACGAGGCTGTACTTGGAGTCGGTGGCCTCGAGCAGCTCGTCGATCGGCGGGTTGATGATGCCCTCGGGCGCGGTCATGGAAGAGGACACGCGAAAACCTTCCGAAAGGGTGGAAAAGACAGACAGGTCAGGCTACACCGAGCAAGGCTAGCAGTTCGGCCGCTACCTGCTCGACGGAGGTGTTGACAAGGGTCGTGTCGAACTCCGGCTCGGCGGCCAGCTCGACCTTGGCGGCCTCCAGACGCTTCTCGATCACGTCCTGCGGCTCGGTGCCCCGGCCGGTGAGCCGGCGGACCAGCTCGTCCCAGCTCGGCGGGGCCAGGAAGACCAGCTGCGCCTCCGGCATCGACGCGCGCACCTGACGGGCGCCCTGCAGATCGATCTCCAGCAGCACGGGCTCGCCGCGCTCCAGCTTCTCCAGCACCGCCGCGCGCGGGGTCCCGTAGCGGTTCCCGGCGAACTCGGCCCACTCCAGCAGCTCGCCGTTGGCGATCAGCTTGTCGAACTCGTCGTTGTCGACGAAGTGGTACTGGACCCCGTTCTTCTCGCCCGGTCTCGGGTGGCGGGTCGTCGCCGACACCGAGAGCCAGACCTCGGGGTGCATCTTCCTCATATGAGCGACGACCGTGCTCTTGCCGACCCCCGAGGGGCCGGAGAGCACGGTCAGCCGCGGACGCTCACTCATGCACCGATTATCCCGGATCGCGGGCGTTCCCGGGACCACGGGGGCACGGTCAGGCGGCGCCACCGCCGAACTCCCGCTCCAGGGAGGCGATCTGGTTCGTGCCGAGGCCACGGACGCGCCGGCTCTCGCTGATGCCGAGGCGCTCCATGATCTGCTTGGCGCGGACCTTGCCCACGCCCGGAAGGGACTCGAGCAGCGCCGAGACCTTCATCTTGCCGATGACGTCGTTGTCGTTCTTGCCGGCCTTGATCACCTCGTGCAGGGAGGCGCCGGAGTGCTTGAGCCGGTTCTTCACCTCGGCGCGCTCCCGGCGAGCCTCGGCGGCCTTGGCGAGCGCGGCGGTGCGCTGTTCAGGGGTAAGGGGCGGAAGAGCCACGCCGTTCACCTCAGGGTCTGGAAGGAAGGGATTGAGCTATGACTGTTTGGTTCTCAGGCCGCCTCCGCAAGTGGAACCACAAGGCCCTGACCTGCGGGAGCTACGGGATTCGCGGCTCTTCGACGACCTATCGCCGGACACTACCCGGATTGCGGCGCCACGTCAGGAAAAGAACACGAAAAGTCCTGGTCAGCCAAGGCCGACCAGGACTTTCCAGGGCAAAATGACCGCGATTGCGAGACTTTGGCGGCCCCGGTGTGACGGCGCTCACGTCAAGCGCTGCGGAGCCGCCCGGTGCTGGGCACACTGCGCAGGGTCACCGGACGGTTACCGGCCGACGACCCTCCGCTACCCGATCGCGTCCGCGAACCCGCCGGCGAAGCGGTCCGCCGCCTCCCGCAGCGCGGCCGCCGACGGCCCGTGCCTGAGCACGTCCCGGCTGACGCTCGGCACCACGTTGATCACCGAGGCGCCGAACACCCGCGGCAGGTCCGCCATGGTCGCGCCCTGGGCGCCGATCCCGGGGGCCAGCAGCGGGCCGTTGATCGCCAGCTCCACACCCGCGTCGGCCAGCGTCGCACCGACCACCGCCCCGAAGGAGCCCAGCGGCGCCGCGCCCGCGTTCTCGGCCGCCAGGTGACGAAGCACCGCCGCCGCGACCGGCTCGCCGTCCGCACCGACCGCACGCTGCACCTCGGCGCCCTCCGGGTTGGAGGTGAGCGCCAGCGCGAACACCCCGCAGCCCTGCTCCCGGGCCAGGTCCAGGGCCGGGCGCAGCGAGCCGAAGCCCAGGTACGGGCTGACCGTCACGGCGTCCGAGAACAGCGGGCTCGCCGGTGACAGGAAGGCCTCCGCGTAGGCGGCCATGGTGGAGCCGATGTCGCCGCGCTTGGCGTCCATCAGGACCAGCGCACCGGCCGACCGGGCCTCCTCGACGGTCTTCTCCAGCACGGCGACGCCCCGGCTGCCGAAGCGCTCGAAGAAGGCGGCCTGCGGCTTGAGCACGGCCACCCGGTCGGCCAGCGCCTCGACCACGGTCCGGCTGAAGGTCTCCAGCCCGGCGAGGTCGTCACCGAGCCCCCAGGCGGCGAGCAGGGAGGCGTGCGGGTCGATGCCGACGCAGAGCTGGCCGCGGGTGTCGAGGGCCTGGCGCAGCCGGGCTCCGAACGGGGCGAGGGTCATGTCGTCCTTTCCAGGGTTTCCGGCTTTCCAGGGTTCCCGGAGCCGATCGGGGAGGTCACGAACTGCGGACGGCGCTGCCGACGGCCGCCGCGAGGTCGCGGAAGCCCGCCGCGCGGATCCGCGCGGAGAGGCCCTTGTGGATCCGGCGGCACCAGAAGGGCCCCTCGTAGATGAAGGCGCTGTAGCCCTGGACGAGGTCGGCGCCGTGGATGATCCGCTGCCAAGCGTCCTCGGCGGTCTCCACGCCGCCGACCGAGACCAGCACCAGCCGGCCCTCGGTGCGGGCGCGCAGCCGCTGGAGCACCTCCAGGGCGCGGGCCTTCAGCGGGGCGCCGGACAGGCCACCCATGCCGATCTCCTCGATCCGCCGCGCGTCGGCCCGCAGGCCCTCGCGGCCGATCGTGGTGTTGGTGGCGATGATCCCGTCCAGGCCCAGCTCCAGGGCGAGGTCGGCGACCGCGTCGACGTCCTCGTCGGCCAGGTCGGGGGCGATCTTGACCAGCAGCGGCACGTGGTGCGCGGTGGTGCGGTCGGCGGCCTCGCGGACGGCGGCCAGCAGCGGGCGCAGGTGGTCCACGGCCTGCAGGTTGCGCAGCCCGGGGGTGTTCGGCGAGCTGACGTTGACCACCAGGTAGTCGGCGTACCTGGCCAGCCGCTCGGTGGACTTGACGTAGTCGGCGACGGCGTCGGCCTCCTCCACCACCTTGGTCTTGCCGATGTTGACGCCGATCACCGGGGTGGAGCTGGTGTGGGGGCGGGCCGCCAGCCGGGCCGCGACCCGGGCCGAGCCCTGGTTGTTGAAGCCCATCCGGTTGATCAACGCGCGGTCCTCGACCAGGCGGAACAGCCGGGGCGCGGGGTTGCCCGGCTGGGGTTCGCCGGTGATGGTGCCGATCTCGACGTAGTCGAAGCCGAGCATCGCCAGGCCGTCGATGCCGACGCCGTTCTTGTCGAAGCCGGCCGCCAGCCCGAACGGGCCGGGGAGGTCGAGGCCGAGGGCCCTGGTGCGCAGCGCCCGGTCGCGCGGCGCGAGGACGAGCCGCACCAGGGTGCGCAGGCCGGGCGCCGAGGAGGCCAGCCGGATCCAGAAGAACGCGAGGTGGTGGGCCCTCTCCGGGTCCATCCGCTTGAAGACGAGGTCGAACAGAAGCTTGTACAAGGGGTCAACTCCAGGGTCGCGGGCCGGTTTCGAGCATGGAAGTGGGGGGCACCCAACTGGCTCCGGTGCCCCCCACTGCGGTGGCGCTACTTGCGGCCGGCGTTGATCAGCTCGGCGTGCTCCTGGAGTGACATCACCCCGACCTCGTCGCGCAGCTGCGCGTCCATGCCCTGGACGGCCGCGCCCATCGCCTGCACGGTGGTCAGGCACGGGACACCGCGCGAGACGGCCGCGGTACGGATCTCGTAGCCGTCGAGGCGCCCGCCGGTGCCGTACGGCGTGTTGATGATGAGGTCGACCTCGCCGTCGTGGATCAGCTGGACGATGGTCTTCTCGCCGTTCGGGCCCTCGCCCTCGCTGTGCTTGCGCACCAGCGTGGACGGGATGCCGCCGCGGTGGAGCACCTCGGCGGTGCCGGCGGTGGCGAGCACCTCGAAGCCGAGGCCGACCAGCGCCCGGGCCGGGAAGACCAGGTTGCGCTTGTCGCGGTTGGCGACGGAGACGAAGACCTTGCCCTTGGTCGGCAGCGCGCCGTACGCGCCGGACTGGGCCTTGGCGTAGGCGGTGCCGAAGACCTTGTCGATGCCCATGACCTCACCGGTCGAGCGCATCTCCGGGCCGAGGACGGTGTCCACGCCGCGGCCGTGGATGTCGCGGAAGCGGCTCCACGGCATCACGGCCTCCTTGACCGCGATCGGCGCGTCGGCGGGCAGGGTGCCGCCGTCGCCCTCGGCCGGGAGCAGGCCCTCGGCGCGCAGGTCGGCGATGGTGGCGCCGAGCGAGATCCGGGCGGCGGCCTTGGCCAGCGGCACCGCGGTCGCCTTGGAGGTGAAGGGGACGGTGCGGGAGGCGCGCGGGTTGGCCTCCAGCACGTAGAGGATGTCCCCGGCCAGCGCGAACTGGATGTTGATCAGGCCGCGGACGCCGACACCGCGCGCGATGGCCTCGGTGGAGGTACGCAGCCGCTTGATGTCGTAGCCGCCGAGGGTGATCGGGGGCAGCGCGCAGGCGGAGTCACCGGAGTGGATGCCGGCCTCCTCGATGTGCTCCATGACGCCGCCGAGGTAGAGCTCGGTGCCGTCGTAGAGCGCGTCGACGTCGATCTCCACCGCGTCGTCCAGGAAGCGGTCGATCAGCACCGGGTGCTCGGAGATCAGACCGGCGTGCCGCTCCAGGTAGGAGGCGAGCGACGCCTCGTCGTAGACGATCTCCATGCCGCGGCCGCCGAGCACGTAGGACGGGCGGGCGAGGACGGGGTAGCCGATCTCGTCGGCGATCGCCTTGGCCTCCTCGAAGGAGAAGGCGGTGCCGTGCTTGGGGGCGGGCAGGCCGGCGTCGCGCAGCACGCGGCCGAAGGCGCCGCGCTCCTCGGCGAGGTCGATCGCCTCGGGCTGGGTGCCGACGATCGGCACGCCGTTGTCCTTGAGGGCCTGGGCCAGGCCGAGCGGGGTCTGGCCGCCGAGCTGGACGATCACGCCGGCCAGCGGGCCGGCCTGCCGCTCGGCGTGGACGATCTCCAGCACGTCCTCCAGGGTGAGCGGCTCGAAGTAGAGCCGGTCGGAGGTGTCGTAGTCGGTGGAGACGGTCTCCGGGTTGCAGTTGACCATGACGGTCTCGTACCCGGCGTCGGCCAGCGCGAAGGAGGCGTGGACGCAGGAGTAGTCGAACTCGATGCCCTGGCCGATGCGGTTCGGGCCGGAGCCGAGGATGATCACGGCCGGCTTGGTGCGCGGGGCGACCTCGCTCTCCTCGTCGTAGGACGAGTAGAAGTACGGGGTCTTGGCGGCGAACTCGGCGGCGCAGGTGTCGACGGTCTTGAACACCGGGCGGATGCCGAGCGCGTGGCGCACCTCGCGCACCACGTCGGGGCGCAGGCCGCGGATCTCGCCGATCTGCTGGTCGGAGAAGCCGTGCCGCTTGGCGTGGCGCAGCAGCTCGGGGGTGAGCTCGGCGGCCTCGGCCAGCTCGCCGGCGATCTCGTCGAGCAGGAAGAGCTGGTCGACGAACCACGGGTCGATCTTGGTCGCGTCGAACACCTCCTCCGGGGTGGCCCCGGCCCGGATGGCGTCCATCACGGTGTTGATCCGGCCGTCGGTCGGCACGGCGGCCTTGCCCAGCAGCTCGGACTTGTCGCCCAGCGGAGTGGTCCAGCTGAACTGGGAGCCCTTCTTCTCCAGCGAGCGCAGCGCCTTCTGGAGCGCCTCGGGGAAGTTGCGGCCCAGCGCCATGGCCTCGCCGACGGACTTCATGGTGGTGGTCAGCGTGGCGTCGGCGCTCGGGAACTTCTCGAACGCGAACCGCGGCACCTTGACGACGACGTAGTCGAGGGTCGGCTCGAAGGAGGCCGGGGTCTCGGCGGTGATGTCGTTGGGGATCTCGTCCAGGGTGTAGCCGACGGCCAGCTTGGCGGCGATCTTGGCGATCGGGAAGCCGGTGGCCTTGGAGGCGAGCGCCGAGGAGCGGGAGACGCGCGGGTTCATCTCGATGACGATGACCCGGCCGTCGACGGGGTTGACGGCGAACTGGATGTTGCAGCCGCCGGTGTCGACGCCGACCTCGCGGATGACGGCGATGCCGACGTCGCGCAGGATCTGGTACTCGCGGTCGGTGAGCGTCATCGCCGGGGCGACGGTGATCGAGTCACCGGTGTGGACGCCCATCGGGTCGAAGTTCTCGATGGAGCAGACGACCACGACGTTGTCGTTCTTGTCGCGCATCAGCTCCAGCTCGTACTCCTTCCAGCCGAGGATGGACTCCTCCAGGAGCACCTCGGTGGTCGGCGAGAGCGCCAGGCCCTGGCCGGCGATGCGGCGCAGGTCCTCCTCGTTGTGGGCGAAGCCGGAGCCGGCGCCGCCCATGGTGAAGGAGGGACGGACCACGACCGGGTAGCCGCCGAGGGTGTCGACCCCGGCCAGCACCTCGTCCATGCTGTGGCAGATGACCGAGCGGGCGGACTCACCGTGGCCGATCTTGGCCTTGACGGCCTCGACGACGCCCTTGAACAGGTCGCGGTCCTCGCCCTTGTTGATCGCCTCGACGTCGGCGCCGATCAGCTCGACGCCGTACTTCTCCAGCGTGCCCGCCTTGTGCAGCGAGATCGCGGTGTTCAGCGCGGTCTGGCCGCCCAGGGTCGGCAGCAGCGCGTCGGGGCGCTCCTTGGCGATGATCTTCTCGACGAACTCCGGGGTGATCGGCTCGACGTAGGTGGCGTCGGCGATCTCCGGGTCGGTCATGATCGTGGCCGGATTGGAGTTGACCAGCACGACCCGCAGGCCCTCGGCCTTGAGGACGCGGCAGGCCTGGGTGCCCGAGTAGTCGAACTCGGCGGCCTGGCCGATGACGATCGGGCCGGAGCCGATCACCAGGACGGACTTGATGTCAGTGCGCTTAGGCACGCTGGCCCTCCATGAGCTTCACGAAGCGGTCGAACAGGTAGGCGGCGTCGTGCGGGCCGGCGGCCGCTTCGGGGTGGTACTGCACGCTGAAGGCGGGCACGTCGAGCGCCTGCAGGCCCTCGACCACGTCGTCGTTGAGGCAGACGTGGGAGACCTCGACCCGCCCGTAGGGGGTGTCGCTCACCCGGTCCAGCGGCGCGTCCACGGCGAAGCCGTGGTTGTGGGCGGTCACCTCGACCTTGCCGGTGGTGCGGTCCTGCACCGGCTGGTTGATGCCGCGGTGGCCGTACTTGAGCTTGTAGGTGCCGAAGCCCAGGGCGCGGCCGAGGATCTGGTTGCCGAAGCAGATGCCGAAGAACGGGGTGCCCCGCTCCAGGACGCCCTGCGCGACGGCGACCTGGTGGTCGGCGGTGGCCGGGTCGCCCGGGCCGTTGGAGAAGAACACGCCGTCCGGGGAGACCGCGTAGACGTCCTCGAGGCTGGAGTCGGCCGGCAGCACGTGCACCTCGATGCCGCGCTCGGCCATCCGCTGCGGGGTCATCGCCTTGATGCCGAGGTCCAGCGCGGCGACGGTGAACCTCTTCTCACCGACGGCGGGCACCACGTACGGCTCGGTGGTGGCCACCTCGGCGCACAGGTCGGCGCCCTTCATCTCCGGCGACTGCTGCACCCGGGTGAGCAGGGCGGCCTCGTCGGCCACCGCCTCGCCGGAGAAGATGCCGCAGCGCATGGCGCCGCGCTCGCGCAGGTGGCGGGTCAGCGCGCGGGTGTCGATGCCGCTGATGCCGACGACGCCCTGGCGGGCCAGCTCCTCGTCCAGCGAGCGGCGGGAGCGCCAGTTGGACGCCACCCGGGCGGGGTCGCGGACGACGTAGCCGGCGACCCAGATCTGCTTGGACTCGTCGTCCTCGTCGTTCCAGCCGGTGTTGCCGATCTGCGGGGCGGTCATCACGACCACCTGGCGGTGGTACGACGGGTCGGTCAGGGTCTCCTGGTAGCCGGACATGCCGGTGTTGAAGACCGCCTCGCCGAAGGTCTCGCCGATCGCGCCGTAGGCCTGGCCGCGGAAGGTCCGGCCGTCCTCCAGGACGAGCACGGCAGGGACCCGGTCCCGCCGTTGGCGCTGCGTGGTGGGGGCAGGTGCGGTCATTGCGCGGCCTCTTCCGTCTTCGTCTTCGTACGTGTTGCGAGCTGGGCGATCGCCTCGACCCAGGCGGTGTGCTCATCGGGGTGGTCGGCCCGGAAGCCGGACTCCAGTTCGGTCTCCGTGGAGGTCCCCCCGGCCGAGGGCTGGGGGAGCGTCCAGGTGACGACGAGCAGTCCGGACGGGACGACCTTGCCCGCGATGGCGGAGTCCGTCCGGGCGCCCTTCAGGTGCTCGGCCGGGATCCAGAAGTCCACGTCGCCGGGGCGCCGCACCAGCAGGCCGTCCTCGCCGAGGGTGAGGTCGGCGCGGCTGCGGGTGCCCAGGCCGTGGGCGACGACCCGGTCGAGCCAGTCCCCGGCGGTGGTGGTGCCGTGGTACCGGCCGCTGGTCTCCAGGATGGTCCGGCCGGCGCCGGCCGGCACGGCGGGCAGCGGCGGGATGCCGGACTGCAGGGTGCGCCGCCAGTTCCAGCCCTGGCGCATCAGCCAGTAGACCAGGCCGATGACGATCACCAGTCCGACGGACCAGCCGATGTAGCCGGGCCAGTTGGTGACCTTCGCCTGCTCCTTGGCGAGCAGGGCGTGGGCCGCCGGACCGAGCGCCCCCGCGGCGGTCCCGGTCATGCCGGGCCGCCCTGCTCGGTCGGCTCACCGGCCAGCACGGTGGCGCGGCCGCGCAGGAAGGTGGCGTGCACCCGTCCGGGCAGGTCCATGCCCTTGTAGGGGGTGTTGCGGCTGCGGGTGGCGAAGCTGTCCGGATTCACGGCACCACGGTACGCGGGATCGAACAGCACCAGGTTGGCGGGCTCACCAGCCGAGATCGGCCGGCCGTGCCCGGTGAGACGGCCGATCCGGGCCGGGCGGTGCGACATCCGGTCGGCGACGCCCTCCCAGTTCAGCAGGCCGGTGTCGACCATGGTCTGCTGGACGACCGACAGCGCGGTCTCCAGGCCGACCATGCCCATCGCGGCCACGGCCCACTCGCAGTCCTTGTCCTCGGCCGGGTGCGGCGCGTGGTCGGTGGCGACGGCGTCGATGGTGCCGTCGGCGAGGGCCTTGCGCAGCGCCTGGACGTCCTCGGCGGTGCGCAGCGGCGGGTTCACCTTGTACACCGGGTCGTAGGAGCGGACGAGTTCGTCGGTGAGCAGCAGGTGGTGCGGGGTGACCTCGGCGGTGACGTCCCAGCCCTTGGCCTTGGCCCAGCGGATGATCTCGACGGAGCCGGCCGTGGAGACGTGGCAGACGTGCAGCCGGGAGCCGACGTGCGCGGCCAGCAGCACGTCGCGGGCGATGATCGACTCCTCGGCGACGGCCGGCCAGCCGCCGAGCCCGAGCTCGCCGGAGACCTGGCCCTCGTTCATCTGGGCGCCCTCGGTCAGCCGCGGCTCCTGGGCGTGCTGGGCGACGACGCCGTCGAAGGCCTTGACGTACTCCAGGGCGCGGCGCATCAGCACCGCGTCGTCCACGCACTTGCCGTCGTCCGAGAAGACCCGGACGTTCGCGGCGGACTCGTGCATCGCGCCGAGTTCGGCGAGCTTCTTGCCCTCCAGGCCGACGGTGACGGCGCCGACCGGCTGGACGTCGCAGTAGCCGGCCTCCTGGCCGAGCCGCCAGACCTGCTCGACCACGCCGGCGGTGTCGGCCACCGGGGTCGTGTTGGCCATCGCGTGCACGGCGGTGAAGCCGCCCATCGCGGCGGCCCGGGTGCCGGTGAGCACGGTCTCGGCGTCCTCGCGGCCGGGCTCCCGCAGGTGGGTGTGCAGGTCGACCAGGCCGGGCAGGACGACCATGCCGGTGGCGTCGATCTCGATGTCCGCCTCGACGGCCAGGCCGGTGCCGACCGCCTGGATGACGCCGTCGGCGAGGTGGAGGTCCTGCGGGGCGCCGCCCAGGACCTTGGCGTTGCGGATCAGGTAGCTGGTCACTGAGCGGTCTCCACGGAGTCGGTGCGGGCGGGCTCGCCGGAGCCGTCGGCGAAGACGGCGCCGCCGAGCAGCAGGTAGAGGACGGCCATCCGGACGGAGACGCCGTTGGCGACCTGCTCGACCACGGTGCAGCGCGGCGAGTCGGCGACCTCGGCGGTGATCTCCATGCCGCGGACCATCGGGCCGGGGTGCATCACGATGGCGTGCTCGGGCAGCTGGGCCATCCGGATGCCGTTCATGCCGTAGCGGCGGCTGTACTCGCGCTCGGTCGGGAAGAACGCGGCGTTCATCCGCTCGCGCTGCACCCGCAGCATCATCAGCGCGTCGGTCTTGGGCAGCACGCTGTCGAGGTCGTAGCTGATCTCGCAGGGCCAGTTCTCGATGCCGATGGGCAGCAGGGTCGGCGGGGCGACGAAGGTGACCTGGGCACCGAGGGTGGTCAGCAGGTGCACGTTGGAGCGGGCGACGCGGCTGTGCAGGACGTCGCCGACGATGGTCACCCGGCGCCCGGCGAGGTCGTTGCCGGCGCCCCGGTTGAGGTGGCGGCGCATGGTGAAGGCGTCGAGCAGCGCCTGGGTGGGGTGCTCGTGGGTGCCGTCACCGGCGTTGATGACGCTGCCGTGCAGCCAGTCGGACTGGGCCAGCCGGGCCGGCGCGCCGGAGGCGTGGTGCCGGATGACGACCGCGTCGGCGCCCATCGCCTGGAGGGTCAGGGCGGTGTCCTTGAGGCTCTCGCCCTTGGAGACCGAGGAGCCCTTGGCGGAGAAGTTGATGACGTCGGCGGAGAGCCGCTTCTCGGCGACCTCGAAGGAGGTCTTGGTGCGGGTGGAGTCCTCGAAGAAGAGGTTGACGACGGTGCGGCCGCGCAGCGTGGGCAGCTTCTTGACGGCCCGCCCGGAGAGCTGGGCCAGCTCCTCGGCGGTGTCCAGGATCAGCAGCGCGTCGTCGCGGCTGAGATCGGCGGCGGAGACGAGGTGGCGCTTCACGCGGCTACTCCGGGAGGTGCGGTTCGGTGGGCTGGAAGGCCAGGGCCTGCGAGCTGCGCGCGGCGTGGTCGCGGTCGCCGACCAGGACGGCGTCCACGCCGTCGGTGTCGGCCAGGCGCACCTGCACGGCCTCGCGCAACGAGGTGGGGAGGTTCTTGCCCACGTAGTCGGCCCGGATCGGCAGCTCGCGGTGGCCGCGGTCGACCAGGACGGCGAGCTGGACGGCCCGCGGGCGGCCGATGTCGTTCAGCGCGTCGAGCGCGGCGCGGATGGTGCGGCCGGAGAACAGCACGTCGTCGACCAGGATCACCAGCTTGCCGTCGATGCCGCCGGGCGGGATCTCGGTGTGCTCCAGGGCGCGGGCGGGCTTCAGCCGCAGGTCGTCCCGGTACATGGTGATGTCCAGGGTGCCCAGCGGGATGTCGCTGCCGGTGATCTGGGCCAGCCGGCCGTGCAGGCGGCGGGCGAGATGGACGCCCCTGGTGTGGATGCCGAGCAGCACGACGTCCTCCGCGCCCTTGGCGCGCTCGACGATCTCGTGCGCTATCCGGGTGACGACCCGGGCGATGTCCGAGCCGTCCAGCACCTGGTGCGGCGGCCGCGGCGTCGGTTCGTGGTGTGCGGTCATGCCGAAGCGGACCTCCTTCCCCGCCTCACGGGACGGGCCTTAAAGGATGCCTGGGATCCGCCCGCGCCGAACCGGGCGCGGGCTTCGGGTCATCCTATCAGCGCCGCGGGAGGCAAACGGACGTCCACCGTTCCGCTTCGCCGGGTTCACGCCCCGGATGCGCCCAGGATGCGGGCCATTCGCACGACTGCCCCATTCGGCTTGACGCAACACCTTACTCTACGTAACCTCACAGTGAGTTACGAGACGGGTGTCGAACCCACCGGTAACGACGCCGGCCAAGCCCGTGACCCACCACTGAACGCGAAGCAATCTCGTCCGGGGAGATCAATGTCCAGCGACTACGCGAAGCAGCTCGGAGGCAAGCTCCGAGCGATCCGCACTCAGCAGGGGCTCTCCCTGCACGGTGTCGAGGAGAAGTCCCAGGGGCGCTGGAAGGCGGTCGTCGTCGGCTCGTACGAGCGCGGCGACCGTGCGGTCACCGTGCAGCGGCTGGCCGAGCTGGCCGAGTTCTACGGCGTTCCGGTGCAGGAGCTGCTGCCCGGCGGCACCCCCGGCGGCGCGGCCGAGCCGCCGCCGCGCCTGGTCCTCGACCTGGAGAGACTGACCCAGGTCCCGTCCGAGAAGGCAGGTCCGCTGCAGCGCTACGCGGCGACCATCCAGAGCCAGCGCGGCGACTACAACGGCAAGGTCCTCTCGATCCGCCAGGACGACCTGCGCACGCTGGCCGTGATCTACGACCAGTCGCCGTCGATCCTCACCGAGCAGCTGATCTCCTGGGGCGTGCTCAACCCCGACGCGCGCCGCGCGGTGCGCGAGGAGGACGCGAGCTGACGCTCGCCGCCTCCGCAGGCGATCTGTTGCACGACCCGCTCCACCTCTGCTCCTGATCGCGGCTCCCCATGGGGCCGGGAATACCGATTACCAAGCAGAAACGTCACGGCGCGGTCCCCGGAACGGGGGCCGCGCCGCGGCGTTTCGGGCGCCGCCGGTCAGCAGACCGTACCCAGGCTGTAACCGGGCCGCGCCGCCACGCCGTCCAGCCGCACCGGGCGGGCGGCCGGCGCCCAGTCCGGGCCGCCGCTGGACCAGGCCCAGGCGGCCGGCAGGTACTCGCCGCAGCCGGCGGCCGAGCCCTGCGAGCCGTGCAGCACCGCGACGCCCGGCAGTTCCAGCGCCAGCCCGGCGCACAGCACCGCGCAGACCAGCTCGAGGTCCTCGTCGTTGATCCGCACCACGCCGTCCTCCCACTGCAGGACCCGGGCCGCGGCGGCCAGCTTCCCGTCCGGGGCGTCGACCCGCAGTCGCAGCTCGTACACCCCGGCGCCGGCGCCGACCAGCATCCGGCGGAAGACCTCGGCCCCGCGCTGGTGGGCGGCGCGCACCCAGCGGCCGTGGTCCTCGTCGTCCTCGCCCGCGCCCCCGTACAGGCCGCCGTCGAGCAGCAGGTCGGCGTGGCGCAGCGTCAGGCCGTTCTCCCGGGCGCGGACCAGGCGGGGCACGAAGTCCCCGGCCAGCTCCTCGCCCTGATAGGCCAGCAGCTGGGTGCGCAGCGGCGGGTTGACGAGGTAGCGCTCGCGCGCGGAGGGCTCCGCCGGGTCCAGCCGGTGCAGCAGGCAGAACTCCTCGAAGTCCTGCGGGTGGAACATCCGGGCCCGCACCGTCTCGAACCGCTCCAGTGCGTCGGCCAGCAGGTCGGCGGTGTCCGCGAGGTAGTGCTCGTAGTCGGGGGCGTCGCACACGCCCCAGGCGCGGGCCCGCTGGAAGTCCGCGGCGTTGGTGAGCACTCCGATGACGAACGCCTGGTCGGCGCCCTCGACCCGCCGCGGGTGGTGCGGCGCCCGCAGCGCGGGCCGCAGGCCGCCGGCGGTGCAGTCGGGGTTACGGCGGGCGCGGCCCTTGCGGCTGGTCATCGAGGCTCCTGGCGTCGGCGGGCGACCGTCGGCGGTGACGGTCAGCGGCGGGGCTCGCCGCTGACCGTGTTACTCCCCAGTTCCGGGCGCCACACACGTACGGCGTGTCACAGGAATGTAACCACCGGTAATACCGGCGGTCGGACCGCCGCCTCCCGCCGGACACCTCAGGCGGAGCGCGGCACCCGCGCCAGCTGCCGGGACTGGGCGACGAGCCGACCGGCCTCGTCCCAGACCTCGGCGTCCTCCTCGAAGTAGCCGCCGGCCAGGTTGCGGGTGGCGTGGGTGACGCGCAGCCAGCCGGGCGCCGGCTTGGCCCGCAGGTGGACGGTCAGTTCGACGGTCGGCGCCCAGCCGGGCAGGCCGAGGTCGAAGGTGACCGGCGGCAGCGCGTCGGCGACCAGCAGGAGCAGCAGCGGGTCGGGCTGCCGGCCGTCGCGCAGCCGGAACCAGCCCTGGATCCGGCCGTTGCCGGAGGGCTGCCCGAGCGCCCAGCCGACGGTCGCCGGGTCGAGCCGCAGGTCGAAGCGCTCCAGCAGGGCGGCCTGCTCGATCAGCTGCGGCGGCGCGTGTTCGACGCCGATGCACTGGTCCGGCGGCGGCAGCTGGGGCGGCACGGCGGTGGTGCGCACCTCGCCCTCGACGGCGGCGAGGTCACCGTGGCTGGCCACCACCCGCAGCCGCTCGACGCCGTCCTGGCTGAGCGAGGCGGTGCCGGTGGACAGGCCGCGGCCGGTGCGCAGCACCTCGGTGCGGACGGTGGCCGGGCCGGGGGTGGCGGCGGACAGGTAGTAACCGCTGATCGAGACCGGGTCGGGGTGCTCGTCGTGCTCCAGCGACAGCGCGTGTCCGGCCACGGCGAGCAGCAGCCCTCCGTTGATCCCGCCGCCGATCTGCCAGCCGGCCCCGAGCTCGGCCCGGTAGCGGCCGGGCTCCTCCGGGTGTCCGGTGAGGGCGATGCCCTCGTCGAACTCGCTGCGGATCACGGTGGTCATGGGTCGGCCTGCCCTTCAAGTTACTGGCGAGTAGGGCACCACACTACGCCTGCCGGGTGAAACGCGGAACGGCCGCCGCGCCCGGGGTCGGGTGCGGCGGCCGTTCGCGGGGCGCGACCGGTTACCGGCGGATGCTCGGCTTCAGCTCCAGGAAGCGGGCGAGCAGGCCGTTCACGAAGGCCGGCGAGTCGTCCGTGGAGAACTCCTTGGCGATCTCGACGGACTCGTCCAGGACGACCGCGTCCGGGACGCCGTCCTCCCAGATCAGCTCGTACGCGCCGAGGCGCAGGACGTTGCGGTCCACGATCGGCATCCGGTCGAGGGTCCAGCCGACCGCGTACTGCTCGATCAGCTCGTCGATGCGACGGGCGTGCTGGACGTATCCCTCGATCAGCTCCATGGTGTACTCGCCGACCTGCGGGGTGCCCTCGTCGGGCTTGGGCTCGCGGGCGCGGGCCACCCAGTCGGCGAGGACCTGCTGCGGGTCGACCCCGCGGTGGTCGGCCTCGAAGAGGATCTGGAAGGCCCGGGTACGGGCCTTACTGCGTGCGGCCGACACGGACTTACTTCACCCGGCCGAGGTAGCTGCCGTCGCGGGTGTCGACCTTGACCTTCTCACCGGTGGTGATGAAGAGCGGCACCTGGATCTCGGCGCCGGTCTCCAGGGTGGCCGGCTTGGTGCCGCCGGTGGAGCGGTCGCCCTGGACGCCCGGCTCGGTCTCGGCGATCTCCAGCTCGACGGCCGCCGGGAGCTCGATGTACAGCACCGCGCCCTCGTTGGTGGCGACCAGGGCCTCGAAGCCCTCGAGCAGGTACTTGGCGGCGTCGCCCACGACGGCCGGCTCGACGGTCAGCTGGTCGTAGGTGTCCATGTCCATGAACACGAAGTTCTCGCCGTCCTTGTACGAGAACTGCATGCCGCGCTTGTCGACGTTGGCGGTCTCGACCTTGGTGCCGGCGTTGAAGGTCTTGTCGACGACCTTGCCCGTCAGGACCTCCTTGAGCTTGGTCCGAACGAAGGCCGGGCCCTTACCGGGCTTGACGTGCTGGAACTCGACGACGGACCAGAGCTTGCCGCCCTCCAGCTTGAGGACCATGCCGTTCTTGAGATCGTTCGTGGAAGCCACGGGCGCACTTACTCCTGGATATAGCTGTCAAGGAACCAAGGGGTTGCGTCCTGCCGCCGACCGCCCCGGGGGGCCGCCGTCACAGGGCGAGGAGCTCCTTGGTGGTGATGGTGAGCAGCTCGGGCCCGCCCTCCTCGAAGGGACGCACGACGAGCGTGTCCTCGATCCGGACCCCGCCCTTGCCCGGGAGGTGCACCCCAGGGCCGACGGTGACCGGCACGCGACTGTCCAGTTTACCCATGTCCGAGGGACCGAGGCGCGGCGCCTCCCGGATCTCCAGCCCGATGCCGTGGCCCACCGGGTGCGGGGAGGCCTCGGTGTGGCCCGCCGCCTCCAGGAGCTGCCGGGCGGCCCGGTCGGGCACGCACTGCTCCACGCCCGGGCCGAGGGCCTCCCGGGCGGCGCGCTGGGCCCGGAAGACCAGCCGGTGCAACTCCACCTGCCAGGGAGCGGGGGCGGCGCCGATCACGAAGGTCCGGGCGGTCGAGACGCCGTAGCCGCGGTACTGGGCGCCCATCACCACGGTGAGGAAGTCCCCCTCCTCCACTCGGCGGTCGGTCGGCTGGTGGGCGGGCTGGCCGGAGTGGCTGCCGGTGCCCACCGAGACCGGGAACGCGGCCCGGTCGGCGCCGTGGTCGATCATCCGGCGCTCCAGCTCCATGGCCAGGTGCCGCTCGGTGCGGCCGACCAGGATCGACTCCAGCAGTTCGCCGAGCGCCTGGTCGGCGATCTCGGCGGCGATCCGCAGGTCGGCGATCTCGTGCTCGTCCTTGACCACCCGCAGCCGCTCGACGACCCGGTCGAGGTCCGCCAGCCGGGCCCCCTCCACCAGGCTCCCCACCGCCCGGTGCCGGGTGACGGTCAGGTCGTGCTCCTCCACCGCCAGGGCCCGCACCCCCAGCCGGGCGGCGGCGGCCGCGGCGGCCAGCGCGGTGTCCGACCCGGCCGACACCGGCACCTGGACGACGTCGGCGGCGATCAGGTGCTCCCCGGAGTCGTCCGGCGGCAGGTCGTCCGGCAGGGCCAGCAGGGCCCGGTCCGGGGTGAGCAGCAGCGTGGCCCCGCAGGGCGCGCAGCCCGTCAGGTACCGGACGTTCGCCGCCCGGGTGACCAGCGCCGCGTCGGCCCCGGCCGCACTGCAGTGCTCCCGCACCCGCTCCCGCCGCCCCGCGTACGCATCCGCCATGCGTCGAGCCTACGAACCCCGGGCCCGAACCGCCCGCCGAGCGCCCCCGCGGGTGCGGGAATGGGTGGGGCGGTGGCCGTGTTGTGTCCACTGAAAACGACATCCGTTTCAGCGAAGGCCCGGCCCGGCGTCCCGGTCCGGCGCCGCAGACGAAGGAGGACCCGATGGCCCGCAGCGAACTGCGCCCCGTGATCAGGCTCCGCTCCACCGCTGGCACCGGCTACACCTACGTGACCCGCAAGAGCCGGCGGAACGACCCGGACCGGATGGTCCTGCGCAAGTACGACCCCGCCGCCGGGCGGCACGTCGACTTCCGCGAGGAGCGCTGAGCACACCCCCCTCGAACCCCCTCCCACCAGACAGGAGCTTCCCAATGAAGTCCGGAATCCACCCGAGCTACCGTCCGGTCGTCTTCCGCGACAAGGTCGGCGGGCTCGCCTTCCTCACCCGCTCCACGGCCACCGGCGCGAGCACGGTGGAGTGGGAGGACGGCACCACCTACCCGGTGGTCGACGTGGAGATCTCCTCGGCGAGCCACCCCTTCTACACCGGCCAGTCCCGGGTGCTCGACACCGCGGGCCGGGTCGAGCAGTTCCGCCGCCGCTACGGCGACCGGCACTGACCGGGCGACCGCGACGGCCCCTCCCCCGATCCGGGGAGGGGCCGTCGCGGCACGGCCGCCCTCAGCGCGGCGGCGGGACGGACACCACCATGGTCAGCCGCAGCAGCCGCCCGCCCGCGTTGCGGTAGACGTGGGCGTAGGAGGCGTCGAAGGAGACCGTGCTGCCGGCCGGCACCGGGTGCTCCGTCCCGTCGTGCACCAGGGTCAGCTCCCCCTCGTCGACCCGGATGATCTCCACCGTCCCGGCCGGGTGCGGCTCCGCGGCGTACTCCTCGCCCGGCTCCATCCGCCACTCCCACAGCTCGAGCGGCCCGGGCGCCTCGATGCCGTGCAGCAGGGTGCCGGTCCCGCCGCTCGCGCCGGTCCAGAGCGGGACGGCCTGGTCACCGGGGACGATCCGCACGTCCGGGCCCTCCTCGTAGTCGAGCAGGGTGGCGATCGAGACGCCCAGGGCGTCGCCGAGCCGCACCACGGTGGCCACGCTGGGGTTGGTGCGCCCCTGCTCGATCTGGACGACCATGCCGCGGCTCACCCCCGAGCGGGCGGCGAGGGCGTCCAGCGTGTGGCCGCGTCCGGTGCGCAGCCGCTTGAGGTTGCGGGCGAGGGCCTGGGCGACGAGGTCGGGGTCCGGCACGCTTGACAGTCCTCCGGTGTCCACATCCCGAAAAGTTCAGGATATTGCTCTGCGAAGCTCAGTTCAGTGAACTACGCTGCCGATCCGGCAACGAGTCCATCCGACTGTACTTCGGAGTGCATTGTGCTGTCCTCCTCTCCCGGGCGCCTCCGGTGACCGTCCTGCTCGCCCTGTCCGCCAGCCTGCTCTGCGGCCTGGGCGACTTCGGCGGCGGCGTCCTCACCCGGCGGCTCCCCGCACTGGCCGTCGTGGTCGCCTCCCAGACCGCGGCGACGGTCGCCCTGCTCCTCGCGCTGCCGGCCACTGGCGGCTGGGCCGACCTCTCCCCCGCGCTCTGGTACGCGGTGGCCGCCGGCGCGATCGGCCCGTTCGCGATGCTCGCCTTCTACCGGGCGCTCGCGCTCGGCCCGATGGGGGTGGTCTCCCCGCTGGCCACCGTCGGCGTCGCCGTGCCGGTCGGCGTCGGACTGGCGCTCGGCGAACGGCCGGGGCCGGTCCAGCTGGCCGGGATCGTGGTCGCACTGGCCGGCGTGGTGCTGGCCGGCGGCCCCGAGCGCGGCGGACCGTCCGCCGCCCGCACCGCCCTGGTGCTGACCCTGGCCGCCGCGTTCGGCTTCGGCGCCAACATGGCCCTGCTCTCCCAGGCCTCGGCCGGCGGCGGGCTGCTGCTCGCACTGTGCGCCCAACGCCTCGTCAACATCGCCGTCGGCGGCGCCGCGCTGGTGGTGAGCCTGCGCGGCACCGACACCTCCGCGCTGCTGCCGGAGCTGCGCTCCCGGCTGCCCCTGCTCACCGGGGTCGGGCTGGCCGACGTCGCCGCGAACGCGGCGTACGCGGCGGCCTCGCACGGCGGTTCGGCAGCGGTGGCCGCGGTGCTCGCCTCGCTGTACCCGGTGGTCACCGCGCTGCTGGCGCGCGGGGTGCTGAAGGAGCGGCTGCGCCCGGTGCAGGTGGTGGGCGCCGGCCTCGCCGTGGCGGGCACCCTCCTGCTCGCGTCCCCCTGAGCCGGGCCGCGGCCCACGACCGCGGCCCAGGACCTCGGCCCGCGACGGCTCCGCGGCGACGGCTCAGGGACGTTCGGGCGTCCAGCGCTTCTCGACGCCCGCCAGCTTCCAGTAGGCGATCGCCGCGGCCCACACCACCACGAACAGCCCGGCGATCGCGTACCCGACGTTGTCCAGCGAGATGTCCGCGATGAAGCCGGTGACCGGGTCGGTCAGGTCGAGCTTCTCGTGCAGCACCCCGACCAGCTCGATGGTGCCGATGATGAACGCCACGGCGATCGACAGTCCGGTGATGGTCAGGTTGTAGTACACCTTGCGCACCGGGTTGGAGAACGCCCACTGGTACGCGAAGTTCATGAACGTCCCGTCCAGGGTGTCGAACAGGCTCATCCCGGCCGCGAACAGCAGCGGCAGGCAGACGATCGCGTACCAGGGCAGCCCGGCCGCCGCGCCCGAGCCGGCCATCACCATCAGGGTCACCTCGGTGGCGGTGTCGAAGCCCAGCCCCAGCACCATGCCCACCGGGAACATCTGCCCCGGCCGGGTGATGGAGCGGGTCGCGCGGTTCAGCACCCGGGCCATGAAGCCGCGCGAGTTGAGGTGCTCCTCCAGTTCCGCCTCGTCGTACCGGCCGGCCCGCATCGAGCGGAACACCTTGAGGATGCCGACCAGCGCCGCCAGGTTGAGCGCGCCGATCAGGTAGAGAAAGGCGCCGGAGGCCGTCGTGCCGACCAGCCCGAGCCACTTGTGGGTGGCCGACTCGTCGTCCATCAGCGTGTTCGCCAGCTGGGCGCCGCCGGCCACCAGGGCGGCCATGATGACCACCATCGAGGAGTGGCCGAGCGCGAACCAGAACCCGACCGAGACCGGCCGCTTGCCGTCCGCCATCAGCTTGCGGGTGGTGTTGTCGATCACCGCGATGTGGTCGGCGTCGAAGGCGTGCCGCATGCCGAGGGTGTACGCGGTGATGCCCAGGCCCACCCCGAAGACCTGGGTGCCGACCGCGTACTCGTGGGGCGCGACCAGGAAGACCAGCGTCCCGAAGGCCACCACGTGCATGGCCAGGATCACCGCCATCAACCCGGCCGTGCGGACGGTGTCCTCGCGCTTCCATCTGAACGTGGGCAGGACGGAGGGGGCCGCCTCGGTCGGGACGGCGGTTTCGGGCAGGGTCATCGTCGGATCACGCTCCAGCACCTCGTGGAATGACTTCGTGAGATGCCGTGGCCGGTCTCCTGGCTTACGGGGCTTCCGCACCCGCCTTCCCAGGCGCACGAGGCGCCCAGTGGCACATGGGTACGGACGACTGTCCCCCGATCACAGTGGCGAGGGCCGCTCCGGACTGGGACCCCTGAGGGTCCGTCACCGGTCTTCCCGAGCACCACGGCGGGCTACACCGTAGGGCTCGTGCTTCACCCTCGCAAGGTTGCGCACCTGTGCAGGTGTGCAGGATCACAGGTCACCGCCTGCGAGAATGTGGGCATGCATCTCGTACCGGCCGACCGCGCGGGCCACCGCACCATCGACGGGCACCGGGTCTGCGAGGCCATCGCCGCGATCGGCGACACCGCGCACGTCCGGTCCTGGGCCGAGCGGTTCTCCCTGCTCGCCGACCCGGGACGGCTCGCCCTGCTGCTCGCCCTGCACCGGGCCGGCCCGCTCGCCGTCAGCGACCTCGCGGTCGCCACCGGCATGCGCGACCCCGCCGTCTCCCAGGCCCTGCGGCTGCTCCGCACGGCCGGCGTGGTCACCGGGGACAAGGACGGACGTGTGGTGCGCTACCGGCTCGTCGACGAAGGCATGCGCCCCCTCCTCGACGAGTGCGCCGCCGCCGAGCACCACGAGCCGACCGCCGCCGCGGGCTGACCGGCCGGATCGGCCTGCCCCGCGCGGCGCCTGACACGGTGTTCGCCGGCGCACGCGGATCCCTTTGCCGGACTCCCCCGGCCGGTCGACCCGGCCCACGGACTGGGCGCCCGGACCGGCCGCTCAGGCCACCTGGCAGGTCGGGCACCAGAAGAGGTTGCGGGCGGCGTGCTCCTCGGTCCGCACCTCCGTGCCGCACACCAGGCAGGGCATCGCGGCGCGGCGGTAGACGTAGACCTCGCCGCCGTGGTCGTCCACCCGCGGCGGTCGGCCCATGGCCTCGGGGGTGTGTTCGGGCCGGACGGTGTCGATGCGCCCGGCGGCGACGCCCTCGCGCATCAGGGCGACCAGGTCGGCCCAGATCGCGTCCCACTCGCCGCGGGTGAGGTCGCGGCCCGCCCGGTGCGGGTTGACGCGGTGGCGGAACAGCACCTCGGCGCGGTAGACGTTGCCCACCCCGGCCAGCACCTTCTGGTCCATCAGCAGCGCGGCGACGGTCGTACGGCTGCCCGATATCCGGCGCCAGGCGGCCTCCGGGTCGGCGTCGGCGCGCAGCGGGTCCGGACCGAGCCGGGCGGCCACGGCGGCCTTCTCGGCGCCGGTGACCAGCTTGCAGGTGTTGGGGCCGCGCAGGTCGGCGTAGCCGTCGTCGTTGGCCAGCCGCAGCCGGACCAGGCCGACCGGATCGGGCGCCGGGCCGGTGCCGAAGGTGAAGCCGCCGTAGAGGCCGAGGTGGACGTGCACCCAGGCACCCTCCTCGAAGCCGAGGAAGAGGTGCTTGCCGGTGGCCTCCGCGCCGGTGAGCAGCTGCCCGTCGAGCACCTTGGCCTCGTCGGCGAACCGGCCCTGCGGGCTGGAGACCCGCACGGGACGGCCACCGAAGGCCGTACGGCTCTGGACGGCGAGGCGGTGGATGATGTGGCCCTCCGGCACGGGCGTCAGCTCCCCCTGGTGTAGGACGTCAGGACGGGGTCCATCATCGCAGCCGCCACCGACAGGCCGGGCGGGCGCCGCTGGTCAGCGGACCGGCATGCCCATCAGCCGGGCCAGGATGACCCGGTCCAGCTCGGCGGCCGTACCGGCGACGTCCAGGTAGGAGTTGTCGATGATCGGCAGCCCGGAGTTGTACCAGCCGGCCATCCGCCCGTGGATGCGCGCCACCTCCTCGTCACCGAGCCGCCGGTTGCCGCTGCGGCGGGCGTTGCGGCGCAGCACCGAATCCAGGCTGGGCAGCAGGACGACCGGGATCATGCCGGGGCCGATGTGCCGCTTCCAGCCGCCGAGGCCGATCGCCGGGCGGTCCGGGAAGACGGCGTCGTCGATGATGCAGGAGATCCCGTTGGCCAGGTAGTTGCGGCAGGCGAAGCCGCAGGTGCGGCGGGCCAGCCGGTACTGGGCCTCGGAGGCGTTGTTCCAGCCGGACTGCGGGTTGGCGAAGCCGGACTGCACCCACTCGCGGACGTCGTCCAGGCTGATGTGCGCGGTCGGGGTGGCGCGGTGCTCGGCCCAGTACCGGGCGACGGTGGTCTTGCCCGCCCCGGCGGGGCCGATCAGCAGGACGGCGATCGGCCCGGCGGGCGCGTGCCGCTGCGGGGAGTGGGTCGGGAGCTGGACGGGCGTGCCGGCGGGCAGCACGAAGTGCCCGGTGCCACCGGCCGGAACCGGCGCGCTCGGCGCGGGCGCGGGGCCAGGGCCGGGAGCGGCGGCCGGGACGGGCGCAGGCGCGACCGGAGCCGGTGCAGGAGCCGGTGCAGCGGGCGCGACCGGAGCCGGTGCAGGAGCCGGTGCAGCGGGCGTGACCGGAGCCGGGGCAGGAGCCGGCCCGGGTCCGGCCGACGGCCGGACCGTCGGAGGCGGCGGAGTAGGCGGCGGGACGGGCGCCCCCGACGGGGACACCCCCGTACCGCCCCCCGGTGGCACCGGCGGAGCGGCGGGACGCGGCGGGACCTGCCCACCTCCGGCGTACTGCGTCACGGCACCTCCCGACACCCTTTCAGCGGGGACACTACACGGCGGCCCGGCGGCGGGCACAGTCCGCCACCGGGCCGCCGGCCCGTCCTGCTCACCGCGCGGCGAGCTGCTCCGCCAAGGCGCGCAGCGCCAGCTCGTACGAGCCGATCCCGAACCCGGCGATGGTGCCGGAGGCGACCGCGGCGATCACGGAGTTGTGCCGGAAGGACTCCCGGGCGTACGGGTTGGAGATGTGCACCTCGATCAGCGGCGCGGTGCGCTGCGCGGCGGCGTCCCGCATCGCGTACGAGTAGTGGGTGAACGCGCCCGGGTTGATCACCACGGGCACCTTCCCGTCGGCCGCCTCGTGCAGCCACTC
The DNA here is from genome assembly GCF_043202455.1 of Kitasatospora sp. NPDC048194. NCBI lineage: Bacteria > Bacillati > Actinomycetota > Actinomycetes > Kitasatosporales > Streptomycetaceae > Kitasatospora > Kitasatospora sp. NPDC048194. The sequence continues at coordinate 28,569 of NZ_JBIDAK010000011.1, forward strand.
CACCATCTGCTGCTCGGAGTTGGTCTCGTGCACCTCGACCTCGAAGCCGAACTCCTCGCCCAGCGCGGTGCAGCGCTCGACCAGCCCGGCGTAGGAGGTGGCGCCGTAGACGTCCGGCTCCCGGCTGCCCAGCCGGCCCAGGTTGGGCCCGTTGAGCACCATCACCCTGGTCACGCCGAGACCTCCGCGTACGCGGCGACCAGCAGGGACGGGTCCGGGCCCTCCAGCACGGAGGTCTTGCCGAGGCCGTCCAGGACGATGAAGCGGATCAGGTCGCCGCGCGACTTCTTGTCGATCTTCATCGCGTCCAGCAGCTTCGGCCAGGCGTCCGCCCGGTAGCTCAGCGGCAGGCCGACCGAGGCCAGGACGGTGCGGTGCCGGTCGGCCGTCTCGTCGTCCAACCGCCCGGCCAGGCGGCCGAGTTCGGCGGCGAAGACCATGCCGATGGAGATCGCCGCGCCGTGCCGCCACTTGTAGCGCTCGTTGCGCTCGATGGCGTGGCCGAGGGTGTGGCCGTAGTTGAGGATCTCCCGCCGGCCGGACTCCTTGAGGTCCCCGGAGACGACGTCGGCCTTGACCTGGATCGCCCGGCGGATCAGCTCGACGGTGTGCGGGCCGGCCGGGGTCCTGGCGCCCTCCGGGTCGGCCTCGATCAGGTCGAGGATGACCGGGTCGGCGATGAAGCCGCACTTGATGACCTCGGCGAGGCCGGAGACGTAGTCGTGCCTGGGCACGGTCTCCAGGGTGCCGAGGTCGGCCAGCACGCCCACCGGCGGGTGGAAGGCGCCGACCATGTTCTTGCCCTCGGCGATGTTGATGCCGGTCTTGCCGCCGACGGCCGCGTCGACCATGCCCAGCAGCGTGGTGGGCATCGAGATCCAGCGCACCCCGCGCAGCCAGGTCGCCGCGACGAACCCGGCCAGGTCGGTGGTGGCTCCGCCGCCGAGGCCGACGACGACGTCGCTGCGGGTGAAGCCGGTCTGCCCGAGCACCGACCAGCAGTACGCGGCCACCTCGGCGCTCTTCGCCTCCTCGGCGTTCGGCACCTGGAGCGCGATCGCCTCGTACCCCTCGCCGAGCAGGTCCTCGCGGATCGCGTCGGCGGTGGCGGACAGCGCCTCCGGGTGGATGATCGCGACCCGCTTGGCACGGGTGCCGATCAGCGGCGCCAGCTCACCGAGCAGCTGGTGCCCGATCAGCACGTCGTACGGGTCGTGGCCGGCGCTCCCGCCGACGTGGATCCTGACGGTGTTGTCAGTCATGGGGGGTCTTCAGCTCCAGTGCTTCCAGTACGGCGTCCGCGACCTGCGCGGGAGTGCGGCCGGCGGTGTCGACCACGGCGGTGGCCACCTCGAGGTAGAGGGGGCGGCGGGCCTCCATCAGCTCGCGCCAGCGGGCCCGCGGGTTGACCGCCAGCAGCGGGCGCGGGGCGTCCAGGCCGACCCGCTTGACCGCGTCGGCCAGCGGCACCTCCAGGAAGACCACCGGCAGCTCGCGCAGCAGCTCCCGGGTGGTCCCGGCCATCACCGCGCCGCCGCCGAGCGCCAGCACCCCGCCGTGCCCGGTGGCGGCGGCCCGTACGGCCGCCACCTCCAGCTCGCGGAAGTGCGGCTCGCCCTCGTCGATGAAGATCTCCGGGATGGGCTTGCCGGCCAGCGCCTCGACGTCGGCGTCGGTGTCCCGGAAGCCGACGCCCAGACGCTCGGCCAGGGCCCGCCCGACCGTGGACTTGCCACTGCCGGGCGGCCCGACCAGGACCACGACGGGGGCGGTCATCGGACGATCAGGTGCTCGAGGTAGTTCTGCACGTTGCGACGGGTCTCCGACACGTGGTCGCCGCCGAACTTCTCGTTCACCGCGTCGGCCAGCACCAGCGCGACCATCGCCTCGGCGACGATGCCGGCCGCCGGCACCGCGCAGACGTCCGAGCGCTGGTGGTGCGCCTTGGCCGGCTCACCGGTGCGCACGTCCAGGGTCTGCAGCGCCCGCGGCACGGTGGCGATCGGCTTCATCGCGGCGCGCACCCGCAGCACCTCGCCGGTGGACAGGCCGCCCTCGGTGCCGCCGGAGCGGCCGGAGGTGCGCTTGACGCCCTCGAGGGTGGGGACGATCTCGTCGTGCGCCTTCGAGCCCGGCACCCGGGCCAGCTCGAAGCCGTCGCCGACCTCGACGCCCTTGATCGCCTGGATGCCCATCAGCGCGGCGGCCAGCCGCGCGTCCAGGCGGCGGTCCCAGTGCACGTGCGAGCCGAGGCCCACCGGCACGCCGTACGCGAGGACCTCGACCACGCCGCCGAGGGTGTCGCCGTCCTTGTGGGCCTGGTCGATCTCGGCGACCATCGCCTTCGAGGCGTCCGCGTCCAGGCAGCGCACCGGGTCGGCGTCCAGCCGGGCCTCGTCCGAGGGCAGCGGCAGCACGCCGGCCGGCGCCTTGGCGGCGGCCAGCTCGACCACGTGGCTGACGATCTCGATCCCGCAGGTCTCCTTCAGGTACGCGCGGGCGACGGCGCCCAGCGCGACCCGGGCGGCCGTCTCCCGGGCGCTGGCGCGCTCCAGGATCGGCCGGGCCTCGTCGATCGAGTACTTCTGCATCCCGGCCAGGTCGGCGTGGCCGGGCCGGGGGCGGGTCAGCGCCTCGTTGCGGGCCAGTCCGGCGAGCACCTCCGGGTCGACCGGGTCGGCCGACATGACCTGCTCCCACTTCGGCCACTCGGTGTTGCCGACCATGATCGCCACCGGGCTGCCCATGGTCAGGCCGTGCCGGACGCCGCCGAGGAAGGTCACCTCGTCCTGCTCGAACTTCATCCGCGCCCCGCGGCCGTAACCGAGCCGGCGGCGCGCCAGCGCGTCGGCCACCACGGCGGTGGTGACCGGTACACCGGCGGGCAGGCCTTCCAGCGTCGCGACGAGTGCGGGGCCGTGCGACTCCCCCGCCGTCAGCCAGCGCAACGTACCCAACGGAGCTCCTTCATCAGCGGACCGGTCCACGGCACCGCCGCGGCCCGCCCCGGACGTGCCTTGTGCCTGAATCCTTTCATGCCCCAGCGGCACCCGGGGTCACAGTCCGCGTGACGGACAGCAACCGGTCACCATCCGGCCGTGGAGTGACCGCAAGCTGCTGCCCGGGGCACGCTAGCGCTCGGCGAGCGCCTTCTCGCCCGCCTCGCGCATCGCCGCCAGCGGCCCGGGCGTGCGCCCGGTGAAGGCCTCGCTCTGCAGCACGGCCTGGTGCACCAGCAGGTCCAGGCCGCCCAGGACGGTCGCCCCGCGCTCGGCGCAGGCGGCGGCCAGCGGCGTCGGCCACGGGTGGTACAGCACGTCGAACAGCGCGCCGGGGGCCGCCGTCAGCGAGTCGGCGAAGGCGTCGGTCGCCCCGACCGGCGTGGTCGAGACGGTCAGCGGCCGCTCCAGCGCCTCGGCGCCGCGCTCCCAGTCGGCGGTCCGCACGGCGACGCCGAGCCGCTCGCCGAGCTCGGCCATCTCCCGGGCCCGCTCGGCGCTGCGCACGTAGACCGTCACCTCGCCGGTGCAGATCCGGGCGAGCGCCGCCAGCGCCGAGGAGGCGGTGGCTCCGGCGCCCAGCACGGCGGCGGCCGGCACCTCGGTGATGCCGCGCTCGCGCAGCGCGGCGACCAGACCGGGGACGTCGGTGTTGTCCCCGGTCCGCCGGCCGTCGGGAGTGAACACGACGGTGTTGACCGCGTCCACCGAGCGGGCCGTGGCGCTGACCTCGTCCAGCAGCGGGATGACCGCCCGCTTGAGCGGCATGGTCAGCGACAGCCCGGCCCACTCGGCCTCGTTCAGCCCGGCGACGAAGCCCGGCAGGGCCGCCTCGTCGACCTCGAAGCGGTCGTAGCGCCAGCCCTCCAGCCCGAGCGCGGCGAACGCGGCCCGGTGCAGGTCCGGCGAGAGCGAATGGGCGATCGGCGAGCCGAGGACGGCCGCCCGGTGCTTGCTGGTCAACGCTGCCCCTCCATGGGCCGGTTACCGGTGCGGACTACTTGCTGGTGCAGTGGCCGCGGGCCTCGTCGAAGCCCTGGCCGGCCGCCTGGCAGTACTCCTTGACGTTGGCGTAGTGCTCCTTGCTCGTCTCGGCGAAGCGCGTCTCGGTCGGGGACATCGCGATGAAGTACAGCCACTTGCCGTCCGCCGGGTGCAGCACCGCGTTGATCGCGTCGTCGCCCGGATTGGAGATCGGCGTGGGCGGCAGGCCCGGGTTGAGGTAGGTGTTGTACTTGTTGGACGCGTCGTCCATGTCCTTCTTGGTGAGGTCCTTGCGGCCCAGCGAGTACTGCAGCGTGGTGTCCATGCCCAGGCGGTGGTGGGTCTCGGGCTCGTTGGCCAGGCGGTTCTGGATGGTCTTGGCCATCTTGGCGAAGTCCGCGGTGTTGTTGCCCTCGCGCTGCAGGATGCTCGCCTCGGTGATCACCTCGTAGGCGTTCTTCAGGCCGACCGAGGCGGCCTGCCCGTCCAGCGCGGCGTACTTCTCGGTGGCGTTCTTCACCATCTGCTTGAGCAGGTCCTCGGGCTTCATGCCGTCGGCGATGTTGTAGCGGGTCGGCCAGAGGAAGCCCTCGACGTTGCCCTGGGCGTAGCCGGGCAGGCCGAGGTCGTTGATCTGCGCCTTGGCGACGTTCGCCGTGGTGCCCTTCTGGAGCTTCAGCTTGGCGTCGATCATCGCGTAGATCTCGGAGGAGTTCTTGCCCTCCGGGACCACCAGGGCCGCGCCGCCCGCCTGGTCCAGCAGTTCCTTCAGCGCGGCGGCCGCCGACATCTCCTTCTTCATGCCGTAGTAGCCGTACTGGATGGTGCCGCACTTGGGCTCGGCGTTGCAGGCCTTGGTGAACGCGTCGACGCTCTTGACCACACCGGCGTTCTTCAGCACGAGGCCGATCTGCCCGCCGCCCGCGCCCTGCTTGACCTCGACCTGGACGGAGCCGGAGCCCTCACCGGTGAAGTCCGGCGGCGGCCCGAAGTGGTCCTGGTAGAAGCCGTAGCCCCACCAGCTGGCGCCGCCCATGGCGCCGAGCAGCACCAGCGCGACCAGCAGGCAGGCGCCGCCGTTGCGGCGGCCGGCCTTCTTGCCCTTCTCCTTGCGCTTCTTCTGGGCCTCGCGGGAGTCGTCCTGCGCGCCGAGGAAGCCGGACTCCGGGGCCTCGGCGTGCTCGTCGAGGTAGCCGTCGTCCTCGCGGTGGCCGTCCTCGCGGTCCTCCCACTCCTCGACGGCGGGCTCCTGCGCCGCGCCGACCGGGTCGGCGCCCGCCTCCAGCGCGGCGGCCTCGGCCTCCCAGTCGATCCCGTCCGGGCCGGGGCCGGCGGCGGGCGCGGCCTGGGCGGCGCCCTGCTGCGGGGCCCGCTGCTGCGGGGCCTGCTGCTGGGCGGGCGGCTGCTGGTACTGCTGTTGGTACTGCTGCTGGAACTGCTGCGGCACGCCCTGCTGCATGCCCTGGTGCTGGGTACCGGGCTGCTGCATGCCGGGCTGCATCGGCATCTGCTGCTGGGGATAGCCCTGCTGGGGCATCTGCTGCTGCGGGTACGGGTACCCCTGCTGCGGCATCGGCTGCTGGGCGTAGCCCTGCTCGGGCATCTGCTGGGGGTACCCCTGCGCTGCCGTCATCTGCTGGGGGTGGCCCGGCATCTGCTGCTGGTACCCCTGCTGCACGTCCTCGTACGGCTGCTGGACCTGCTGGCCCTGCTGCGGGTACTGCTGCCACTGGCCGTCCTGCTGGCCGGGGACCGGCTGCTGGCCGCCGTACCCGGGATCACCGGGGTGCCACGGCTCGCCCTGGGGGCCGTAGCCCCGACCCAGATCGGTCATTGATCCCCTTAACCGACGGTGACGACCGGAGGATCGGACCGGCCGTCCGGGACGAGGCCGTCCCGGCTGATTCTCGAACCGGCGTGCTAGCGCAGCGCCTGGGAGGAGACGTTACCGTACCGCAGCCTGGCACCCGCCCGGACGGACATACCGTCAGTGATCGACCCCGTCCGGGGCCGGCGACCCGGTCACGGCGTCGCCGGCGGCGTGGCGGCCGCCGAGCCGCTGGGCGAGGTGCTCGGCTTCGCGGCCCGGGCGGCGTTGAACTCCGCCACGTTGCGCTGGTGCACCTCGTAGCTGTCGGTGAAGCGGGTGTCCCCGGGCTTAACGGTCACGAAGTACAGCCAGTCCCCCGGCGTCGGGTCCAGCGCCGCCATGATCGCCTGCCGGCCCGGGTTGGAGATCGGCGACGGCGGCAGCCCCGGGTGCAGGTAGGTGTTGTACGGGGAGTTCAGCTTGGTGTCGGTGACCGTGGTGTTGAGCGTCGAGCGGCCGAGCGCGTAGTTGATCGTGGAGTCGAGCTGGAGCGGCATGCCCTTGGCCAGCCGGTTGTAGATGACCCGGGCCACCTTGCCCATGTCCTCGGTGTTGTCGGCCTCGCCCTGCACCATGCTCGCCACGGTGACCAGCCCGTACAGGCTCTGCCCGAGCGTCTGCGCCACCACCGTGGCGTCGTCCCGGCTGTACTCCTTGCCGGCCCGCTCGACCATCTGCTTCAGCAGCTCCAGCGGGGTGGTCGCGTCGGTGACGCTGTACGTGGCCGGGAACAGGTAGCCCTCCGGGCTGCCGTTGGCGAAGTCCGGCAGGCCCAGTTCGGCGGCCTGCTCCTGGGCGGTCCGCCGGGTGGTGCCGTCGGGGAGGTTGAGCTTCTTGTCGATCGCCGAGTAGATCTGGTAGCCGCGCCAACCCTCGGGAATGGTGAGGCCGTTGGCGTTGGCCGGGTCGATCAGGATGGCCAGGGCGGCGGCGGCCGACATCTTCAGCCTGAGCGTGTACGTCCCGGGCTGGATCCGTCCGGCGGCCGCCGCGCTGCCCTTGGCCGCCCGGGTGAAGGCGAGCGAACTGGCCACCACCCCGTTGCGGACCAGCGCGGAGGCGATCTGGGACAGGCCGGCGCCCTCCGGCACGGAGACCTGGACGCTGCCGCTGCCCTGCCCCTTGTAGTCGGCGGCAGCGGCGGGTTTGCGCTGCCCCTGGAACCAGGTGTAGCCGGTCAGTCCGATCCCGCCGAACACCGCGATCAGCGCGAGCGCGGTGAGCCCGCAGGCGAGTCCGTTGCGCCGCCGGTGCGGATCCGGCGCATCGGGGCGCGGTCGGGGCGCGACCGGCGGGCGCCCCTCCGGCTCCAGCACCGGTGCGCCCAGGTGGCCGGGGGTGAGCCCCGGGTGGAAGTCCTGGTCGGTCATGGCTCACGCTCCCTCGGCGTCCCGAATCGCTCCGGTCCGGACCGGCCCGGGCCGGTCCGGATCAATCCGAACTGCACGAACCATTCCAAGTCGGGCAAGTCGATCTTCATCGACTCTTACCGACATAAAACGGACACGGAATCGAACGAAAAAGGGGTCCGCGCGGATGTGTCCGCACGGACCCCTCTTCGGGACGTTAGATCAGGCCGGTCAGCCGACCGCCTCGACGCTCTCACCGGGCGGGCGTCCGCTCACCCGTTCGGACTCAAGGGCGGTCTGGAGGATCACCACCGCGGCGGCCTGGTCGACCACCGAGCGGCCCTTCTTCGCCTTGACCCCCGAGGCCCGCAGCCCGTGGGTCGCGGTGACGGTCGACATCCGCTCGTCCACCAGCCGGACGGGCACCGGGTAGAGCCGGTTGGCCAGCCGGAGGGCGTACGCGCGGACCTTCTCCGCCGCCGGGCCCTCCTTGCCGCTGAGCGAGCGCGGCAGCCCGACGACCACCTCGATGGCGTCGTACTCCTCGACGATCGCCGCGATCCGGGCCTGCGACTTCACCCCGGCCGGGACGGTCTCCACCGGCGTGGCGAGCACCCCGTCGGGGTCGCAGGACGCGACCCCGATCCGGGCGTCCCCGACGTCGACGGCGATCCGCCGCCCACGCCGGAAGGGCCTCTCCTCCTGCTCCATCAGCTGGCGCGCTCCGCGACCAGGCCGCGCACCGCGGCGATGGCCTCGCCGACCGCGGCCGGGTTGGAGCCGCCGCCCTGGGCGACGTCGTCCTTGCCGCCACCGCCGCCGCCGAGGGTCTTGGCGGCGGTGCGGACCAGCTCGCCGGCCTTGATGCCGCGGCCGCGGGCGTCCTCGTTGGTGGCGATCACGGTCAGCGGGCGGTCGTTCGCCACGGTGAACGCGGCGACCACGGCCGGGCGCGAGCCCAGGCGGCCGCGCACGTCCAGGACCAGCTTGCGCAGCTCGTCGGCACCGACGCCGTCGGCGACCTGAGCCGCGACCACCGCGATGCCGTGCACGTCCTCGGCCGAGTCGGCCAGGCCCGCCGCGGCGGCCAGTACCTTCTCCGCGCGGAAGCGCTCGATCTCCTTCTCGGCGTCCTTGAGCTTGGCGAGCATGCCCGAGATCTTCTCCGGCAGCTCCTCCGGGCGGCCCTTGACCAGCTCGGTGAGCTGGGAGACCACGGTGTGCTCGCGGGCCAGGAACTTGTACGCGTCGACGCCGACCAGCGCCTCGACGCGGCGCACGCCCGAGCCGATCGAGGACTCGCCGAGCAGCTTCACCAGGCCCAGCTGGGCGGTGTTGCCGACGTGGGTGCCACCGCACAGCTCCTTGGAGAAGTCGCCGATGGTGACGACGCGCACCTCGTCGCCGTACTTCTCGCCGAACATCGCGATGGCGCCGGCCTTGCGGGCCTGGTCCATCGTCATGACCTCGGCGGTGACGTCCAGCTCGCGGCCCAGCACGTCGTTGATCTTCTGCTCGACGTCCACCAGCACGCTGCCCGGAACGGCGGCGGGCGAGCCGAAGTCGAAGCGGAAGCGGCCCGGGGCGTTCTCGGAGCCGGCCTGGGCGGCCGTCGGGCCGAGCGCGTCGCGCAGCGCCTGGTGGGTCAGGTGGGTGGCCGAGTGGGCACGGGCGATCGCCCGGCGGCGGTCCACGTCGATCGTGGCGTACGCCGAGGCGCCCAGCACGACCTCGCCGAACAGCACGCCGCCGGAGTGCACGATGACGCCCGGGACGGGCTGCTGCACGTCGCGGATCTCCACCACCGCGCCGGACTCCAGCCGGATCCGGCCGTGGTCGGCGAGCTGGCCGCCGCCCTCGGCGTAGAACGGGGTGCGGTCGAGGATGATCTCGACCTCGTCGCCCTCGGAGGCGGCCGGCGACGGCACGCCGTCCACCAGCAGCCCGACCACGGTGGCCTCGCCCTCGGTGAGGGTGTAGCCGGTGAAGACGCTGGCGCCGGACGTGTCGGCGACCTCGCGGTACGCGGCGACGTCGGCGTGGCCCATCTTCTTCGCCTTGGCGTCCGCCTTGGCGCGGTCCCGCTGCTCCTGCATCAGCCGGCGGAAGCCGGCCTCGTCCACCTGGAGGCCCTGCTCCTCGGCCATCTCCAGGGTGAGGTCGATCGGGAAGCCGTAGGTGTCGTGCAGCTTGAACGCCTGCTCGCCGGAGAGCACCGCGCCGCCGGCCTGCCGGGTCTCGGTGACGGCGGCGTCCAGCAGGTTGGTGCCGGCCTTCAGGGTCTGGAGGAAGGCGGCCTCCTCGCCCACGACGACCGTCTCGATGCGCTTGCGGTCGGTCTCCAGCTCCGGGTACTGCGGGGCCATCGCCTTGATGGCGATGTCGATGAGCTCCTTGGCCACCGGCTCGGTCGCGCCCAGCAGGCGCATGTTGCGGATGGCGCGGCGCAGGATGCGGCGCAGCACGTAGCCGCGGCCCTCGTTGCCCGGGGTGACGCCGTCGCCGACCAGCATCAGCGCGGTGCGGATGTGGTCGGTGACCACGCGCAGCGAGACGTCCGACTTGTGGTCGGCGCCGTAGGCGTGTCCGGTGAGCTCGGCGGCGCGGTCGAGGATCATCCGGCTGGTGTCGATCTCGAAGAGATTGTCGACGCCCTGCAGGATGGCGGCGAGGCGCTCCAGGCCCAGGCCGGTGTCGATGTTCTTGCTCGGCAGGTCGCCGAGGATCTCGAAACCGTCCTTGCCGTCGCCGTGGCCGCGCTCGTACTGCATGAAGACCAGGTTCCAGATCTCCAGGTAGCGCTCGCCGTTGACCGCCGGGCCGCCCTCCTCGCCGTACGCGGGGCCGCGGTCGTAGTTGATCTCCGAGCACGGGCCGCACGGGCCGGGGACGCCCATCGACCAGAAGTTGTCCTTCATGCCGAGGCGCTGGATCCGCTCGGCGGGGACGCCGATGACGTCACGCCAGATCTGCTCGGCCTCGTCGTCGTCCTTGTAGACGGTGATCCAGAGCTTCTCCTTCTCCAGGCCGTAGCCGCCGTCCGCGACGGGAGTGGTGAGCAGCTCCCACGCGAACTTGATGGCGCCTTCCTTGAAGTAGTCGCCGAAGGAGAAGTTGCCGCACATCTGGAAGAAGGAGCCGTGCCGGGTGGTCTTCCCGACCTCCTCGATGTCCAGGGTGCGCACGCACTTCTGGACGCTGGTGGCGCGCGAGAACTGCGGCTTGACCTCGCCCAGGAAGTAGGGCTTGAACGGCACCATGCCGGCGTTGACGAGCAGCAGGGTGGGGTCGTCGGCGACCAGGGACGCCGACGGAACGACGGTGTGGCCGCGCTCCTCGAAGAAGCGCAGCCAGCGGCGGCGGATCTCAGCCGACTCCATTAGTGGTCCTTCCGGTTCGGGGTGCCGCCCCGCGGCGGCAGCGCGCGGCGGGGCGTTTCTTCAATGGTCTGGGGTGCGGTGCGGCCGCCACCGGGGGCGAGCGCGCGGGACGGAGGCAGGGCGGCGGCCGGGCTGCCGGGCGCCGCCGAGATAGCTCGGTACTGCGGCTCGCCGCGCAGGACCCGGCGGGCGGTCCGGGGCTCGACGACGGCGGTGCCGTGCAGTCCGAGGTCGTCCTTCAGCTGCTCCTCGCGCTCGGCCATGCCGGCCCGCACGTCCTGGGCGAACTGCTTGGCGAGGTCGCCCAGGTGCAGCGCTCCGCGCGCGGCGGTGCCGGAGAGGCTGTCGGGGGTGAGCCGGTGGACGGCCTCGTTGGCCTTCCGCATGGCCCAGACGGTGGCGCCGGCGCCGACCGCCATCCAGAAGATGCGTGCCATGACGTCAGCCCTTCACCGCGCGCCGGACCCTGGAGAGCAGGCCGTGCCTGGGCGCGGTCGCGGCGCGCACCTCGGCCCGGATCAGCCGGGCGAGCTCGTCGCGCTCGGCGGCCTGCACCGGCACGTTCGGCAGGCCGCCCTGCTGCTTGGCGACGGCCTTGCGGACGCCGTAGCTGAAGGCCGCGACCTTCACCAGCGGGCCGCCCAGCGTGGCGGCCACGGTGGAGGAGAGCGCGTTGGCGTTGGCGGCGGCGTCCTGCACGTTGGCGGTGATCTCGTCCACCCGCTCCAGCTGCTCGTTGGCGCTGCGCACCGCGGCGCCGGCCTCCGTCAGCAGCGGCACGGCCTGTTCGGTGACCGCGGAGACCAGGACGGCGGCCTCCTTCAGCACGCGCGAGAGGCGGACCAGGACCACGGCGAGCAGGGTGACCAGGACCGCCCAGAACACGGCGACGAGCAACCCGGCCAGCTCTCCCACGGACACTTCTGCGCGCTCCCTCGCCTTGCTGTTCTCCTCAGGGTCTGACCCTATCGCGCCCGCAGCCCGTTTCCGGACCGGGTTGTCGCCCGCGACCTCGTCCGGGTGTGCGAGGCGCGCGCGTAACCTACCGGCCGGTCACCTCGTTCTGCCAGGCGGGCCGTCGCCCGTACGGCCCGACGCACGTCCGGACCGCGGTGGTCCGGGCCCGGAACGACGGGGAGCGGCGCGTGGCCGGCGACTGGACAGCACAGCCCGAGGCGTGGCCGCGCGAGCCGGCGCCCGGCCGGCTCCCCGCCGAGGTGACCGGTTTCGTCGGGCGGCAGCGGGAACTGGCCGAGCTGGCGGCCCTGCTGGCCGGTGTCCGGCTGGTGACGGTGACGGGCCCGGGCGGGGTGGGCAAGAGCCGGCTGGCGCTGCGCGCCGCGGCCCGGGCGGCCGGCGCCTTCCCGGACGGCACCTGGCTGGTGGACGTGGCCCCGGTGCAGGACCCGCTGCTGCTCGGCCACGCCGTCCTGGAGGCGCTGCAGCTGACCGACGGCACCGCCCGCCCGCCGCTGGACGTCCTCGGCGAACGGCTGGCCGGGCGCCGCCTGCTGCTGGTGCTGGACGGCTGCGAGCACCTGGTCGGGCCGTGCGCCGAGCTGGCCGACGCACTGCTGCGGATGCTGCCCGGGCTGCGGGTGCTGGCCACCAGCCGCTCCGCGCTGCGGGCCTCGGGCGAGCACCTGCTGACCCTGGCCCCGCTGCCGGTCGGGCCGCTGCCGAACGGGCCGGCGGGCGTGCTGCCGGACGCGGTGCGGCTGTTCGCCGACCGGGCCCGGGCGGTGCTGCCGTCCTTCGAGGTGACGGAGGCCAACGCGGAGGCGGTGGCTCTGCTCTGCCGCCGGCTGGACGGCATCCCGCTGGCCGTGGAGCTGGCCGCCGGGCGGTTGCGGGCGCTGTCGGTGGAGCAGATCACGGCCCGGCTGGACGACCGCTTCCGGCTGCTCACCGGCGGCTGCCGCACGGCGCTGCCCAGGCACCAGACGCTGCGCACCACGATCGGCTGGAGCCATGAGCTGTGCACGGTGCAGGAACGTTTACTCTGGGCCCGCCTGTCGGTCTTCGCCGGCGGTTTCGACCTGGAGGCCGCCGAGTACGTCTGCGCCGGCGACGGCATCGAACCCGAGGACGTGCTGGACCTGCTCGACGAACTCGTCGCCAAGTCCGTGCTGCTGCGCGAGGACAGCGCCTACGGCGTCCGCTTCCGCCTGCTCGACACCCTGCGCGAGTACGGCGGCCACTGGCTGCGCGCGACCGGCGAGGAGCAGCGGCTGCTGCGCCGGCACCGGGACTGGTACCTGGGCGTCGCCACCTGGGGCGAGGTCGAGTGGTTCGGCCCGCGCCAGGCGGAGACCGCCGAGCGCACCCAGCTCGCCCACACCAACCTGCGGGCCGCCCTGGAGTTCTGCCTCGCCGAGCCCGGCGAGGAGCAGATCGCCCTGCTGCTGGCCGGCACCCTGTGGTTCTACTGGGTCGGCTGCGGCCACCTCGGCGAGGGCAGGCACTGGCTGGACCGCGCGCTCGCCCTGGACCGCGAACCCACCGAGGCCCGCGCCAAGGCCCTCTGGGTCACCGGTTACATGGCCACCCTGCAGGGCGACCTCGGGGCCGCCCGTCCGGCGCTGGAGGAGTGCCGCCGCCAGGCCCTGGACACCGGTGACGCCCGGGCCCTCGCCTACGCCGTGCACCGCCAGGGTTGCGCGGCCCTGATCGGCGACGACCCGGAGCGCGCCGCCGAGCTGTTCGACGAGGCGCTCTGGCACTACCGCACGATCGGCGAGCTCAACAGCAACGTCGTGATGGCCATGATCGAACTGGGCCTGGCCTGCCTGTTCCAGGGCGACCTCGACGGCGGCGAGCTCTGGTTCGGCCAGGCCCGCGAGGTGTGCGAGGAGCACGGCGAGCAGTGGGCGTACGCCTACGTGCTCTACGCGACGGCGTACTCCCACTACCTGGACGGCGCGATCCAGGCCGCCCGGTCCCTGGCCCGCGAGTGCGTGCGGCTGAACCACGTCTTCCACGACCTGCTCGGCGTCGTCCTCGGGATCGACCTGCTGGCGCTGCTGGAGACCGAGCCGGACGGCCCGGGCGAGGCGGCCGACCTGCGCGAGGCCCGGGTGCTGCAGGGCGCCGCGCACCGGATCTGGCGCACCGTCGGCAACCCCTTCCTGGGCTCGCGCTCCTTCTTCGGCACCCACCAGGAGTGCGCCGAGCGGGCCCGCGCCGGGCTGACCGAGCAGGAGTACGAGGAGTACTACCGGGCGGGCACCCGGCTGGACCTGGACGCCGCGGTCTCCCGGGCGCTCGGCGACGGCGGCCCGGCGGACGGGCGCGACCCGCGCCCCGGACCGTGCCCGGTGCCGCCCGCACCGGCACCCGCGCCGGCGCGGAATAGTTGAAACTTGTCCATTGCTTGAGGAGGCAAGGAACGACCCGGAAGGAGCACCATGGCCGTCCACGACGAGTACCGCCTCGCGAACTTCTACTTCGAGTCCAAGGCGTACGCCGACGCCGCCCGCATGCTGGAGGGCGTGCTGGCCGAGGAGCCGGCCAACCTCTCCGTCCGGCTGCTGCTGGCCCGCAGCTACTACCACTCCGCCCAGCTCGGCCGCGCCGAGGCCGAGCTGCGCCGGATCCTCGACCTCGACCCGGCCGAGGACTACGCCCGGCTGATGCTCGGCCGCACCCTGGAGCGCCGGGGCCGCGCCGAGGAGGCCCGCCCGCACCTGCGGCTGGCCGCCGCGATGACCGGCGAGGCCGTCTGACACCGCACCGGGCCCGCGGCGCGGCGGGCCGGGAAGACGGCGAGCCCCCGCCGCCTCGGAAGGCGACGGGGGCTCGCTGCGGTCTCGCGGACTGCGGACCGAGCGCGGGTCAGCGCGAGTAGTACTCGACGACCAGCTGCTCGTCACAGATCACCGGGACCTCCTTGCGCTGCGGCGCACGGTCCAGGCGGAAGGCCAGGGCCTTCAGGTTGACCTCGAGGTACTTCGGGGTCTGGCCCTCGCCCGCGTAGCCACCCTCACGGGCGACCTGGAAGGGGACCTTCTCCTTGCTGCGCTCGCGGACGGTGACCACGTAGCCCGGCTTCATCTGGAACGACGGCTTGTTGACCTTGCTGCCGTTGACCTCGATGTGGCCGTGGACGACCATCTGACGGGCCTGGTAGATGGTGCGGGCGATGCCCGAACGCAGCACCAGCGAGTCCAGACGGGTCTCCAGCTCGGCGACGAGCGCCTCACCGGTCTTGCCCTCGGCCTTCTTCGCGCGGTCGAACGCACGCGACAGCTGCTTCTCGCTCAGGTCGTACTGGGCGCGAAGACGCTGCTTCTCGAGCAGACGGACCTTGTAGTCCGAGTTCTGCTTGCGGCCACGGCCGTGCTGGCCGGGCGGGTACGGGCGGGCCTCGAAGTACTTGACGGACTTCGGGGTCAGCGGCACGCCCAGGGCACGCGCGATCTTGACCTTGGGACGCTTCTGGTTCGCCATGAACCAAACCTTCCTTGCTTATGAATACGGCTTTCACCAGGTGTTGACGGAGGTCGCATGTCGCGACCCGGAGAAAACCCGCCCGTCTGCACGGGGGGTCAGCCGCTCTCCGGAGCCGGGCACGGAAGTGCTGGTCACACGAAGGGCCCGGGAACCGGGCCGTCCGCGACACCGAAACGGTGCGCGACGCTCCTGTTGCGGGCCTCCCGGGGGAGGCCTACGGCCGGTGCCCCGCTGGTGCGGCCGGTCGGTGGGGTCTCCCCCGCCGCCGTCCCGGGACATGGCACTCCGACCGAGTATACCGGCGGATCACCCGCCGTTTTCCCCGGGCTCCTCCGCCTTCCGCTCCGCCCGGCGCTCGCCGCGCAGCCGGCCCCGCGTCCACTCCACGGTGTCCGCGTACCGGACCTCCCCGCCGCGCCGGTTCGGCCGGTAGTACTCCTTGCCGTGCACCGCGTCCGGCGCGTACTGCTGGGCCGCGATGCCCTCCGGCAGGTCGTGCGGGTACTGGTAGCCCGTGCCGTGGCCGAGCCTGCCCGCGCCGCCGTAGTGGGAGTCCCGCAGGTGCGGCGGCACCGCGCCCGCCAGGCCCTGCCGGACGTCCGCCAGCGCGGCGTCGATCGCCAGGTACGCCGAGTTGGACTTCGGCGCCAGCGCCAGCGCGATCGCCGCCTGGGAGAGGATGATCCGGGCCTCCGGGAAGCCGATCAGGGCCACCGCCTGGGCCGCCGCCACCGCCGTCTGCAGCGCCGTCGGGTCCGCCAGGCCGACGTCCTCGCTGGCCGAGATCATCAGCCGCCGGGCAATGAACCGCGGGTCCTCCCCCGCCTCGATCATCCGGGCCAGGTAGTGCAGGGTGGCGTCCACGTCGCTGCCGCGGATCGACTTGATCAGCGCGCTCGCGACGTCGTAGTGCTGGTCGCCGTCCTTGTCGTAGCGCACCGCCGCCTGGTTGACGGCCGTCTCGGTGGTGGCCAGCGTGACGGCGGCCTCGCCCTTCTCCAGCGCCGCCCCGGCCGCCGCCTCCAGCGTGGTCAGCGCCCGCCGGGCGTCCCCGCCGGCCAGCCGCACCAGGTGGTCCTCGGCCTCGGCGGTCAGCTCCACCGCGCCCGCCAGGCCGCGCTCGTCGGCCACCGCGCGGCGCAGCAGCGCCCGGATGTCGTCGTCGGTGAGCGACTCCAGGGTCAGCAGCAGCGAGCGCGACAGCAGCGGCGAGATCACCGAGAAGTACGGGTTCTCGGTGGTCGCCGCGATCAGCGTGACCCAGCGGTTCTCCACGGCGGGCAGCAGCGAGTCCTGCTGGGCCTTGGAGAAGCGGTGGATCTCGTCCAGGAAGAGCACCGTCTCCCGGCCGGACATGCCGACGGCCCGCCGCGCGCCGTCGATCACCGCCCGGACCTCCTTCACCCCGGCGGTGATCGCGGACAGCTCGACGAAGCGGCCCTCCACGGCCTGGCTGATCACGTGCGCGAGGGTGGTCTTGCCGGTGCCGGGCGGCCCCCAGAGGATCACCGAGCTGGTGGCCGCCGGGCCGCGCGAGCCCGCGACCAGCCGCCGCAGCGGGGAGCCGGGCTTCAGCAGCTGCCGCTGCCCGGCCACCTCGTCCAGGGTGCGCGGGCGCATCCGCACGGCCAGCGGCGCCCGGCCGGGCTCCTTGCTCTGGCGTTCCTCGGCTGCGGCGGTGAAGAGGTCCGGTTCGTCCACACCGGAAGCCTATGCGAGGGCACCGACACCCCTCGGTCGGAGCCGTCAGTCCTGCGGCGGGCGGTCCAGCAGCACGACGTCGAACTCCTCCAGCGACCACACGGTCAGACCGGCCGCGGCGGTCGCCTGCGCCCGGATGTCGGCCATCGGGCCGCGCGAGTCCGTGAAGCTCGCCCGGTCGGCGAAGATCGCGCCCACCGAGGTGCGGCCGTTCGCCCGGTCCACCAGCAGCGCGCCGGTGACGAAGCCGTCCAGCTTCTCCAGGTTCGGCAGCGCGCGGTCCCGGAAGACCTCGGCCAACCGGTCCACCCCGTCCGGACCGATCCTGCCGCGCACCAGGCGGAACCCGGCACCCGGCCCGGCGGCACCCGGCGGGGCCGTCACCGCGGCCTCCCAGACGTCGGTGGCCACGGTGCCGCCCAGCGGCGCCAGCAGCTCGCGGCGGCGTTCGCCCAGCGCCGCGTCGCTGTCGCGCTCGTCCTGGGCGGACTCCCACCAGGAGCCCATCGTGATCTTGCCGAGGGCCCGGTCGGCGAACAGGCCGTAGCCGCGGTACCCGGGCCGGTCGCCGAGCAGCGCGGGAGCCTCGGTGCGGAGCCGGTCGAGGGTCTGCTCGATCCGGTCCGGGTGACCGGTCGCGTAGACGGTACGGACGAACATGAGCGCGCCTCCTGAGGACGCCCGGGCGCCACGCGGGGCCGTCTTCTCGGAAGCAGCGCCCGGAGGGCCCCGTCTACTCCAGTGTGGCAGCGTGGTCCGGGACGTACTTCTGGAGATCCCGCGGCGGCCGCTGGTAGCCGCGCGAGTCCGGGCGCGGCGGCAGCTCGATCCGCGGCGGGGTGATCTCGCGGTACGGCACGGTGGAGAGCAGGTGGGCGATCATGTTGATCCGGGCCCGGCGCTTGTCGTCGCTCTCCACCACGTGCCAGGGCGACAGCGGGGTGTCGGTGTGGACGAACATCGCGTCCTTGGCCTGCGAGTAGTCCTCCCAGTGGTTGATCGACTCGACGTCCATCGGGGAGAGCTTCCAGCGCCTCATCGGGTCCTCCAGCCGGTCCCGGAAGCGCCGCTCCTGCTCGGTGTCGCTGACCGAGAACCAGTACTTGCGCAGCAGGATGCCCGCCTCGATCAGCATCTGCTCGAAGGCCGGGCACTGGTGCAGGAACTGCCAGTACTCCTCGTCGGTGCAGAAGCCCATCACCCGCTCGACCCCGGCGCGGTTGTACCAGCTCCGGTCGAACAGCACGATCTCCCCGGCCGCCGGCAGGTGTTCGACGTAGCGCTGGAAGTACCACTGGGTCCGCTGCCGCTCGGTCGGGGTGGGAAGCGCCACGACCCTGGCGATGCGCGGGTTCAGGAACTCCGTCACCCGTTTGATGGCGCCGCCCTTGCCGGCCGCGTCGCGCCCCTCGAAGACCACCACCAGGCGGGCCCCCTCGACCCGCACCCACTCCTGGAGCTTCACCAGCTCCTGCTGCAGCCGCAGCAGCTCCCGCTCGTACGGCTTCCTCGCCAGTCGCTCCGGTTTCCCGGCCCGCTGCCCGCTGGTCACCCTCGGGTCCTCCGTCCGACTGCTGCCGATGACCCTTCACCGTAGGCGCGCAACGGCGGATCCGCAGGTCGACCGGGGCCGGGAGGGTGTGATCAGACCGCGACGAAGGGCTCCGGATAGCGGCAGAGCCCGCGCGGGCCGCCGTCGTACGCCGCGAGCGGCAGCGCCTGGAAGTACGCCTCCGGCACCTCGAACGGGCCGCTGACCTCGTGCCGTCCGGCCGGGGCGAAGCCGAACCGGCCGTAGTAGCCCGGGTCGCCGAGGACGACCACCAGCTTCTCCCCCGCCGCCTCGGCCGCCGACAGCGCGGCCCGGACGACGAGTTCCCCGACGCCCCTGCGCTGCCACTCGGGCGCCACGGCGACCGGCGCGAGCGCCACGGCGTCGCCGTCCCCGACCCACAGCCGGGTGAGCAGCGCGTGCCCGACCACCAGCCCGGCCTCGTCGACCGCGACCACCGACAGCCCGGGCAGCCAGGCGGGGTCGCGGCGCAGCGCGTCCACCAGGTCCGCCTCGTCCGGCCCGGGGAAGGCGGCCATGTGGACGCGTCTGGTCGCGGGGGCGTCCTCCGGACGTTCGATCCTCGTGGTGACGTTCGTGACCTGCATGAGTCGACCCTCCGTGTGTCCCACACCGTTGTGGACCGGCCCCGGACGGTGGGTGGACCGTCCGGGGCCGTTGAAGGTTAGCGGATGACGCGACGTCAGCCTGCTGGCTACGCCTCGGACTTGGCGTCCTTGGCGTCCTCGCGGACCTTCGGCTGAGCGTCGACGCCGGCCTCGCGGCGCTGCGCCGGGGTGATCGGCGTCGGGGCGCCGGTCAGCGGGTCGCCACCGGTGGACGTCTTCGGGAAGGCGATGACGTCGCGGATGGTGTCGTAACCGCCCAGCAGGGTCACGATGCGGTCGAGGCCGAAGGCGACGCCACCGTGCGGCGGCGGGCCGTAGTTGAAGGCGTCCAGCAGGAAGCCGAACTGCGAGGCGGCCTCCTCCTCGGACAGCCCGATCGCGTCGAACGCCCGCTTCTGGACGTCCCGCTGGTGGATACGGATCGAACCGCCGCCCAGCTCCGAGCCGTTGAGGACCAGGTCGTAGGCGTTGGACAGGGCCGAGCCCGGGTCGGTGTCGAAGGTGTCCAGCGACTCCTTGGTCGGGGCGGTGAACGGGTGGTGCACCGCGTGCCAGCCCTGGAACTGGCCCTTGTCGTCCTCGATCGGCTCGAACATCGGGAAGTCGACGACCCAGAGGAAGGCCCACGTGGACTCGTCGATCAGCCCGCAGCGGCGGCCGATCTCCAGACGGGCGGCGCCGAGCAGCTCCTGCGAGGCGCGCTCCTTGCCGGCCGCGAAGAAGACCGCGTCGCCGTTCTTGGCGCCGGCGGCGGCGGCCAGGCCGGCCAGGTGCTCCTCGGACAGGTTCTTGGCGACGGGCCCGCGCAGCTCGCCGGTCTCGGCGTCGATCAGCACGTAGGCCAGGCCCTTGGCGCCGCGCGCCTTGGCCCAGTCCTGCCAGGCGTCCAGCTGCTTGCGCGGCTGGGAGGCACCGCCCGGCATGACCACGGCGCCGACGTACGGGGCCTGGAAGACGCGGAACTCGGTGCCCTTGAAGTACTCGGTGAGGTCGGTGAGTTCCTGGCCGAAGCGGACGTCCGGCTTGTCGGAGCCGTACCGGCCCATGGCCTCCGCGTAGGTCATCCGCGGCAGCGGGTTCGGGATCTCGTAGCCGTGCACCTCGCGCCAGATGGCACCGATGATCTTCTCGCCGAGGGCCAGGATGTCCTCCTGGTCGACGAAGGAGGCCTCGATGTCGAGCTGGGTGAACTCCGGCTGGCGGTCGGCGCGGAAGTCCTCGTCGCGGAAGCAGCGGGCGATCTGGTAGTAGCGCTCCATGCCGGCCACCATCAGCAGCTGCTTGAACAGCTGGGGCGACTGCGGCAGCGCGTACCAGTGGCCGGGCTGCAGGCGGACCGGGACGAGGAAGTCGCGGGCGCCCTCGGGGGTGGAGCGGGTGAGGTACGGCGTCTCGATGTCGAGGAAGTCGTTCTCCTCCATCACCCGGCGGATGATGTTGTTGACCTTCGAGCGCAGCCGCAGGCCCTTGGCCGGGCCCTCGCGGCGCAGGTCCAGGTAGCGGTAGCGCAGCCGGACCTCCTCGTTGACCGTGCCCGGCTCGTACTCGGCGACCGGGAAGGGCAGCGGGGCGGCCTCGGAGAGCACCTCGATCTCGCTGACCACGACCTCGACGGCGCCGGTCGGGATCTCGGGGTTCTCGTTGCCCTCGGGGCGGACCCTGACGTCACCGACGACCTTGACGCAGTACTCGGCGCGCAGGCCGTGCACCGAGTCCAGGTCGCGGACCACGATCTGCACGGTGCCGGAGGCGTCGCGCAGGTCGATGAAGGCCACGCCGCCGTGGTCGCGGCGGCGGGCGACCCAGCCGGCCAGGGTGACGGTGGTGCCTGCGTGCTCCGGGCGGAGCGTGCCCGCGTCGTGCGTGCGGATCACAGCTGCTTCTCCTTCAGGGTGGTGACGAGTGCGTCGAGGGCGACGGGGGTCTGCTCGCCGGTGCTCATGTCCTTGAGCTGGACGACGCCCTCGGCGAGGTCCCGGTCCCCAGCGATCAGGGCGAAGCGGGCGCCGGACCGGTCGGCGGACTTCATGGCGTTCTTGATGCTCTTCACGCCGAAGGCGAGGTCGGTGGCGACGCCGGCCCGGCGCAGCTCGATCACCTTGGCGAACAGGACGTTCTTGGCCTCCTCGCCGAGCGCGACGGCGTACACCTCGGTGGCGGCGGGCAGCTCGAGGGAGACGCCCTCGGCCTCCAGCGCCAGGTAGGTGCGGTCCACGCCGAGGGCCCAGCCGACGGACGGCAGCGCCGGGCCGCCGATCATCTCGGACAGGCCGTCGTAGCGGCCGCCGCCGCCGATCGCGGACTGGGCGCCGAGGCCGTTGTGCACGAACTCGAAGGTGGTGCGGGTGTAGTAGTCCAGCCCGCGCACGAGCTTGGGGTCGTCCACGAAGGCCACGCCGGCCGCGGTGAGCAGCTCGCGGACCTTCTCGTCGTACGCCTTGCAGTCCTCGCAGAGGAAGTCGCGCAGCATCGGCGCGTCGACGAGCTGGGCCTGCACCGACTCGCGCTTGTCGTCCAGCACGCGCAGCGGGTTGATCTCGGCGCGGCGGCGGGTGTCCTCGTCCAGGTCCAGGCCGGCCAGGAACTCGATCAGCGCGGCGCGGTAGACCGGGCGGCACTGCTTGTCGCCGAGGCTGTTGAGCAGCAGCGAGTAGTCGCTCAGGCCGAGCGAGCGGAAGGCGTCGTCGGCCAGGATGATCAGCTCGGCGTCCAGCGCCGGGTCCTCCGCGCCGATCGCCTCGGCGCCGACCTGGGAGAACTGGCGGTAACGGCCCTTCTGCGCGCGCTCGTAGCGGTAGTACGAGCCGGAGTACCAGAGCTTGACCGGCAGGTTGCCCTGCTTGTGCAGGTTCGCCTGGAGCGCGGCGCGCAGCACCGAGGCGGTGCCCTCCGGGCGCAGCGCGAGCTCGTCGCCGCCCTTGGTGGTGAGGGTGTACATCTCCTTGGTGACGATGTCGGTGGACTCGCCGACACCGCGCGAGAACAGCTTCACGTCCTCGAAGACCGGGGTCTCGACGTAGCCGTAACCGGCCCGGCGGGCGGGCGCGGCGATGCGCTCGCGGATCGCCAGGAAGGTCGCGGAGCTGGGGGGCAGCAGGTCGTAGGTGCCCTTGGGGGCGGTGAAGGTGCTCAACTTCTCTTCCGTCACATTCCTCGTCGCGGGAAAGCCGGGGCGCCGGCCGCCCCTGCTGCCTGTCGGAGGTAGGGGTTGGTGGCGCGCTCGTGGCCGATGGTCGTCTGTCCGCCGTGGCCGGAGAGGACCACGGTGGAATCGTCGAGGGGCAGGCACACCCGGGCCAGCGAGCGCATGATCGCCGCGCTGTCCCCGCCCGGGAGGTCGGTACGCCCGATGGAGCCGGCGAACAGCAGGTCGCCCGAGAACAGCACCGGGGGGAGGTCCTCGGCACCGGGCGTCCGGAAGGTCACCGACCCCCCGGTATGGCCCGGGGCGTGGTCCACGGTGAGCTTCAGGCCGGCCAGCTCCAGCACGCTGCCGTCGGTGAGCTCGCGCACGTCGTCGGGCTCGCCGACGGTGAGCTCGCCCAGCAGCTGGGTGCCGAGGGAGCGGCCGAGGGCCTTCTCCGGGTCGGACATCATGTACCGGTCCTCGGGGTGGATCCAGGCCGGGACACCGCGGGCGCCGCAGACCGGGACCACCGAGGCGACGTGGTCGATGTGGCCGTGGGTGAGCAGCACGGCGACGGGCTTGAGCCGGTGCTCGCGGACGAGCTCCTCGACGCCGCGGGCGGCCTGGTGGCCCGGGTCGACGATGACGCACTCCTCGCCCGCCGCCGGCGCGACCAGGTAGCAGTTGGTGCCCCAGGCTCCAGCGGGGAATCCGGCGATGAACACGCGCGTCCTTCGGGTGTGCGGCGACCAGCTGCGATGGCTACCAGTAGTGATGTGTAAGGGCAGCCTACCGGCGGGCCGGGTCCGGTTGCGAACCAGATACCGGCGGCGGGGCGGGCCGCCGGACGCCCGAGTGACGGGTTCACCACGTCCTTACGGGCCCGGTCCCTACACTTGGCCGCCGATGGATGCGATGATCCGCTACGGAAACCATCCACCCTTCCCGCACATCATCAGGAGACACGGCCGGTGGTCAGCAGCGAACAGCGGCGGCGGCAGCTCGCCCGCGAGAAGTACGAGCGCCAGATGCAGCGCCGCGCCGAGGCGGCGGCCGCGCGCAAGCGCCGCAACACGATCCTGGGCGCCTCGCTCGCCGTCGTGGTGCTGGCCGGCGGCGGCACGCTGTTCGCGACCGGTGCGTTCGACTCGGACAAGGACAAGGGCGTTTCGGCCGCCTCCAGCCCCCAGGCCGCGCCCACCCAGCCGACCACGCCGACCCGCAAGCCGGTCGAGGGCTGCGCCGCCCCGGCGCCGGGTGCGCCCAACGGCAAGCAGTTCAAGGCGGAGCCGGCGATGTCGATCGACGCGAGCGCGTCGTACACCATGGCGCTGGACACCAACTGCGGCAAGGTGACGGTCGCCCTGGACGCGGCCAAGGCCCCGCACACGGTGAACTCCTTCGCCTTCCTGGCCGGTGAGCAGTACTTCGACCACACCAAGTGCCACCGCCTCACCACCGACGGGATCTTCGTGCTCCAGTGCGGCGACCCGACCGCCAGCGCGACCGTCCCCGGCGGCACGGGCGGCCCCGGCTACAAGTTCGCGGACGAGAACCTGACCGGCGCGACCTACCCGGCGGGCACCGTGGCGATGGCCAACTCCGGCCCGGGCACCAACGGCAGCCAGTTCTTCCTGGTCTACAAGGACACCCAGCTGCCGCCGAACTACACCCCGTTCGGCAAGATCACCGGCGGTCTGGACGTGGTCCAGAAGATCGCCGCCGCGGGCACCCTGGACGGGTCCCCGGACGGCCGCCCGATGGCCGACGTCACCTTCAACTCGGTTACCGTGGCGAAGGGTTGACCGACCCCGGGGCCACTCCCGGCGGCGCCCATCGCGGCGCCGCCCGGCCCCGGGCCGAAATCGCCCGGCCCGGATGCGGACAGCACCGGGCCTGGTCGCCTATGTTGGCGTTGTATAGGGTGCCCGGACCCGCCCAGCCGTCACCCGCGGCAGCAAGGCACGGCGGACGGGGACGGCGGACTCATCGGTCCGCCGCACATCAACTGTGGACGACGGACGCGCGCCGCCCCGGCGCGGGCGCGACGTCATGTGGAGGACGCGCTATGAGCAGCGACCCGTGGGGCCGTGTGGACGAGCAGGGCACGGTGTACGTCAGGACGGCCGACGGCGAACGGGCCGTGGGTTCCTGGCAGGCCGGCTCGCCCGAGGAGGCCCTCGCCTACTTCGAGCGCAAGTACCAGGGCATCGAGGTGGAGATCGGCCTGCTGGAGAAGCGGGTGCGCACCACCGACCTGGCGGCCAAGGACGCCCAGACCGCGCTGGAGCACCTCCGCGCGCAGGTGACCGAGGGGCACGCGGTGGGTGACCTGGACGCGCTGGCCAAGCGGCTGGACACGCTCGCCGGTGAGATCGAGAGCCGGCGCGAGCAGCGCAAGGCCGCTCGCGCCAAGGCCCAGGACGAGACCCGCGCCGCCAAGGAGGCCCTGGTCTCGGAGGCCGAGCAGCTCGCCGAGTCGACCCAGTGGCGGGAGGCCGGGGACCGGCTGCGCGCCCTGGTGGAGACCTGGAAGGGCCTGCCCCGGCTGGACCGCAAGAGCGACGACGAGCTGTGGCACCGCTTCTCGCACGCCCGCTCGGTCTTCTCCAAGCACCGCAAGGCGCACTTCGCCACCCTGGACGCCGAGCGCGAGCAGGCCCGGCAGACCAAGGAGGCGCTGGTCGCCGAGGCCGAGGCGCTGTCCTCGTCCACCGACTGGGGCACCACCGCCGCCGCCTACCGCGACCTGATGGCGCGCTGGAAGGCCGCCGGCCGGGCGCAACGCGACGTCGAGGACGAGCTGTGGGCGCGGTTCCGCGGCGCTCAGGACGTCTTCTTCCAGGCCCGTTCGGCGGTGTTCAGCGAGCGGGACGCCGAGCAGGTGGCCAACCAGAAGCTCAAGGAGGCGCTGGCGGCCGAGGCCGAGGCGATCCTGCCGATCACCGACCTGAAGGCCGCCAAGGCCGCGCTGCGCGATGTCAACGAGCGCTGGGAGGCGATCGGGCACGTGCCGCGCGACGTCCGTCCGAAGCTGGACGGCCGGCTGAACGCGGTGGAGCGGGCGATCCGCGAGGCCGAGGAGGCCGAGTGGAAGCGCTCCAACCCGGAGGCCAAGGCCCGTGCGGCCGGCATGGTGGGCCTGTTCCAGGCGAAGGCCGACAAGCTCCAGGCCGACCTGGACAAGGCCCGCGCGGCGGGCAACAGCTCCAGGGCCGCCAAGCTGGAGTCCGAGCTGGCGGGCGTGCGGACCCTGCTGGAGCAGGCGCACAAGAGCCAGGAGGAGTTCAGCGGCTGATCCGTCAGCCGTAGGAACGCCGAAGGGGCCCCGGGTCGAGCACCCGGGGCCCCTTCGCGTGTCCGCTCGTCCCGGTGCTACTTCCGGGCGGAGGTGACGCGGTAGACGTCGTACACGCCCTCGACCCCGCGCACCGCCTTGAGGACGTGGCCCAGGTGCTTCGGGTCGCCCATCTCGAAGGTGAAGCGGCTCATCGCCACCCGGTCCCGGGAGGTCTGGACGGCCGCCGAGAGGATGTTGACGTGCTGGTCGGACAGCACCCGGGTGACGTCCGAGAGCAGCCGGGAGCGGTCCAGCGCCTCGACCTGGATCGCCACCAGGAAGACCGAGGACTGGGTGGCGGCCCACTCGACGTCGATCATCCGCTCGGGCTGCTGGCTGAGTGACTCGACGTTGACGCAGTCGGCGCGGTGCACCGAGACGCCGTTGCCGCGGGTGACGAAGCCGACGATCGGGTCTCCCGGCACCGGGGTGCAGCAGCGGGAGAGCTTCACCCAGACGTCCTCAACGCCCTTGACGATCACGCCCGGATCGCCCTTGGCCCGGCGGCGGGCCGCCCGGCGGGTGTCGTGGGTCGGGGTCGCCGTCTCGGCCAGGTCCTCGGTCGCGCCCTCCTCGCCGCCGAGCGCCTGGACCAGCTTCTGGACGATGTTCTGCGCGGCGACGTGGCCCTCGCCGATCGCGGCGTAGAGCGAGGAGATGTCGGGGTAGCGCATCTCGTGGGCCAGGGTGACCAGCGAGTCTCCGGTCAGGATCCGCTGGATCGGCAGGCCCTGCTTGCGCATCGCCCGGACGATCGCCTCCTTGCCGTGCTCGATCGCCTCCTCGCGGCGCTCCTTGGAGAACCAGGCGCGGATCTTGTTGCGGGCGCGCGGAGACTTGACGAAGCCCAGCCAGTCCCGGGAGGGGCCGGCGTTCTCCGCCTTGGAGGTGAACACCTCGACGGTGTCGCCGTTCTCCAGGGTCGACTCCAGCGGCACCAGGCGGCCGTTGACCCGGGCCCCTATCGTCCGGTAGCCGACCTCGGTGTGGACGGCGAAGGCGAAGTCGACCGGGGTCGCCCCGGCGGGCAGGGCTATCACGTCGCCCTTGGGGGTGAAGACGAAGACCTCGTTGCTGGCCAGGTCGAAGCGGAGCGACTCCAGGAACTCGCCCGGGTCGGCGGTCTCCTTCTGCCAGTCCAGCAGCTGCCGCAGCCAGGCCATCTCGTTGACGGCGCCGGCCTTGTCGTCCTTGCGGACCTGGGTCGGGGTGTCGGTGCGGACCTTGGAGGCCCCGGCGACGGCCCGCTGCTTGTACTTCCAGTGCGCGGCGATGCCGTACTCGGCCCGCCGGTGCATGTCGAAGGTGCGGATCTGGAGTTCGACGGGCTTGCCGCCGGGACCGATCACCGTGGTGTGCAGCGACTGGTACATGTTGAACTTGGGCATCGCGATGTAGTCCTTGAACCGCCCCGGCACCGGGTTCCACCGCGCGTGGATGGTGCCCAGCGCCGCGTAGCAGTCGCGGACGGTGTCGACCAGGACCCGGATGCCCACCAGGTCGTAGATCTCCGCGAAGTCCCGGCCGCGGACGATCATCTTCTGGTAGACCGAGTAGTAGTGCTTCGGCCGGCCGGTGACGGAGGCGGTGATCCGGGCGCCGCGCAGGTCGGCCTGGACCTGGTCGATGACGGTCGCCAGGTACTCGTCCCGCTTGGGGGCGCGCTCGGCGACCAGCCGGACGATCTCGTCGTACATCTTGGGGTAGAGGATCGCGAAGGCGAGGTCCTCCAGCTCCCACTTGATGGTGTTCATGCCCAGCCGGTGCGCCAGCGGGGCGTAGATCTCCAGCGTCTCGCGGGCCTTCTTCTCCTGCTTCTCCCGCTTGAGGTAGCGCATCGTGCGCATGTTGTGCAGGCGGTCGGCCAGCTTGATCACCAGGACGCGCGGGTCCTTGGCCATCGCGACGACCATCTTGCGGACGGTCTCGGCCTGCGCGGCCTCGCCGAACTTGACCCGGTCCAGCTTGGTGACGCCGTCGACGAGCAGGGCCACCGAGTCGCCGAAGTCCTTGCGCAGGGTCTCCAGGCCGTAGTCGGTGTCCTCGACGGTGTCGTGCAGCAGCCCCGCCATCAGGGTCGGGGCGTCCATGCCGAGTTCGGCGAGGATGGTGGCGACGGCCAGCGGGTGGGTGATGTACGGGTCGCCGCTCTTGCGCTTCTGCCCGCGGTGCCACTTCTCCGCGACGGCGTAGGCGCGCTCGATGTCGCGCAGCAGCGCCGGGTCGGCCTTGGGGTCGTTCGCCCGGATCGAGCGGAACAGCGGCTCCAGGACGGGGTTGAGCACGGTGGAGCGCTGGCCGCCGAGACGGGCCAGGCGGGCGCGCACGCCACCGGTGCCGGAGCCGCGGCCGACGGGGGCGGTCTGGCGGGAGGAGGTCGGCGCCGGGCGTGCCGGGGTGGCCCCCGAGGGCGTGGGACGGTTGTCGGGGGCGGCCGCTGCGGCCGTGGGCACAACCTCGTCGGGCAAGGACACTCCTCGGGGCACCGGGGCCGACCCCTGCCGGGCCCGTGACGTCCGGGGCACAACCGGGAGGGGATGAATCTTCATGGTACCGAGCCGGGCGGCCCGGTGTTCATCCGGCCGGGCGCGGAAACGGAAGACGGCGGTCGGATGATCCGACCGCCGTCCTTCGAACTCGTCCCCGAGGCCGCGCCTCAGACCGTGACCAGCGTCTCCAGCGGGGCGCCGTCCAGGTGCCCGGCCAGCCGCTCGCGGCCGTCCAGGAAGCCCAGCTCCATCAGCACCACGACGCCCACCAGCTCGGCGCCGGCCTCCTTCACCAGGTCCAGCGAGGCGCCGATGGTGCCGCCGGTGGCCAGCACGTCGTCCACCACCAGCACCTTCTCACCGGGCGCGAAGGCGTCGCACTGCACCTCCAGCGTCGCCGAGCCGTACTCCAGCTCGTACGAACGCCGGAACACCTCGCCGGGCAGCTTGCCCGCCTTGCGGATCGGCACGAAGCCCAGCCCGGCCGCGAAGGCCGCCGGAGCCGCCAGCACGAAGCCGCGCGCCTCCAGGCCCACCACCTTGGTCGCCCCGAGCTCCCCCGCCCGGCCGGCCAGCGCCCGGGTCAGGGCGCCGAACGCCTCGGCGTCGGCGAGCAGCGGCGCGATGTCCTTGAACAGCACGCCGGGCTTGGGGTAGTCCGGGACGTCCCGGATCCGGCTGTTCAGCAGCTCGGCCAGGGCGGTGTCGGCGGTGGTCACGGTGTGTCCTTAGGTGTGGTCGGAATCAGCGCTTGGTGGACGGACGGCCCTTGGCCCGCGCGGCACCGGCCGCCCGACCGCGCTGACCGACCATACCCGCGGGCTGGTCCTCGTCCGCACCCTCGTCCGACGGCGCCGCGGCCTCGGCGGCCTTGGCGGCGGCCGCGGCCCGGTGCTGCAGGACCCGCTTGCGCAGGGCCTTCAGCTGCGGCTGCTCCTCCTTGAGCTGCGCCAGCAGCGGGGTGGCGACGCAGATCGAGGAGTAGGCACCGGCCGCGAGGCCGATGAACAGCGCGAGCGAGATGTCGTTCAGGGTGCCGGCGCCCAGGATGCCGCCGCCGATGAACAGCAGTGCCGCGACCGGGAGGAGCGCCACGACGGTGGTGTTGAGCGAACGCACCAGGGTCTGGTTGAGGCCCGCGTTGGCCGCCTCGCTGTAGGTGAGCTTGTTCTGCTTGGTGATGTCCTTGGTGTTCTCCTTCACGGTGTCGAAGACGACGACCGTGTCGTAGAGCGAGTACCCGAGGATCGTGAGGAACCCGATCACCGTACCGGGGGTGACCTCGAAGCCCACTAGGGCGTACACACCGATGGTGATCAGCAGGTCGTGGATCAGGGCGACCAGGGCGGCCACCGCCATCCGCCACTCGAAGGCGATCGCCAGGTAGGCCGTCACCAGGATCATGAAGATGATCAGGCCGGTGAGGGCCTTCTGGGAGATCTGCTTGCCCCAGCTGGGGCCGATGACCTGGGCCTCGACGGTGTCCAGCGGCACGCCGACCTTCTCGGCGAGCTGCGAGCGGACCTCGTCGGCGCTCTTGGTCTCCTCGGTGCTGACCTGGATGCGGATCTTGCCGTTGTCGGTCGACTGCACCAGCGGGTGCGAGGAGACGACCTGGTCGGCCTTCTCCTGCGCCTGCGAGACGGTCAGGCCCGGCTTGGACACGGTGTAGACCGAGCCGCCCTTGAACTCGATGCCCAGGTGCAGGCCCATGGCCAGGCCGATCGCCGCGATGAGCACGATCGCACCGGAGATCGAGTACCAGAGCTTGCGGCGCCCGACGAAGTCGAAGCTGACCTCGCCCTGGTAGAGCCGGTGGCCCAGATTGGAGAAGCGCGACACGGTGTCAGGCCTCCTTCACGGCGGCAGAGGAGGGGCTACGACGACGGCTGCTGCGCAGCGGCGGGCGGGCGCCCAGCCGCTTCGGGTCCAGGCCGGACCACGGGTGGCCGTCGGCGAAGAACTTGCGCCGGGCCAGCAGCGTGATCAGGGGCTTGGTGAAGAGGAAGATCACCACGACGTCGAGCGCGGTGGTCAGCCCCAGGGTGAAGGCGAAGCCCTGGACCTTGCCGACCGAGACCACGTAGAGCACCGCGGCACAGAGGAAGGACACGAAGTCCGACACCAGGATGGTGCGGCGGGCGCGCGGCCAGGCCCGCTGGACCGCCGGGCGCAGCGGGGCGCCCTCGCGGACCTCGTCGCGGATGCGCTCGAAGTACACGATGAAGGAGTCGGCGGTGATGCCGATCGCGACGATCGCGCCGCAGACCGCCGGCAGGTTCAGCGCGAAGCCGATCCCGCCGCCGAGCAGGCTCATGATCGAGTAGGTCAGGATCGCCGAGACGATCAGACCGGCGATCGAGACCAGGCCGAGGCCGCGGTAGTAGACCAGCGAGTAGGCGACCACCAGCAGCATGCCGATCGCGCCGGCGATCAGGCCGGCCTCGAGCTGGTCGCTGCCCAGCGCCGGGGAGACGGTGGTGATGTCGCTCTGGGCGAACTCCAGCGGCAGGGCGCCGTAGCTCAGCACGTTGGCGAGGTCCTGCGCCTCGGCCTGGGTGAAGCGGCCGGTGATGACCGCGCTGCCGCCCGGGATCGCGCCGTTGACCTGCGGGTGCGAGACGACCTGGTTGTCCAGCACGATGGCGAACTGGTTGGTCGGCGGGGTCTGGGTGGCCAGCTGGCCGGTGACCTTGGAGAAGGCGTCGGTGCCGGCGCCGTTGAACTGCAGCTGGACCTGCCAGCCGGCCCCGGTCTGGGTGTCGAGGCTGGCCTGGGCCTTGGAGACGTCCGAGCCCTTCACGGCGACGGGGCCGAGGGCCAGCTTCTCGTAGTAGCCGTTCTCGGCCTTCTGGGAGCAGGCCACCATGGCCTTGTCCTCGGTGCTGGTCTGGGCGGTGCGCATCTCGGGCTTGGAGCAGTCGAGGGCGGCGAAGGCGGCGGACAGCTCCGGCGGGACGGTGCCCTGGGTCATCGCGGCGCTCAGGTCGGCGGCGCTCGGCGGGGTGGCCGGGGCGCTCGGGGTGCCGGTGGCGGAGGGCGCCGCGGAGCCGGTGGCGGACGGGGCGGTGCTCGTCCCGGTGGCGGCGGCCGACGGGCTGGCGGCCTCGGCGGCCAGCGCCTCACCGACGGCACGGCCCTGCTTGGTGGCGCTCGGGGAGGCCGTCGGGGCGTGGCTGGTGGAGGAGCTCGCACCTGCCGAGGCGGTCGGGGCGGCGCTGCCGGACGGCGCGGCGCTCGGGGTGCCGGAGGCGCCGGCGGACGGCGTCCCGGTCGGCGCGGGCGGGGTGACGCCGCTCGGCGCCACGGCCAGGACCGGACGGAAGTACAGCTTCGCGGTGGTGCCGACCTGGTCGGCCGCGTTCTGCCGGTCGCCGCCCTTGGGGATGTTCACGATGATCGTGCTGTCGCCCTGGGTCTGGACCTCCGCCTCGGAGACACCCATGCCGTTGACGCGGCGCTCGATGATCCCGACGGCGATGTCCATGTTGGACTTGTTGACCGCCTTGGGGTCGGTCGACTTCGCGGTCAGCGTGATGCTGGTGCCACCGGCGAGGTCGATTCCGAGCCGGGGCTTGGTGTTGCCCGTCCCGAACATGAGGGCGACCAGTCCGACGGTGACGACCAGGATGAGGGCCAGCGCCCGCCCTGGGTAGCCGTCGCGCGGGCGCGACTTGGGTGTTGCCACCTTGCTCGTTTCTCCCTGTCCATGCCACATCCCCGACCGGACCCCCGTCCGGCTCGTGGCGGGACGGGGCATGGCGGTTCTGCGGCCCTGAGGTCCTGTGGGCTCGCGGCACGGTGCCGCGCGGCCTGGCGGTTGCCCGGCCGTACTTACTTGCTCGCGGGAGCCCCGCCCTCGGCATCGCCCTTCTCGGCGCTGTCCTTGGTGAGCGACAGCGGCTTGTCCTCGGCCGGTGCGGCGTCCGCGTCCTCGGCCTCCGGCTCGGGCAGCTCGTCATCGGCGGGGCGACCGTTGATGATCGCGTCGTACTCCTGGGGGTCCAGGACGGCCGCGACCGCGCTCTTGGTGAAGTGGGTGACCACGCCGGGAGCGATCTCCAGCTCGACGGTCTCGTCGTTGACCGCCTTCACCTGGGCATACAGGCCGCCGATGGTGCGCACCCCCGCCCCGGGCTCCAGCGCCGTCTGCATCTGCTGCATCTGCGACTGGCGCTTCTTCTGCGACCGGAACATGAGCACGATCGCGATGATCGGGAGGAGAAGGATGATGAGGTTCACTGCAGCCAGGGTCCTTTACGGGCCGCCGCCCGGCGGCCTGTGTGGTATGAGTCGGCCCGTCAGGTGAGAGGGGCGGTCCGGCGGAGTCTAGGCGACCCCGAACTGATCGGACAACGCCAAGCATCGCATCCTGCCGCCGAAAGTGGCGACCCTCCGTCTGCACGGTTTCCCCGACTTTCTCCCGCGGCTCCTCCCCTCGGTGCGGCGGCGCCCCGGCCCGGGAACGGTGGACACCTCTCACCCGTTCGGCCCCGGGCCGGTCAACTTCCGTCCGCGGGGAACAGCTCCGGCTGGGCCGTCGGCCCGCCGCGACCGGTCTGGACCGGCGGGGTCCGTACCGGCGGGGTCAGGCCGAGGTGCTGCCAGGCGGCGGCGGTGGCGACCCGGCCGCGCGGGGTGCGGGCGAGCAGGCCCTCGCGGACCAGGAAGGGCTCGGCCACCTCCTCGACCGTCTCGGCCTCCTCCCCCACGGCGACCGCGAGCGTCGACAGACCCACCGGACCGCCGCCGAACAGCCGCAGCAGCGCGCCCAGCACGGCGCGGTCCAGCCGGTCCAGTCCCCGGGCGTCGACCTCGTAGACGTCCAGCGCCTGGGCGGCGATCCGGGCGGTGACCACGCCGTCGTGCCGGACCTGGGCGTAGTCGCGGACCCGGCGCAGCAGCCGGTTGGCGATGCGCGGGGTGCCGCGCGAGCGCCCGGCGATCTCGGCGGCACCGGCCGGGTCCATCTCGACGTCCAGCAGGGCGGCCGAGCGGTGCACCACCCGCTCCAGCTCGTGCGGGGCGTAGAACTCCATGTGCCCGGTGAAGCCGAAGCGGTCCCGCAGCGGCGGGGGCAGCAGCCCCGCCCGGGTGGTGGCGCCGACCAGGGTGAAGGGCGGCAGCTCCAGGGGGATGGCGGTGGCGCCCGGCCCCTTGCCGACGATCACGTCGACCCGGAAGTCCTCCATCGCCATGTAGAGCATCTCCTCGGCCGGCCGGGACATCCGGTGGATCTCGTCGAGGAAGAGCACCTCGCCCTCGGTGAGCGAGGAGAGGATCGCCGCGAGGTCTCCCGCGTGCTGGATCGCCGGGCCGGAGGTGATCCGGATCGGGGCGCCCAGCTCAGCGGCGATGATCATGGACAGGGTGGTCTTGCCGAGTCCGGGCGGCCCGCTCAGCAGCACGTGGTCGGGTGCGCTGCCGCGCTTGCGGGCGGCCTGGAGCACCAGGGACAGCTGCTCGCGCACCCGCTCCTGGCCGATGAACTCCTCCAGCAGCTTGGGGCGCAGCGCCGCCTCCACCGCCTGGTCCTCGCCGTCGGCGGCCGCCGTCACCAGCCGGTCCGCAGGTTCCGGGTCGTACATCCTCGGGGGCTCCAAAGTGTGCGGTGTCGACAAACAGACAGATCGTCAGGGGGCGTCGGGGATCGGCGGTGGCTCAGCGGGCGCGGTTGAGGCCGCGCAGCGCCAGCCGGAGCAGGGCCCCGACGTCCGGCGTCTGCTGGGCCTCGGCCTCCGGGGTGACCGCCGCGACCGCCTCGTCCGCCTCGCGGGGGGCGTAGCCGAGGCCGGTCAGCGCGGAGTGCAGCTGCTCGCTCCACGGCGCCGGGCCGACGGCGACCGGCTTCTGCGCGGGCACCGCGCCGTGCGGGGCGCCCAGCTTGTCCTTGTACTCCAGCAGCAGCTTGGCCGCCTTCGCCTTGCCGATGCCCGGCACGGCGACCAGCGCCTTCTCGTCCCCGCCCGCGACCGCGGCGCGCAGCGCGTCGGGGCTGTGCACCCCGAGGATCGCCTGCGCCAGCTTGGGGCCGACGCCCGGCGCGGCCTGGAGGATCTCGAACACCGCGCGCTCGTCGTCGTCGGCGAAGCCGAACAGGGTCAGCGAGTCCTCCCGGACCACGAGCGAGGTGGCCAGCCGGGCCGGCTCGCCCAGCCGCAGTCCGGCCAGGGTGTTCGGGGTGCACTGCACGGCCATGCCGACCCCGCCGACCTCGACCACCGCGACACCGGAGGAGATGGCCGCCACAGGGCCTTGCACGAAGGCGATCACCGGAAGGTTCCTTTCAGGGGCGTGGAGCGGGAGGTCGAGCGGGCGGCCCGGACGGCGGCCTCCAGGCGGTTGGTCGCCCCGCCGCGCCAGATGTGGCAGATGGCCAGGGCCAGCGCGTCGGCGGCGTCGGCGGGCTTGGGCGGGGCGTCCAGCCGCAGCAGCCGCTGGACCATGGCCGTGACCTGCGCCTTGTCCGCCCGGCCGGAGCCGGTGACGGCGGCCTTGACCTCGCTCGGGGTGTGCAGGGTGACGGGGATGCCGCGCCGGGTGGCGCAGAGCATCGCGACCGCGCTGGCCTGGGCGGTGCCCATCACCGTCCGCACGTTGTGCTGGGCGAAGACCCGCTCGACCGCGACGAGGTCCGGCCGGTGCTCGTCCAGCCAGCCCTCGATCCCCTGCTCGACCAGCAGCAGCCGCTCTCCGATCTCGGCCTCGGCGGGCGTGCGCACCACGCCCACCCCGGCCATCCGCAGCGGCCGGCCCGGCGCCCCCTCGACCACGCCGACCCCGCACCTGGTCAGCCCCGGGTCCACACCCAGCACCCGCACGTCGCGCCCCGCCTCTCCGCTCACCCGCCGTCGGCCTCCGGCGCTCCAAATCCGGTGCGCGGCGAAGGACCTCCGCAGGCTACCGCCCGGGTCCGACATCCGGGTCCGGCGACGCCGCCGACGACACCGGCCCGGCGGTCCTGGGACCACCGGGCCGGGCTGTGAGAACGGTCGATCGGCGCCGTCACTCGGCGTCGAGCTGCGCACCGACCTCGTCGGGGATGTCGAAGTTGGCGAAGACGTTCTGCACGTCGTCGCTGTCCTCGAGCGCGTCGATCAGCTTGAGGATCTTGCGGGCACCGTCCACGTCCAGCTCGACCTGCATGCTGGGGAGGAAGTTGGCCTCCGCCGAGTCGTAGTCGATGCCGGCGTCGACCAGCGCGCTGCGCACGTCGACCATCTTGGAGGCCTCGGAGATGATCTCGAACGAGTCGCCGAGGTCGTTGATCTCCTCCGGGTCCTGGTCGAGGACGATCTCGAACAGCTTGTCCTCGTCCACGCCGTCGGCCTTGGGCACGATCACGACGCCCTTGCGGGTGAAGAGGTACGACACCGAGCCCGGGTCGGCCATCGAGCCGCCGTTGCGGGTCATCGCGACGCGCACGTCGGAGGCGGCGCGGTTGCGGTTGTCCGTGAGGCACTCGATCAGGACGGCGACGCCGTTCGGGCCGTAGCCCTCGTACATGATGGTCTGGTAGTCGGCGCCGCCGGCCTCGAGACCGCCACCGCGCTTGACGGCGCGGTTGATGTTGTCGATCGGGACGGAGCTCTTCTTCGCCTTCTGGATGGCGTCGTAGAGGGTCGGGTTGCCCGCCGGGTCGGGACCGCCGGTGCGCGCCGCCACCTCGATGTTCTTGATCATCTTGGCGAAGAGCTTGCCGCGCTTGGCGTCGATCACGGCCTTCTTGTGCTTGGTGGTAGCCCACTTAGAGTGGCCGGACATCGCCAGCTCCTTTACGTCGCCAAAGGGAAATGAAACAGATGAGATCTTACCGGTGTCGTCACCGGTAAGACGCACACGGCCACCGACTCCCTACCGGGCGGCCAGGTGCTCCTCGACCATCCGCACGAAGTAGGCGTGCACGCGGTGGTCGCCGGTGAGCTCCGGGTGGAACGAGGTGGCCAGCAGGTTGCCCTGACGCACGGCCACGATCCGGCTCTCCGGGCCGTCCGCCGCGGGCAGCTCGGCCAGCACCTCGACGCCCGCGCCGACCGCCTCGACCCAGGGGGCGCGGATGAAGACGCCGTGCACCGGCGCGTCGTCCAGGCCCTTGAAGGCGATCCCGGACTCGAAGGACTCGTTCTGGCGCCCGAAGGCGTTGCGGCGCACCGTCATGTCGATGCCGCCGACGCTCTCCTGGTCCTCCCGGCCGTCGAGGATCTTGTCGGCCAGCATGATCATGCCCGCGCAGGTGCCGTACACCGGCATCCCGGCGGCGACCCGCTCGCGCACCGGGTCCATCACGCCGAACAGCAGCGCCAGCTTGGACATGGTGGTGGACTCCCCGCCGGGGATCACCAGCGCGTCGACCTCGGCCAGCTCCTCGGCACGGCGCACCGGACGGGCGAGCGCGTCGGCCTCGGCCAGCGCCACCAGGTGCTCGCGGACGTCGCCCTGGAGGGCGAGGACGCCGATGACTGGAGTGCTCACGGTCTTCAACCTCTATCGATCGTTGCTACGGGAATGCGCGGCACGGCCCGCCGCGCGCTCGGGCGCGACGGCGGGCCAGGTGTGCCGGGGTGCCGGTCTACGGGCGGCGGGCGACTACCAGCCGCGGTTGGCGTAGCGCTCGGTCTCCGGCAGGGTGTCGCAGTTGATGCCGACCATGGCCTCGCCGAGGTTGCGGGAGGCGTCCGCGATGATCTTCGGGTCGTCGTAGAAGGTGGTGGCCTTCACGATGGCGGCGGCGCGCTTGGCCGGGTCGCCCGACTTGAAGATGCCGGAGCCGACGAAGACGCCCTCGGCGCCGAGCTGGCGCATCAGCGCGGCGTCGGCCGGGGTGGCCACGCCACCGGCGGAGAACAGCACGACCGGCAGCTTGCCCAGCTCGGCGACCTCCTTGACCAGCTCGTACGGGGCGCGCAGCTCCTTGGCGGCGGCGTACAGCTCATTGTGGTCGAGGGCGCGCAGGTGGCCGATCTCGTTCTTGATCTGGCGCAGGTGGCGGACGGCCTCGACGACGTTGCCGGTGCCGGCCTCACCCTTCGAGCGGATCATGGCGGCGCCCTCGGCGATGCGGCGCAGGGCCTCGCCCAGGTTGGTGGCACCGCAGACGAAGGGGGTGGTGAAGGCCCACTTGTCGGAGTGGTTGACCTCGTCGGCCGGGGTCAGCACCTCGGACTCGTCGATGTAGTCGACACCGAGCGACTGCAGGACCTGGGCCTCGACGAAGTGGCCGATGCGGGACTTGGCCATCACCGGGATGGAGACGGCGCCGATGATCTCCTCGATCATGTTCGGGTCCGACATGCGGGCCACGCCGCCGTCCTTGCGGATGTCGGCCGGAACCCGCTCCAGGGCCATGACGGCCACCGCGCCGGCGTCCTCGGCGATCTTCGCCTGCTCGGCGTTGACCACGTCCATGATCACACCGCCCTTGAGCTGCTCGGCCATACCGCGCTTGACCCGGGCGGTACCGATCTGCGGCTGGTCTGCGGTGGTGGGGGTGGTGGACACGTGAGACCTCACTCGAGAATGAACCAGTGCTATCGCCCTATGGTAGGCGGACCGAGTGACCCCTCCATGTGCCACCAAGTCCAGCCAGGACGACGGGATGCGACAAACGGGCCGTATCCGGGGACCAGCCTAAGCAGGCGCTCCCTCGGGGGTGAGGGCGGGCGGCGGGGCGTCGTCCATCTCGAAGGCCAGGGGGAACGGCGCCTTCCCCGCCAGCCGGAAGTAGCGGACCAGCCGGTGCTCCCGCACCGCCCGCGCCGCCCGGACCGCGTCGTTGTGGAAGCGCCGGGCCATCGGCACCCGCCGCACCGCGGCCGTCAGATCACGGACGGCCTCCTCGCCCCCCGGCTCGGCCACCAGCGCCGCCACCTGCTCCGGCTCCTCGAACACCGCCCGCAGTGCCAGGCTCAGCTGGCTCTCCGCCACCTCGCGGTGCTCGTCCTCGGCCTGCCGGGCCGCGTGCGCCGCGTCCAGCAGCAGCAGCGAGGCCGCCGGGTCCAGCAAGGAGGACGTCGCCAGCTCCATCGCCACCGAGGCGCGCCGCACCAGCTGCGCGTCCAGCGCCGCCCGCGCCGCGTCGATCCTGGCGTGCAGCCGGTCCAGGCGCCCGGCCGTCCAACTCAGGTACATGCCGAACAGCACCACGGCCACGCCGGCCCAGATCCAGGTAGTCACGGGCCGCTACGTTACCGGGTGTCACGGGTCACCCCTGGGCGGTCGCGCTGCGGTAGCTCTCCCGGTCGATGTCCGCGACGTCCACGGCGGTGAACAGCCGCACCCCGGGCCCCGGCTTCACGTGCTCGGCCAGCAGCGCCAGGACGCCCTCGCTGAGCGCCGCCTTCGCCTCCGGCGTGCGACCGGGGAAGATCCGGAACTCGACGAGGACCTGCGCGTCCGCCGCGGTGCCGGTCGTCCCCACGACGAGCAGCTCGCCCTGCCGGAACACCGTCTTGCACGACTCCGGCTTCGCGTCGATGGTCTCCTCCGCGAGCCGGTTGATCGCCCGGCCGAGCGCCGCCGGGTCGAAGGTGCCGGCCAGGCTGGACGAGTAGTCGACGGAGATCTGCGGCATCGTTGCCCCCATGGGTCGCGGTGGTGCGGTGGACCGACCCTAACGCCGCGGACACCCGGCCGGCCCACGGGCCCTCCGTCCGCGGCTCCCGGGGCGCGACCCGTAGCCGACCGGCCCTCGGCTCAGTCCCGGACCGGCCCTCGGCTCAGTCCCGGACCGGCCCCCGGCTCAGTCCCGGACCGGCCCCGGGTCAGTCCCGGGCCAGCCCGAACCGGCCGCGCCGCCCGCTGCGGACGTCCTCCTCGACCACCGCCGCCTCCCCGGCCGTCACCGTCTCGTACACCGCCAGGATGTCCGCGCCCACCGTCGACCAGTCGAACCTCCGCACGTGCCGCGAGGCCGCCTCGCGCAGCTGCTCCAGCCGCCGCGGGTCGCCCAGCAGCCGCAGCGCCGTACGGGCCAGCGCGTCCGCGTCCTCCACCGGGAACAGCTCCCCGGCGTCCCCGCCGTCCAGCACCTGCTTGAACGCGTCCAGGTCGCTCGCCAGCACCGGCGCACCCGCCGACATCGCCTCGACCAGGATGATCCCGAAGCTCTCGCCACCGGTGTTCGGCGCCACGTAGAGGTCCACGCTGCGCAGCAGCCGGGCCTTCTCCCGGTCGGACACCATCCCGAGGAACTCCACCTGCGCGCGGACCTCGGGCGCCAGACCGGCGACGGCCTCCTCCTCGTCGCCCTTGCCGGCCACCAGCAGCCGCACGCCCGGCCGCTCGGCCAGGATCGCCGGCAGCGCGGCCAGCAGCGTCGGCAGTCCCTTGCGCGGTTCGTTGATGCGGCCGATGAAGCCGATCGTGCCGGGCTCGCCCCCGGCCGCGTTGCCGGTCCACCGGGGGTCCGGCTCGGCGTCCGCGAAGAAGCCGACGTCCACGCCGTTCGGGATCACCACCGCGTCCCCGCCCAGGTGCTCCACCAGGGTGCGCCGGGCGTACTCCGACACCGCGATCCGGGCCCGCATCTTCTCCAGCCCCGGCTGGAGGATCGGCGAGGCCGCGATCATCGCCCGCGAGCGCGGGTTCGAGGTGTGGAAGGTGCCCACCATCGGCCCGGTCGCCGACCAGGCGGCCAGCATCGACAGGCTCGGCGAGGCCGGCTCGTGCACGTGCAGGATGTCGAAGCGCCCCTCGCGCAGCCACCGCCGCACCCGCGCCGCCGACAGGATGCCGAAGCTCAGCCGCGCCACCGACCCGTTGTACGGCACCGCCACCGCCCGCCCGGCCGAGACCACGTACGGCGGCAGCGCCTCGTCGTCCTCGGCCGGCGCCAGCACCGACACCTGGTGCCCCAGGGCGATCAGGTGCTCGGCCAGGTCCCGGATGTGGAACTGCACCCCGCCGGGGACGTCCCAGTCGTACGGGCAGACGATGCCGATCTTCACGGGTTCCTCAAGCTCCTTCGGACGGGTCGTACGGGCGGGCTCAGGACCCGGAGGCCTCGGCCGCGGACTCCACGGCCGGCTCGGCCGCCGACTGCGCGCGCACCGCGGGCGCGGCGCCCACGGCCTCACGGACCGGCAGGTCGGCCAGCCAGAACCGCTGCAGCATGTGCCAGTCCTGGGGGTGCTCGCGGATGCCCCGCTCCCACACCCGCGCCATCGCCTGGGTCATCGCCTGGGTCCGCTCCTTGCGGCCGCCCTCCTCGGGCGCCACCACCTCGGGGTGGATCCGCGCCCGCATCACCGGGCCGTCGTACCAGAGCGTCACCGGCAGCAGCGCCGCCCCGGTCCGCTGGCACAGCGCGGCCGGCCCGGCCGGCATCCGGGTCGCCTCACCGAAGAAGGACACCTCCAGCCCCGCCTCCGACAGGTCCCGGTCCCCCACCAGGCAGACCAGCCGGCCCTCCCGCAGCCGCCGCGCCAGCGTGCCGATCACGTTCACCGAACCCCCGGTCAGCGCCAGGACCTCCATGCCCTGGCCCTCCCGGAACGCCACGAAGCGGTCGAACAGCCGCTCCGGCTTCAGCCGCTCCGCGACCGTGGTGAACGGGTAGCCCTGCTGCGCGACCCAGGTGCCCGCCAGGTCCCAGTTGCCCATGTGCGGCAGCGCTATCACCGCGCCCCGCCCGGCCTCCATCGGCTCCCGCAGGTTCTCGAAGCCCTCCACCCGGACGTCCCGGGCCACCCTCGCCCGGCTCCACACCGGCAGCCGGAAGGACTCCATCCAGTACCGCAGGTACGAGCGCATCCCGGCGCGCGACAGGGAGCGCAGCGCGGCCTCGTCCAGCTCCGGACGGACCCGGCGCAGATTCGCCTCCAGCTGGAGCACCCGCTTGCCGCGCCGGCGCCACGCGTAGTCCGCCAGCCGGTCGAACAGCCCCCGCGCCACCGGCTCCGGCAGGTGCTTCAGCACCGCCCACCCCAGCGCGTACGCCCAGTACACCAGTCGGTCCGTCACCGCAGGACGCCCCCCATCAGCTCCCGGCCGCCGCTCGGTCGGCCTCGAACGCCTCCCGGCGCACCGTCAGCATCCGCTGGAACACCGTCACCAGGCTGCCCGCCGCCACCAGCCACAGCGCCACCGGCAGCAGCCACTCCACGTACGGCACCCCGAACTCGTGCAGACCCGCGACCCCGGCCGCCACCAGGCTGGCCACCAGCCGCTCGGCCCGCTCCACCAGTCCCGACACGTCGCACGGCAGGCCCTGGCTCTCCGCCCGCGCCTTGGTGTACGACACCACCAGGCCGCTCGCCAGGCAGAAGATCGCCACCGCGCACAGCAGGTTGTCGTCGCCCTTGCCCGCGTACCACATCGCCAGGCCGCCGAAGATCGCCGCGTCCGCGACCCGGTCCAGCGTGGAGTCCAGGAAGGCCCCCCACCGGGTGCTCCGGCCCAGCTGGCGGGCCATGTTGCCGTCCACCAGGTCCGAGAAGATGAAGAGCGTGATCGTGATGGTGCCCCAGAAGAACTCGCCGCGCGGGAAGAACACCAGCGCACCGGCCACCGAACCGGCGGTGCCGACCAGCGTCACGGCGTCCGGGCTCACGCCCAGGCGGATCAGGAACGCGGCGAACGGGGTGAGGACACGTGTGAAGAAGGCACGCGCGTATTTGTTGAGCATGGCCTTCCCAGCCGCTCCGATCTGCCCGGTACCCGCCTGGCGCAACACGCGCTGCAGACGGCCGGACGGATGAGCCCGTCCGGCGCACCCATCGTAGCCACGCCGGGGACACCCTCCGTCGCACGCACCGCCGTACGGGACCTGGGCCACCGCCCGCACACGGGCGGTCACCATGGCGCCGCAGAACACGCGCGGGGAACGACACCCGACCCTAGACTGCGATGGACAAGCCTCGGCGCCACGGGAGGAGACCCCGATGCCCGACCGCAGCACGGTACGAGCCGGCCAGGCACCCGCCGTCAACGGCCCCCGGGACCTGCGCAACGTCGTCCTGATCGGCTCCAGCGGTGTGGGCAAGACCACCCTCGCCGAATCCCTCGCCCTCGCCGCCGGCGCCGTCGGCCGCGCCGGCCGGGTCGCCGACGGCACCACCGTCTCCGACCACGAGGAGATCGAGCACCAGCAGCAGCGCTCCGTCCAGCTCTCGCTGCTCCCGCTCGAGTGGAAGGGCGTCAAGATCAACCTGCTCGACCCGCCCGGCCACCCCGACTTCACCGCCGACCTGCGGGCCGCCCTGCACGCCGCCGACGCGGCCGTCTTCGTCGTCTCCGCCACCGACCCGGTCACCGCCCCCACCCGCGCCCTCTGGCGCGAGTGCGCCGCCGAGGGCATCCCGCGCGCCATCGCCGTCGCCAAACTCGACCTTGCCCGCAGCAGCTTCGCCGACATCCTCACCGCCTGCCACGACGCCTTCGAGCTCGGCCCGGACACCCTCCGCCCGCTGTTCCTGCCCGTCCTCCACGACGGACACCCCGACGGCAGCGTCGACCTGCTCACCGGCGACACCTACGGCCACGCCACCCCGCTCCCCGACACCGGCCCGGCCCACGACAGCCTCGTCGAGGCCATCTCCGGCCAGGACGACGCCCTCATGGAGCGCTACCTCGCCGGCGAGCCCCTCGACACCGACTCCCTGGAAGCGGGCATGCGCCGCGAGGTCCTCGCCTGCGCCCTCCACCCGGCCGTCCCCACCAGCGAGAACGGCCTCGGCGCCGCCGAACTCCTCGACCTCGTCGCCCACACCTTCCC
Organism: Kitasatospora sp. NPDC048194; assembly: GCF_043202455.1. NCBI lineage: Bacteria > Bacillati > Actinomycetota > Actinomycetes > Kitasatosporales > Streptomycetaceae > Kitasatospora > Kitasatospora sp. NPDC048194. The sequence goes on from NZ_JBIDAK010000011.1 coordinate 71,154, forward strand.
CGACCCCACCGAACGCACCCGCCCCGCCCCCGCCTGCGACCCCGACGCCCCGCTCGCCGCCCAGGTCGTCCGCGTCACCGGCGACGCCTACGTGGGCCGGATCAGCCTGCTGCGCGTGTACGCCGGCACCCTGCGCCCCGACACCAAGATCCACCTGGTCGGCCCCGCCCACGCCGCGGACCAGAACGGCGACGAACGCGTCACCGCACTCAGCAGCCCCTTCGGCAAGCTCCAGCGCCCCGTCCCGCACGCCGTCGCCGGCGACCTCGTCTGCGCCGCCAAACTCACCAGCGCCCGGGCCGGCGACACCGTCCACGAGCCCGGCCACCCCGTCGAACTCGACGGCTGGACCCTCCCCGAGTCCCTGCTGCCGATCGCCGTCGAAGCCCACAGCAAGGCCGACGACGACAAGCTCTCCCAGGCCCTCACCCGGCTCACCGCCGAGGACCCGGCCCTGCGCCTGGAACAGAACCCCGACACCCACCAGCTCGTCCTCTGGTGCACCGGCGAGGCCCACGCCGACGTCGTCCTCGACCGGCTGCGCACCCGCCACGGCGTCCACGTCGACACCGTCGAGCCCAAGGTCGCCCTGCGCGAGACCTTCGGCACCGCCGCCGCCGGCCACGGCCGCCTGGTCAAGCAGTCCGGCGGCCACGGCCAGTACGCCATCTGCGACCTCGAGGTCGAACCCCTGCCCGCCGGCTCCGGCTTCGAGTTCCAGGAACACGTCGTCGGCGGCGCCGTCCCCAAGCACTTCATCCCGTCCGTCGAGAAGGGCGTCCGCGCCCAGCTCGCCAAGGGCGTCGCCACCGGCCACCCGCTGGTCGACGTCCGGGTCACCCTCACCGACGGCAAGGCGCACTCCGTCGACTCCTCCGACGCCGCCTTCCAGAACGCCGCCGCGCTCGCCCTGCGCGACGCCGCCGAGCACGCCGTCATCCGGCTGCTCGAACCCGTCGCGGCCGTCAGCGTCCTGCTGCCGGACGAGTACCTCGGCGCCGTGCTCGGCGACCTCTCCGCCCGCCGGGGCAGGGTCCTCGGCACCGAGACGGGCGGGACGGGCCTCACCCTGCTGCGTGCCGAGGTCCCCGAACTCGAACTCGTCCGGTACCCGCTGGACCTGCGCTCGCTCACCCACGGCACGGCCGAGTTCTCCCGGGCCTACCTGCGCCACGAGCCCATGCCCACCGCGCTGGCCGGGCGCTACACCGACTGAGTGGCCCCGGCACGCCGGGGCAGCGCGCACGCCGCCGTGCCCCCCGGCATCCGGTGCCGGTTGCGCGCCACCCACCGGTACACCAGCGCCGCCACCGGCCGCACCGGCGCCAGGGTCAGCACCGCCCCGAGGTACGCCCATGCGCCCCCGGAGCGCATCAGCAGCCGCGCCACCGCCTGCGCGCCCCCGTACACCCGGCCCGCCGGCGTCACCCACAGCACCTCGCGCTCGGCCCGCTCGGCCGACACCTCGCCCCGGCCGCCCGCGAGCGCGTCCAGCTCCGCCAGCCCGGCGAACTGGAACGGCACCGCCTCCCAGCCCCCCGAGGCCAGCGTCTGCCGCAGGTACCGCTCCGCCCACCGCGCGCAGGACGAGCAGAACGCGCAGTCCCCGTCGAAGACCAGCACCGGATCCTTCATCACAGCCCCCTTCGCCATTCCGTCACCGTCCATCCTCCTCCGCCCCCGCCCGGCCGGTCCGGGCGGGTATCGACCTGCCGGAAGCTGGGCATCATGCCCCTCAGGCCGGGTGTGGCCCGATCGTGACGGTTCGTGACGGCACTTCAGACGATCATCCGCGCGGGGGTGCCACGGCACGGTAACCTGCCGCTGACAAGGGGAGGAGGGGACGCCACCGTGACCACGCTCGACATGACTCCGGGAGCGCAGATACCCCGGACCGACGCCGGCCCGCAGACCGCCGTCACCCAGGCGCTCTCCTCGGCCGCGTACCGGGACGGCGAGATCGGCACGTTCGTCCAGGACGTCACCGACGCCACGGTGAAGAAGGGCCGCTTCGCCCTCTTCCGCCCCAACATCGGCGAGGCCTTCAGCAAGGCGCTGATCTCCCGCGCCCTCGGCGGCGACCGCAAGCCCCTCGTCCCCTCCTTCGGCGTCAACACCCGCCAGGTCGTCGAGCACTGCCTGGCCGCCGAGGAACTGCGCAACGCCCGCGACCGGCAGCTCAGCACCGTCACGGTCGTCACCGGCCTGCTCTTCCTCCCCGGCACCCTGCTCTGGCTCGGTGCCTTCCAACTGCGCGCCTGGCTCAAGCGGGACAGGAGCCGCGGCGCCGACGTCTTCGGCGGCCTCGCACTCGTCGCGGTCGGCGCCCTCGCCGTCCTGCTCGCCGTGCGCCCGCCGGCGGCCGGCGTCCTCGGCGTCTACCTGCGGATCACCGTGCTCGCCCCGGTGATCGGCTGGTACCTGGCCCGCCGGATCGTCGAACGCTCCGCCAGGGACCTGCGCACCCGCTGGCAGGACCTGGTCGAGGGCAACGCCGTCGCCGCCACCGTGGCCAAGGCCGTCCCGCGCGACGACCTGGACAAGAAGGCCAACGAGCTGCGCGACAAGCTCGGCCGCCTGGACGCGGAGCAGGAGACCAACGTCCACCACTACGCCGGGCCGAAGGGCATCCTCGGCGCCGGCCGCCGCTGGGGCGAGTGGCGCCTGGCCGACACCCTGCACCCCGCCGAGGGCCACGTCGACTTCCGCGCCTTCCACCCCTGGGACCTGGTCCGCCGGATCTCCGCCCACCTCAAGGGCCTCGGCGTCAGCCACGTCGCCAACAGCGGCATTCCGGACGTCGCCGTGAAGCAGTGGGTGGTCTTCGACATCAGCGAGGGCGCCGACGAGATCAGCCGCCCGGGCGGCGCCGACATGGACGGCGACCGGATGCGCGACTTCGCCGTGCAGAGCATCGCCGACCGGCAGACCTTTCCCGGCGGCCCCCGGCACTACCTGGCCACCCAGTTCATCACCCACGACGGCAAGCTGGTCATCACCTTCACCGTGACGGTGACCCTGCTGGCCGACGTCCTGAGCATCTCGGTGGCCGGCTACGCGCTCGGGCCGGTCAAGGGCGTCTTCTTCGACAAGCCCAAGGACAAGGAGAAGTCGGTCGCGAAGACGGTGAGGTTCTGGGAGGAGCGCACCGTCAAGCTGCCGCTGATCGACAACGACGAGGTGGTCCGCCAGGCCGTCCGCGCCCCGTTCCACCGGATGCCCGGGCTGCTCGGCTGGCTGGGCGGCGGCCTCGGCCTGCCCGAGCCGTTCGGCCTGCGGCACGCCTGGGTCGCCACCGCGTGGAACAACCGCTCCATGGTCGACAACGCGCTCAACGCGTCCGTCCCGGTGCTCAACGCGGTGCACAGCGCCACGCTGGAGTTCCTCCGGGAGCACGACCTGGACGCGGACCGCTTCTTCAAGAACCGCACCTCGATCATCAAGTCCGAGGCGCAGGGCAGCCGCCCGTACCAGGTCGACCGGTTCGACGCCGGCTGATCCGAGCGACACCGCGGGCCTGCCACCGAACTCCTCGGTGGCAGGCCCGTCTTCGTGCGCGTGTCCGGCTCAGCCCTGCGGCCAGACCTCGGCCAGCATCTTCCGGGTGTCCGCCAGCAGCTGCGGCAGCACCTTGGTGTGGCCGACCACCGGCATGAAGTTGGTGTCCCCGCCCCAGCGCGGCACCACGTGCTGGTGCAGGTGCGCCGCGATCCCGGCACCGGCGGCCGCGCCCTGGTTCATCCCGATGTTGAACCCGTGCGCCCCGGAGGCCGCCCGCAGTGCGGTCATCGCCTTCTTGGTGAAGTCGGCCAGCTCGGCCGTCTCCGCCTCGTCCAGGTCGGTGTAGTCGGCCACGTGCCGGTAGGGGACCACCATCAGGTGCCCGCCGTTGTACGGGTAGAGGTTCAGCACCGCGAACACGGCGCTCCCCCGGGCGATGACCAGCCCGTCCTCGTCGCTCAGCGCGGGGATCGAGCAGAACGGGCAACCGTCGTCCGGAGCCGGACCGGTGGGCTTGTTCTCACCCTGGATGTACGCCATCCGATGGGGCGTCCACAGGCGGCGGAAGCCGTCCGGCTCACCGACGCCCCGCTGCAGTTCCGGCTCAGTCGTCATGCTGATCAGCATATTCGCCCGGCCGTGGTTGCGAAGCAGCGCGGGGCGGACTCGTTGAGAGCCCGCCCCGCGCACGACCGTCCGACGACGGCGTCAGACCTGGATCCGGTTCTTCACCGCGTCCACGATCTCCTGGACGGCGTCCGCGACCGGCACGCCGTTCTTCTGCTCGCCGTTGCGGTAGCGGAAGGAGACGGCACCCGCCTCGACGTCGTCGTTGCCCGCGATGAGCATGTACGGGACCTTGCTCTTCTGGGCGTTGCGGATCTTCTTCTGCATCCGGTCGTCCGAGGTGTCCACCTCGACGCGGATCCCGTGCTTCCTGAGCTCCGCCGCCACCTCCAGCAGGTACGGCACGTGCTCGTCAGTGATCGGGATGCCGGTCACGGTGACGGGGGCGAGCCACGGCGGCATGGCGCCCGCGTAGTGCTCCAGCAGCACCGCGAAGAAGCGCTCGATCGAGCCGAACAGCGCGCGGTGGATCATGACCGGCCGCTGGCGGGAGCCGTCCGCCGCGGTGTACTCCAGGTCGAAGCGCTCGGGCAGGTTGAAGTCGAGCTGGATGGTCGACATCTGCCAGGTGCGGCCGATGGCGTCCTTGGCCTGCACCGAGATCTTCGGGCCGTAGAAGGCCGCGCCGCCCGGGTCCGGCACCAGCGGCAGGCCCTGCTTCTCGGCCACGCTGGCGAGGACGGCGGTGGCCTCCTCCCAGGCCTCGTCCGTCCCGACGAACTTCTCCGGGTCCTTGGTCGACAGCTCCAGGTAGAAGTCGGTCAGGCCGTAGTCGCGGAGCAGGTTGAGCACGAAGGTCAGGGTGGAGTCGAGCTCCTCCGCCATCTGCTCGCGGGTGCAGTAGATGTGGGCGTCGTCCTGGGTGAAGCCGCGGGCCCGGGTCAGGCCGTGCACCACGCCGGACTTCTCGTACCGGTACACCGTCCCGAACTCGAAGAGGCGCAGCGGCAGTTCACGGTACGAGCGGCCGCGCGCGTCGAAGATCAGGTTGTGCATCGGGCAGTTCATCGGCTTGAGGTAGTAGTCCACGCCCTCGTCGAGCTGCATGGGCGGGTACATGCCGTCCGCGTACCAGTCCAGGTGGCCGCTCTTCTCGAAGAGCTTCCCCTTGGTGGCGTGCGGGGTGTAGACGAACTCGTAGCCCTCCTCCTCGTGCCGGCGGCGCGAGTAGTCCTCCATGGCGCGGCGGATGATGCCGCCCTTGGGGTGGAAGACGGCGAGGCCGGAGCCGATCTCCTCGGGGATGGAGAAGAGGTCGAGCTCGCTGCCGAGCTTGCGGTGGTCGCGCTTCTCGGCCTCGGCGAGGAAGTCGAGGTGGGCCTTCAGCTCGTCCTTGGTCGGCCAGGCGGTGCCGTAGATCCGCTGGAGCATCGGGTTCTTCTCGCTGCCGCGCCAGTACGCGGCGGCGTTGCGCATCAGCTTGAACGCCGGGATGTGCCGGGTGCTGGGCAGGTGCGGGCCGCGGCAGAGGTCGCCCCAGCACTGCTCGCCGGTCTTGGCGTCCAGGTTGTCGTAGATGGTGAGTTCACCGGCACCGACCTCGACGTCGGCACCCTCGCCGGCGGTGGCGGCGGAGCCCTTGAGGCCGATCAGCTCGAGCTTGTACGGCTCGGCGGCCAGTTCCTCGCGGGCGGACTCGTCGGTGACCACGCGGCGGGAGAACTTCTGCCCGCGCTTGATGATCTCCTGCATCTTCTTCTCGATGGCCTTGAGGTCATCGGGGTGGAACGGCTTCTCGACGTCGAAGTCGTAGTAGAAGCCGTCCTTGACCGGCGGGCCGATGCCGAGCTTGGCCTCCGGGTAGAGCTGCTGCACGGCCTGGGCCATGACGTGCGCGGTGGAGTGGCGCAGGATGTCGAGGCCGTCCTTGCTGCCGATCGCGACCGGCTCGACCTCCTCGCCGTCCTGGACGACGTAGGAGAGGTCCTTGAGCTGGCCGCCGACGCGGGCGGCGATGATCGAGCGGTCGTCGGCGAAGAGCTCGGCGGCCGTAGTGCCCGTGGTCACCACGCGCTCTTCCCGATCGGGTTCGCGGCTGATGATTACCCGGACGTCCGTCACCGGTCTCTCCTGACGTGCTGGATTCAGAGGGCGCAACACTGCGCTGCGCGTGACGATGGTACCGAGAGCGCCACCCGCACCGTGCACTCAGGACCTGTCCCCGCCGTCCTCCAGCCCCTTCAGCAGTTGCTCGCGGTCGCCCTGGTCCCAGCCGCACAGCTCGAGGCCGCGCGGCCGGGTCAGCCGCCGGAAGCCGTCGCGGCGCTCCAGCCGGCCGGAGACCCTGACCGGGACGCCGGACAGGTGGGCCTCGGCGGCGAGCCGGTAGTCGGGGTCGGGGAGGCGGAGCTTGAGTTCGCGGACGTCGGCCCCGCCGAGCACCCGCAGCCGTACCGCGCCGGGCCCGGCCGGGTCGGCGCGCTTGAGGCGGACGACCACACCCACCACGGTGACGTCGACGGCGGGCTCGATCCGCTCCAGCAACTCGGCGGCCTCGGCCAGGGCGGGCAGGTCGCCGGGCGAGAAGTCGAGGTCGATCCGGCGGTCGCCGAAGCCGCCCGGGGTCCCGGCGGCCGGCGACCAGGCGACGGTGAGCCGGGCGGCGGTCGCGCCGCGCACCAGGTCCTCGACGGACCGGACCAGTTCGCGACTGACCCCGGACCGGACGGCGTTCTCGAAGGCTTCGGGCCCGCCGCTGACCCGGCGGTAGTCCACGGCGTCGCGCAGCGCCTCCAGGGCGCGCACCAGGGTGGTGACGACGGCCCGCCCCTCCGGGGCCGGGGTGTAGGCGGTCAGGGCGGCGCCCTGCTCGACGGCCCCCTGCTCGATGACCAGGACGCGGTCGAGGAACTCCCCGGCGGGACCGTCCAGCCGGGCGCCGAAGTAGGCGGCGGTGGCGCGGTCCGCCTTGGCCCCGGCGGCGAGCATCGCGCGGGCCGCCCGCTGGAGCCGCTCGGCGTCGTCCCAGGGGGTGGCGTCGGCGGGGCCGGGCAGCTCGCGGCGCCAGCGCAGTTCGTCCCCGGGGACGGCGAGGGCGAGCAGGATCGGGCGGGCGGAGGGGGTGCGGGAGCGGGAGAGGGCGGTGACGGCGTCGGCGAGGAGGTCGACCGCGTCGTCGAAGCCGTCCCCGGCGGGCACGAGGAGGCTGGTGCCGGGTTCGCCGTCCGGCGGGGTCCAGCGCCCGTACCGGGCGGCGGGGCCGCCGCGTCGGACCCAGCCGTGCCGGGCGAGCAGGGTGGTCAGCACCGCGGGGTCGACGGTGGCCGGGTCGGGCAGGGCCCACGGGTCCTCCGGTCCGTGCGGCAGTGTCATTGGTCCACTTCCTCGCTGCCGGGGCCGGGCCGTCACGGGCGCGCGCCCGCGCCGACCCGGGCCATGATCTCGCAGAGCGCGCGGTCGTCGAAGACCTTGTCGGTGGGCACCCGGACGTTGGTGCGCCGCTGCCCGGTGACGGGGTGGCCGGCCAGGTTGACCCAGTAGCAGCAGTGCCGCAGCTCCAGGGCGTCCGGGCGGGCCCGCAACCAGTGGTCGACCCGCCGGGGCAGCAGCATCACGACCAGGATCCGCGGGACGGCGACCCTGGCGCGGGCGAGCTTGCGCAGGTGGTCGTTGTCCAGGGTGAAGCTGAAGAACGGCCCGGCCGGATCCGGGGCGACCTGCTGGGTGGCCTTCAGCTGGATCTTGATGGTGACCTCGTCGTCCACCTCGTGCGCCCGCGAGCCGTGGCTGACCTGCCAGTCGATGCCGTTGTCCGGGAACGGCTGGGACAGCGAGCAGCCGGCCGCCGCGGCGACCGCGTGCAGGTAGCCGACCTGCAGCGTCTCCATGCACGCGGTGACCGCGAGGTTGCCCCGCAGCACGGCGGCCGCCTCCTCGGGCTGCGGCTGTGTCAGTGCCATCGCCCGCGCCCTCCCCAGGCTCCGGGCCCGCCCGGTACCGGACGGGACGCCCGTGGGCAGGATCCCCGGTCCGAGCTGGGCCAAACGGGTTGAGGGGGCGTCAGGAACGGGTATCACCCCGGCGCGGAACGCACGCCTGAGGGGCAGTCATGCAGCAGCACTGGTACACCGGCCCGCTCGCCTCCTTCGACACCGAGACCACCGGCGTGGACGTCGAGACCGATCGGATCGTCTCGGCCGCGCTCGTCGTCCAACTCGCCCCGGGCGCACCGGTGCGGACCACCACCTGGCTCGCCGATCCGGGCGTGCCGATCCCGGACGGCGCCCGCGCGGTGCACGGCATCTCCGACGAGCAGGTCCGGGTGCACGGCCGGCCGGCCGGCGCGGTGGTGGCCGAGGTGACCCGCGCCCTGGCGGCCCAGGCGCGGGCCGGGCTCCCGGTGGTGGTGATGAACGCGCCCTACGATCTGACGCTGCTGGACCGGGAGTTGCGCCGTCACCACGGGCTGACGCTGACCGGCGGCCTGGACGGCGCCGCGCTGGTGGTGCTGGATCCGCGGGTGCTGGACAAGCACGTGGACCGCTACCGCAGGGGCCGCCGGACGCTGACCGACCTGTGCGCCCACTACGGGGTCGACCTGGCCGGGGCGCACGACGCCGCGGCGGACGCGACGGCCGCGCTCTCGCTGACCCGGCGCATAGGCGCCCGCTACCCGGCGGCCCTGGGCGGGCTGACGGCGGCGGAGCTCCACCTGCGGCAGGCGGTGTGGCACGCGGCACAGGCGCGGGGGCTGCAGAGCTGGTTCGACCGCTCGGGGGCCCAGGAGCGGGTGGACCTGTCCTGGCCGCTGCGGCCGGCCCGGTGCGGCTGCGGGCGCCGGCTGGAGCCCGACCACGGCTGCGAGGCGGCGGCGTAGCGGCGGTTCCCCCCGAACGCGCCGCAGGCCCCGACCGGTTTCCTGGTCAGGGCCTGCGTGCTGTCCGGTGGGCGATACTGGGATCGAACCAGTGACCCCTTCGGTGTGAACGAAGTGCTCTCCCGCTGAGCTAATCGCCCGGGCAACGAGAAGAACTGTAGCACCGGTCGGGGGCGGTCGTACAACTCGCTCCAGCGGGGGTGCGGACGGCTCATCCGCAGAACTCGTACTCCGCACGGAAGGTGACTGGCCCTCAGCCGCATTACTGACGGCGCTTCGGGTGGGAATCCGGAAATACATGTGAGGCCCAGCCGAAAATCGGCTGGGCCTCACATATCACAATGCATTCCGGTGGGCGATACTGGGATCGAACCAGTGACCCCTTCGGTGTGAACGAAGTGCTCTCCCGCTGAGCTAATCGCCCGGGTGCAGGGAAAACATTACCGCATCCGGGAGGGTGCTCCGAACACCCTCCCGGGGCCGGACCCGGGCCCGGGGCTCCGGGCGCCGTACACCCGGCCGGGGCACGGGCCCGGCCCGGGACCGGGCCGCCGCCGGCCCCCGACCGCACAGCCGACTCGTCGGACATGACCACATCACCCGCTCCCCTGTTCCCGGCCCCGCCCGGGGCCCCCGGACAGGCCGACTGCACGCCGCGCGGGAAACCCCTCCGAGAAGAACCGCCGGTAATGCCCCGGCCGGGTACACCGGGGCGATTCCGCAATGCGCCGTAAGGGGTACGACTCGCGTCGGAATCGGGACAGAGGGGTTTACATCGGTCGTGGGGGTGGGATGGTCCGTTCGCCGACGTGCGATTCCCCGAGCGCACACTGAGCGAAAGGCCATGGCGCTTATGAACACCACGGTCAGCTGCGAGCTGCACCTGCGCCTCATCGTGTCCAGCGAGTCCTCACTGCCCGTCCCCGCGGGCCTTCGCTACGACACCGCCGACCCCTACGCCGTACACGCCACGTTCCACACGGGCGCCGACGAGACCGTGGAGTGGGTGTTCGCCCGAGATCTCCTCGCGGAGGGGCTGCACCGACCCACCGGTACCGGAGACGTCCGGGTGTGGCCGTCGCGCAGCCACGGGCAAGGGGTGGTCTGCATCGCACTGAGCTCTCCGGAAGGAGAAGCCCTGCTGGAGGCCCCGGCCCGGGCGCTTGAGTCGTTCCTCAAGCGGACGGACGCCGCCGTGCCCCCCGGCACCGAACACCGTCACTTCGACCTCGACCGGGAGCTGTCCCACATCCTCGCCGAAAGCTGACCCGCCGGAGGCGGTCCAGCCCCGCTGTCGGCGGGGCCGAACCTCCTGCCGTCATCGCAGCCGTCCTACTCGGGGGCACGGCAGCGTACTCAGCCGCGCACGACGCGGTCTCGGGGCCGGTGGATGGCCCGCTCGCACCGGAGCGGGCCACAGCACCGCAGGCGCCCCGGCGGGGGGGGGGGGGGCCCCCCCCCCGCGGGGGCGGGCGGCCCCCCCCCGCCCCCCCCCCCCCCCGCCCCCCCCCCCCCCCCCCCCCCCCCCGCCCGTTCCAGACGTTTCAGGACACTCCAGCGGGATCCGTACGGGGCTTCGAAAGAACGCACCGCCCTTCTGCCGCAAGGGCCGGTATGGTCTGGGGTAACCGTGGACGCGGGGTACCGGAGTCCCCCTGCGCGAGGAGCCCCCAACGTGCTGATCACCCATGACACCGAGTGCGCGCTGAGCATCCTCGTCGACCTGCTCAACACCGCACCCGAGGTGTGCGGCGACGAGCGGCTGCCGGACGTCGCCGCGCTGGACGCCTTCGTGGTCCGCCAGGAGATCAGCGAGATCGACTCACTGACCGAGGACGACCTGCGGCGGGTGCACGAGCTGCGCACCAGGCTGCGCGAGGTGTTCGCCACGGAGTCCACCGCGGAGGCCGCCGAGCTGGTCAACGCGATCGTCGCGGCAGCCGGTACGACGCCCCGGCTGGTCAACCACGACCACCACGACTGGCACATCCACTACTTCGCCCCGCACGCCGCGCTCGGGGACCACCTCGCGGCCGAGCTGGGCATGGCGCTGGCGTTCATCCTGATGGCCGGCGAGCGGGAGCGGCTGCGCCGGTGCGAGGCTCCGGACTGCGCCCGGGTCTTCGTGGACCTCTCCCGGAACCGCTCGCGGCGCTACTGCGACAGCCGCACCTGCGGCAACCGGCTGCACGTCGCCGCCTACCGCGCGCGGCAGCGGTCGGCGGAGGCCGTGGCCTCCGCCTGACGAACCCTGCCCGGCCGCGCTCCGGCGGTGGGGTTCGGCGCGCACCGGCCCCGACTGCGCGGCCGCGGTCAGATACCGCGTTTGCGGAGGATCTCCTCGATGTCGGCGAAGTCGCCGAGGCCGTCGTCCCGCTTACCCGCGGCCGGCTTCCCCGGTTTCCCCGGCGTCCTGGGCGGCGGGGCCACCGCCGGCCGCTCGGGGGCCGGGCCGGCCGCCGCCGGACGCTCGGCGGCACCCTCCACGGCGCCGCGGCGGCCCACCCAGCGGGTGGCGACCAGCAGGACGGCGGAGGCGCCGAGCAGCGCGATGCCCGTCCACACCCGGGGGTCGAAGACCAGCTTCGCCGCCCAGTCGGCGAACTCCCGGCCGATCGTGGCGGCCAGCGGGAAGAGTCCGGTCAGGTAGAGCCCCGCGGGCAGCAGGGCCACCGCGAACCAGCGCGTCGCCGAGCGGAAACGCCGCCGCCGGGCGCGCAGGCCGGCCACGGCCACTCCGGCTGCCGTGAGGAGGAAACTGATCGCCGCGGTCAGCACGACCGTGCCCCCTCGCTCGCGGTGGTCCTGGTCATCGCTGCCTCCCCGGTCGGTCCGCCGGCGGCGCACCGCCTGCGGGAGTGGGCACCCACTAGTGGAACACTGGGGGAATGATCGATGGTTCCCTCCCCCGCCTTGAGTTCTGGTGCGACCTCCAGTGCCCCGACTGCCGCACCGCGCTGGACGACGTGCGGGCGCTGCGCGCCCGGTACGGCGACGCGCTGCCCGTGCAGCTGCGGCACTTCCCGCTGGAGAAGCACAAGCACGCCTACGCCGCTGCGGAGGCGGCCGAGGAGGCGTTCGCCCAGGGGCTGGGGTGGCCGTTCGTGGAGGCTCTGCTGGCCCGGGTCGAGGAGCTGGACGCGCGCGGGCAGCAGGTGCTGCTGGCGGTGGCCCGGGAGGTCGGGGCGGATGCCGAGGAGGTCGACACCGCGCTCATCGACGGTCGGCACATGCTGACCGTGGACGCCGACCAGGCCGAGGGCAAGGCGATCGGGGTCAAGGGCACGCCGACCTACGTGATCGGCGGCGAGCGGCTGGACGGCGGACAGAGCCAGGACGGCCTGCGCGAGCGGATCATCGCCGTCATCGAGGCCGCCAAGGCTTCCTGACGATCCGTCAGCCATCAGAGCGCTTTGCCGTAGCAGCGGTTGGTGACGCGGTAGCCGAGCGAGTCGTACAGCCGGACGGCGACGTCGTTGCCGGAGAAGACGTTCAGGCCGAGCTCGCGAACCCCGGCGGCCAGGCACTCGCGTTCGGCGAGCAGCATCAGGGTGCGGCCGTGTCCCCGGCCCCGGTGGGCCGGGGACACCTCCACGACCATGACCCAGGCGAGCGGTGCGCCGTCCGGCAGGTCACGCAGGTGGAGGTCCACCCAGAGCGAGCCGAGCGGCTCCGGCCCGCCGTCGGCGCCGTACAGCCGGCGGAGGGCCACCCCGGGGCTGTCGACGCCGTTCGGGAGCACGTTCCGGTGGTCCGACAGCGACTTGGCACGGGCCTGCTCCTCGCTGAGGCCGGAGCCCATGAGCGAGACGACGTAGCCCTCGGCCGCCCGGTCGAGCCAGGCCGGGAGCTCCGCGGCGTCGATCGGGCGGGCGGTGACGCCGGCGGGCAGCGCGGGCGCGGTGGTGAGGCTCTTGCTGAGGTTCCGCATCCGCTCGGTGTAGCCGAGGGTCGCGGCGAGGCTGCGGGCGACCGGGGCCCACTCGGGGACGTTGACGTCCACCCGGGTGCAGTCCCAGCCGCGCAGCACCTCCTCCGCGGCCAGCGCGCCGAAGGTGCCGCGCCCGCGGCCGCACCCCTCGAAGACCTCCAACTCCGATATCTCGCCCCAGAACTGGCTGCCGTGTCGGGTCGAGGTGGTGCGCAGCGCGCCGACCGGGCGGCCGTTCGCCAGGATCCGCCAGCGTCTGGTGCGACCGCCGGCCGCGGTGGGTGTCTCGGGGCCCTCGGGGCGCAGCGTGGTGGTCATGTGGTGGTCCCTTCCCCTCGCCGGGACGGTTATCCGCGCCGCCCGTCGCCGCCCGTCGCCTCCGGGCGCACCGGCCCGGCGTACGGCCCGTGGCACCCTCCGGGTGCCCGGCCGCCCGCCCCCGCGAAGGGGTCACGGGTCGAGGTCGTCGCCGCTGCGCTCGGTGAAGACGGCCATGGCCTTGGCGGTGACCGGGCCGATGCCGGGCAGCACGCGGTCGTCGATGCGGGTGACGGCCTGGACGTCCCGGGTGGTGGAGGTCAGGAAGACCTCCTCGGCCTCCTGGAGGGCGCTCAGCGGGAGGTCGGCCTCCTCGGCCTCGCACCAGTCGACGACCAGCTGCCGGGTGATGCCGGCCAGACAGCCCGAGTCGAGCGCGGGGGTCAGCAGACGGCCGCCGATGACCACGAAGACGTTGGAGCCGGTGCCCTCGCAGAGCCGGCCGGCGGTGTTGGCGAACAGCGCCTCGGAGGCGCCCACTCGGTGGGCGGCGGCCAGGGCGACCACGTTCTCGGCGTACGAGGTGGTCTTGAGGCCCGCGACGGCGCTGTGCTCGTTGCGGCGCCAGGGGACGACGGCGACGGCGGTCTCGTCGGGGCGGCGGTCGATGGCGCCGAGGGCGACCACCAGGGTCGGACCGGCCGTGCCGCGCTCGGAGCCGAGCGGGGAGGTCCCGCCGGTGTAGGTGACCCGCAAGCGGCCGAGCGGGGCGGGATTGGCCTCGAGGACCCGGGCACAGGCCTCGCGGACCAGGTCGTGGTCCGGGTCGGGCAGGCCCAGGCCACGGGCGGAGCGGGTGAGCCGGTCGAGGTGGCGGGTGACCGCGAAGGCCTTGCCGTCGACGGTCTTCATGGTCTCGAAGACGCCGTCGCCGGTGGTGAGCCCGTGGTCGAGGACGGACACGGCGGCGTCGGCGGAGTCGACGAGCGTCCCGTTGACCCAGCTCGTGGTGCGGTTGTGCATGGAGGGCTGCTCCTAGGCGAGGTGCGGCTCGTGGTCGGTTGCGCTGCCCGACGCTATCGCGACCAGGCGGGCGGCCTTCAGTTCGGTTTCGTCCCACTCGCGCTCGGGGTCGGAGCCCCAGGTGATGCCGGCGCCGGTGCCGAAGCGCAGGACGGGCGCCCCCGGATCCCGCCGGTCGAGCCAGAAGGTGCGGATGCCGACGGCGAGCTCCCCCTCGCCGCGGTCGGCGTCGACCCAGCCGACGGCGCCGCAGTAGGGGCCGCGCGGGGCGGTCTCCAGGGCTTCGATGATCCGCAGGGCACTGGACTTCGGGGCACCGGTGACCGAGCCGGGCGGGAAGGTGGCGGCGAGGAGTCCGGGCCAGCCCTCGTCCTCGCGCAGGGTGCCCTCGACGGTGGAGACCAGGTGGACCAGCCCGGGGTGCTTCTCCACGGCGCACAGGTCGGGGACGGTGACCGTACCGGTCTCGCAGACCCGGCCGAGGTCGTTGCGGACCAGGTCGACGATCATCACGTTCTCGGCGTGGTCCTTCTCCAGGAGGTCGTGCTCGGTGCGGCCGGTGCCCTTGATCGGGCCGGAGGAGACGGTGCGGCCGGTGCGACGCAGATAGAGCTCCGGCGAGGCGGTGGCGATCTCGACGCCGTGCTCCGGCAGCCGGATGGTGCCGGCGTACGGGGCCGGGTTGCCGTGGGCGAGCAGGCCGGTGAGGGCGTCGATGTCGCTGCGGTCGGGGTCGGGCAGCGGCGCGGACAGCACCCGGCAGAGGTTGGCCTGGTACACCTCCCCGGCGGCTATGTGCTCGCGGATGCGGCGGACCCCCGCCGTGTAGGCGGCGCGGTCCAGCGAGCTGTGCCAGCTGCCGGCGTCCGGGCCGCGCCAGCCCGCGCCGGAGGGCGGGGCGGGGGCGGGGCGGACCTCGTCGAAGCGGGCGCAGGTCAAGCGGCCCTCGAAGTCGTAGGCGACGGCCCAGTAGCCGGAGGAGTCGAGCGCGGCCGGGTCCGAGGTGACGTCCCGCAGTCCGGTGGCCACGCGGCCTCCGAAGCGGGCGAGCGGGGTGCGGGGGTCGGGGTGGCCGGACACGGTTCTCCTGCGCGGTGGTGCTGGGGGCGGCGGTGCCTGAAGTGTAGGTCGGGGGGCGTGGGCCCGCCGGGCTCGCGCCCCGGCGTGCGGGGGCGGGCGGGCAGCGCTGCACGTCGCGCGGGTGTGCGCCGGGTGGCCTCCGAATGACCGTCCGGAAGCGCTGCAGGTGGCGGCTGGTGACCTCGCCGGGCGGCCGCGGCGGCGACACCGGAGGGCAGGCCTTCGGCATGCTGCGGGAACGGATTTTTAGCTGGCCCGGGAATCCGCTAGAGTTCAACACGTCGCCAGGGAGCGCAGCCGAAGAAAAGCGGTGAAGATCCCGGGAGACAGGCGGACGTGGCTCAGTTGGTAGAGCATCACCTTGCCAAGGTGAGGGTCGCGAGTTCGAATCTCGTCGTCCGCTCGATGGAGAACAGTGTAAGATCGTTCTTCGTGTGTTGCCTGGTGGAGTGGCCGAGAGGCGAGGCAACGGCCTGCAAAGCCGTGTACACGGGTTCAAATCCCGTCTCCACCTCCAAGAGGATCCCCCGGTTCCACCGGGAGACCTCCCCGCGCGATTAGCTCAGCGGGAGAGCACTACCTTGACACGGTAGGGGTCACTGGTTCAATCCCAGTATCGCGCACGTCGGGTCCTTCGGGGTCTGCTGCAGGACCGCCACACCAGGCGCGATTAGCTCAGCGGGAGAGCACTACCTTGACACGGTAGGGGTCACTGGTTCAATCCCAGTATCGCGCACAGTAACGGCCGGGGCCGCGAACCGCAGGGTTCGCGGCCCCGGCCGTTTTCGTCGTTCCGGTGGTGGCGGGGGCCGCCGTGCCGGGGCGGGAAGGCGAGGACTGCCGGGACGAGGACTGCCGGGACGAGGAGTGTCGGCGCGACAGGGTGAGAAGCGGCGAGGAGAGCAGAAGAGCCGCGTACGGTCGCCCTCACCGACGTCCGTACGCGGCGTCTCCGCCTGCCGGGGTGCTCTGCGCACCGCTCCTCGCCCGTCCGCGTCTCATCACGGTCGCGGCCTCCCCGGCGGCACCGCTCCCCGTCCCCAGGGGATCAGTGCCCGTTCCTGGTGCTCCTCCCTCAGCGGCCGAGCAGATCGGCCACGGCCTCCGCCTGGCTGACCATCTGGTCCCACCCGCCGAACAGCAGCACCAGGAGCACGGCGCACGGCAGCGCGATGGCCAGCGCCACGGCGGGGTGCCGGGTGGGCTGCTCGGCGGACTGGGGCTGGATGAAGGCCGGCCGCCGCCGGCGGGGAGTTCCCGTCTGCTGCATCGCCATGGCCCTGCTCCTGATCCGGTCGAGTCGGCGCGGTGGACGGCTTACCTCGGGGGACGAGCTCCCCGTCCACCGCTGGGGACAACGCTATGGCGCGGTGGGCCTTGCGGACGTCATGCCGTCGTACTGTTCCTCGGGCATTCCGGAGGATGAGCCTCAGACTCAAGGCCTACTACCGCAGGGGGAGGGCGGCGTTTCCCCGTCCCCGGGGGAACCCTGAGGGGCAACCCCGAGAAACGATTCGGCAGCCCTGTGACCTGCAGCTCAGCTCACGATCCGACAATCGCACGGCGGCTTGTGGTGTTGCGTATCAGCACACCGCAGCGGCCAGTCCGTAAGCTGTGCCAGACAGGAACTGACGATGCCCCAACCGACGGGGCCTCACCCACGGGCTGACGGGGAACGAAACATGGCGATGATGCGGTTGAGGCGTGAGGACCCCCGCATCGTCGGGCCGTACCGCCTGCACCGGCGACTGGGCGCCGGCGGCATGGGCGTGGTCTACCTCGGCTCCGACCGCCGGGGACAGCGCGTCGCACTCAAACTGATCCGCGCCGAACTCGCCGAGGACCTGGAGTTCCGCACCCGCTTCGCGCGCGAGATCGCCGCCGCCTCCCGGATCCGCGGCGGCTGCACCGCCCGGGTCGTCGGTTCGGACATCGAGGCCGACCGGCCCTGGCTCGCCACCGCGTACGTACCCGGGCCCTCGCTCTACAAGCGGGTCGGCGACGAGGGGCCGCTCAGCTGGCCCGAGGCCGCCCGGATCGGGGCGGCGCTCGCCGACGGGCTGGTCAAGGTGCATGAGGCCGGGGTCGTCCACCGGGACCTCAAGCCCTCCAACATCCTGCTCTCCCCCCGCGGGCCGCGGATCATCGACTTCGGCATCGCCTGGTCCCGCGGCGCCAGCACCCTCACCCACGTCGGCACGGCCGTCGGCTCCCCCGGCTTCCTCGCACCCGAGCAGGTGCGCGGCGCGGCCGTCACGCCGGCCACCGACGTCTTCGCCTTCGGGGCAACGCTCGCTTACGCGCTCACCGGGGACACGCCGTTCGGGTCCGGGGCGTCCTCCGAGGTGATGCTCTACCGGGTCGTCCACGAGGAGCCCGACCTGTCGGCCGTTCCGCCGCAGCTCGCGCCGCTGATCCGGGCCTGCCTGGCCAAGGAGCCCGCCGAGCGGCCCGGCGCGGCCGCACTGCACGACCGGCTCAGCGAGTTGGCCGCACGCGGGGCGACCGCGGCGGAGACGGAGAGCGGCGGCGCCGGCGGCGGCGGTACTGGCGGCGGCGGGCGCGGGCCTCGGCGAGGCGCTCCGGTTGCTCCCCCGGTGGGCGCTCAGGGGCTGCACGGCCCGTACGGGGGGCACGGCGCGCCCGGCGCGCAGTCCGCGCGCGGGGCGCATCCGGCGCACGCGTCGCACTCGGCGGCGGAAGGTGCCCGGCAGGGTGTTCCGGTGCCGGGGCGTCAGCCCGAACCCGCCGCTCCTTCGCGGCTCAGGGCCGCGACGGCCGGCCGCGGCGGGCAGGCGGCCGGGGCCCCGGCGCGACGCGCGGCCGCGCCCGTCCAGCGGCCGGAGGTCACGCCGGTGACCCGGCCGCTGCGGGACCGTCCGCAGACTCCAGCGCCCGGGCGCCCCCGGCCCCGGGACCGGCAGCACACCCCCGCACCCGGCGGTCGGCCCGGCACGGCACGGCAGCGCCTGCTGCGGCAGCGCCTGGTGGTCTTCGTCACCGTCACCATCGGCGTGGCGCTGGCCATCGCGGCGGCACAGGGCTGCGAGAACCGGAGCAACCAGGGCGCGCGGCCACCCGTCGGGCAGACGGCGACGGCGGGCGCCGGTGGCCACGGCGGGGAACAGGCGGTGCCCGGCACGTCGGTGGACGTCGCACCGCAGGCCTCGACGACGCCGCTCCCGGCGACGGCCCGGGGCGGCGCCGGGGACGGCACGCTGGCACCCGCCCAGGGGCCCGGTCCGGTGGTGGACTGGCCCAACCGCAGCTACCCCGACGGCGCCGGCGGCGCCTCCATCACGCTGAAGAACGGACGCTCCGTCGGGAGCGGGCCGCAAGTCGCGTTGAGCGCGGTGCTGCCGGCCCGGTACAAGGGACAACCGGCCACGGTGATCGTCCTGCGACGGGCGGACGGCTCGGCGCCGGTCGACCTCGTCCAGCTCTACACCTTCGCCGGGGACAGCCCCGTCGCCACTGCCTCCCGCACCTCGACGGCCGACCCGCAGGCCACCGCCACCTGGCGCCTGGACGGCAGCGCGGTCGTCCGGGAGGAACGCGTGGCCGCCACCGGCTCGGTCACCTCCACCCGCTACACCGTCCGCGCGGACGGCACCCTCGACGAGTCCTGGCCCGGCGCCGGCTCCTCCGGCCCCACCACCCCACCCCCGGCGGCCGCCCCACCACCCCCCACCTCCCCGGCAGGCTGATGCGCACGGGAAGTCGGCCCCGCGACTCTGCTGGCGAAGTCGCTCGGGGTGGGTGTGGGACAGTAAGTGCCTGTCGGTCGGGGCGGGCTTAGGAAGTCGGGCGGGCGTCGGCGCGGGGGGGGTGGGTTACGGGGTGGTGGTGACGGCGTAGAAGGCTACGGCGGCGGCGGCGCCGACGTTGAGGGAGTCGATGCCGTGGGACATGGGGATGCGGACGGGGTGGTGGGCGGCGGCGATGGCGTGGGGGGTGAGGCCGTCGCCTTCGGCGCCGAGCAGGAGGGCGGCCTTGGGGAGGGTGTGGGGCGCGAGGGCGGCGAGGTCGACGGCCGAGTCGGCGGGGGTGAGGGCGAGGAGGGTGAAGCCGGCCTCGCGGACGGTGGTGAGGGCGGCCGGCCAGGGGTCGAGGCGGGCGTACGGGACCGCGAAGACGGCGCCCATGGAGACCTTGACGGCGCGGCGGTAGAGCGGATCCGCGCAGTCGGGCGAGAGCAGGACGGCGTCCATGCCGAGGGCGGCGGCGCTGCGGAAGATGGCGCCGAGGTTGGTGTGGTCGACCAGGCCTTCGAGGACGGCGACCCGGCGGGCGCCGGCGAGCAGGTCGGCGGCGTCCGGGAGCGGTTTGCGCTCCATCGAGGCGAGTGCGCCGCGGTGGACGTGGTAGCCGGTGACGGCTTCGGCGAGCGCGGGCTCGACCAGGTGGACGGGGGCGTCGGCCTCGGCGATGACGTCGGCCATGACGTCCAGCCACTTGGCGGTGAGCAGCATCGACCGCATCCGGTAGCCGGCCGTGAGGGCTCGGCGGATGACCTTCTCCCCCTCGGCGATGAACAGGCCCTCGGCGGGTTCGCGGCGGCGGCGCAGTTCGACGTCGGTCAGGCCGGTGTAGTCGGCGAGGCGGGGGTCGGCCGGGTCGGTGATGGTGCGGGGTTCGGACACCCTGCGATCTTGCCAAGCCGGGACGGGGAAGGCCAAACGGCCGATGGTACGGGGTGGTCCCGGGCTACTCGGAGTGTAAATATGACCGTATGGCCCGAAACCCGGGCCGATCCTGGGCTCCGTCGGCCTCTGGTGCCACCGGCGACGCCGGCTCCTCCGGTGGGCGCCCACACGGTCGGCAAGAGCTTCCGCGCGCGAAGGGGTCGCGACCGGTACGGCACCGGTCGGTGGCCGGACAGGTGTTCGCGCTGCAGGTCCTCATCGTGCTGCTGCTGGTGGGGGCGGCCGTGGCGGCGCTGGTGGTGCAGTCGCACAACGACGCCGACCGCGAGGCCCGCAACCGCTCGGTGGCGGTCGCGCAGGCCTTCGCCAACTCGCCGGGCATGGTGGACGCGCTGCTCTCCCCCGATCCCACCGCGGTCCTCCAGCCGAAGGCGCAGTCGGCGCGGGTCTCCTCGGGCGTGGACTTCATCGTGGTGCTGAACAACCAGGGCATCCGCTACACCCACCCCAACCCGGCCCGGATCGGCCAGAAGTTCGTCGGTATCTACGAGCCCGCCCTGCACGGGCAGGTGGTGACCCAGCACCTCACCGGCACGCTCGGACCCCTCGTCCAGGCGGTCGTCCCGGTGTACGCGCCGGACGGCTCGGTGGTGGGGCTGGTCTCGGCAGGCGTCACGCTGAGCAACGTCTCCACCGCGAGCGAGCGCCAGTTGCCGGTGGTGCTGGGCTCGGCGGCCGGCGCGATCGGGTTGGCCACCCTGGGCACGGCGCTGATCAGCCGGCGGCTGCGGCGGCAGACCCACGGGCTGGGCCCGGCGGAGATGACGCGGATGTACGAGCACCACGCGGCCGTGCTGCACGCGGTGCGCGAGGGCGTCATGATCGTCGGCGGGGACGGGGAGCTGCTGCTCTGCAACGACGAGGCGCGCCGGCTGCTGGACCTGCCGCCGGACGCCGAGGGCCGCCCCGTGACGGAGCTCGGGCTGGAGCCCGCCCCGCTGGAACTGCTGACCGCCAACCGCCGGGTGACCGACGAGGTGGTGCTGGCCGGTGAGCGCCTGCTCGCCGTGAACGTACGGCTGACCGACCAGGCGGGCGGCCCGCCCGGCTGCGTCGCCACGCTCCGCGACTCCACCGAGCTGCTGGCGCTCACCGGCCGGGCCGAGGGCGCGCAGCGGCGACTGCGGCTGCTGTACGACGCCGGGGTGACGGTGGGCAGCTCGCTGGACGTGACCCGGACCGCGGAGGAGTTGGCCCAGGTCTCGGTGCCGCGGTTCGCCGACTTCGTCACGGTGGACCTCGGCGAGCAGGTGCACCTCGGTGAGGAACCGCAGCCGGGCGTCTCGCTGGGCCGGATGCGCCGGGCGGCCCTCGCCGGGATCAGCACCGAGGCGCCGTTCTACCCGGTGGGCACCGTGCTGGACGTGGTGCCCACCGCTCCGCTGGCCGGGGCGCTGCACAGCGGGGCGCCCGGTCTGGAGCCCCGGCTGGCCGAGGCGCACGGCTGGCGGGAGCAGGATCCGGAGCGCTCGGAGCTGGTGCTGGCGTACGGCGTGCACTCGCTCCTGCGGGTGCCGCTGCGGGCCCGCGGGGTGCTGCTGGGGGTGGCCCGGTTCTGGCGGTCGGAGGGGTCGGAGCCGTTCGAGCCGGAGGACCTGGTGCTGGCGGAGGAGTTGGTGGCGCACGCGGCGGTGTGCATCGACAACGCCCGCCGCTACACCCGCGAGCACGCGATGGCGGTGACCCTGCAGCACAGTCTGCTGCCGCGCAGCCTGCCGCCGCAGAACGCCCTGGAGGTGGCGCACCGCTACCTGCCGGCCCAGGCCGGGGTGGGCGGGGACTGGTTCGACGTGATCCCGCTGCCGGGTACGCGGGTGGCGCTGGTGGTCGGCGACGTGGTGGGCCACGGGCTGCACGCGGCGGCCACCATGGGACGGCTGCGCACCGCGATCCACAACTTCTCGACCCTGGACCTGCCGCCGGACGAGCTGCTGGGGCACCTGGACGAGCTGGTGAGCCGGATCGACCAGGACGAGGCGGCGTTCAGCGAGGGTTCGGGGCTGGCCGGGGCGACCTGCCTGTACGCGATCTACGACCCGGTCGCCCGGCGGTGCACGCTGGCCAGCGCCGGGCACCCGCCGCCGGCCGTGGTGGATCCGCAGGGCGGCGTGGTGTTCCCCGAGCTGCCGACCGGGCCGCCGCTGGGGCTGGCGGTGCTGCCCTTCGAGACCGTCGAGCTGGAGCTGGCCGAGGGCAGTCGGCTGGTGCTGTACACGGACGGGCTGGTGGAGGACCGCGAGCGGGACGTCGACGAGGGGCTGGCGCAGCTGCGGGCGGCGCTCGGAGGGCCGCCGCGCACGCCCGAGCAGACCTGTGCGGACGTGCTCGGGGCGATGCTGCCGGCGCACCCCCAGGACGACATCGCCCTGCTGGTGGCGCAGACCAGGGTGCTGGCGCCGGACCAGGTCGCCGAGTGGGACGTGCCCGCCGACCCGGCGGCCGTACGGACGGTGCGGGCGCAGGTGGCGGCGCGGCTGTCGGAATGGGGGCTGGACGAGGCCGCGTTCGTCACCGAGCTGATCCTGAGCGAGCTGGTGACCAACGCGATCCGGTACGGCTCCGCGCCGATCAGGGTGCGGCTGCTGCGTGACCGGACGCTGATCTGCGAGGTGTCGGACGGCAGCAGCACCTCGCCGCACCTGCGGTACGCGGCGACCGAGGACGAGGGCGGGCGCGGGCTGTTCCTGGTGGCGCAGTTCGCGGAGCGGTGGGGCACGCGCTACACGGCGACCGGGAAGGTCATCTGGACGGAGCAGCCGTTGGAGTAGGAAGTCGGACCGGCCGACTTCCCACTGCGCCGTACCGCCCGCCTCAGTCCCCGGACGAGTCCCGGAACGCGGCGGCGAGGACGTTCACCACGTCCCCGACGACGATCACCGCCGGGGGCTTGACCCCCTCGGCCTCGACCACCGCGGCGACGGTGCCCAGGGTGGCGTCCACCCGGCGCTGGGCGGCGGTGGTGCCCTCCTGGACGATGGCGACCGGGGTGTCGGCCGGGCGGCCGTGCGCGACCAGTTCGGCGGCGATCGCACCGATCTTGTCCACGGCCATCAGCAGCACCAGGGTGCCGCTCATCCCCGCGACGGCCTGCCAGTTGGTGACCGAGCGCGGATCGTCCGGACCGACGTGGCCGGAGATCACGGTGAACTCCTGGGTCAGTCCGCGGTGGGTGACCGGGATGCCCGCCGTCTCCGGGACGCTGATCGAGCTGGAGATCCCCGGCACCACGGTCACCGGGATGCCCGCCTCGGCGCAGGCCAGCAGCTCCTCGCCGCCGCGGCCGAACACGTACGGGTCGCCGCCCTTGAGCCGGACCACGAACTTCCCGGCCCGGGCGTGCTCGATCAGTGCCCGGTTGATCGCCTCCTGGGCCATCTGACGGCCGTACGGGATCTTCGAGGCGTCGATCACCTCGACGTGCTCCGGCAGCTCGGCCAGCAGCTCGCGCGGGGCGAGGCGGTCGGCGACCACCACGTCGGCGTCCGCGAGCAGGCGGCGGCCGCGCACCGTGATCAGGTCCGGGTCGCCGGGGCCGCCGCCGACCAGGGCGACGCCGGCGCCGTGCGAGCGGTACTGGCGGGAGGCCAGCGAGCCGTCCCGCAGGCCGCCGACGATGGCGTCGCGCAGGGCCGCCGAGTGGCGGGGGTCGCCGGTGAGGACGGCGACGGTCGCGCCCGCGTCGCGGCCGCTGGCCGGGGTCCAGGCGGTCGCGGCCGAGGCGTCGTCGCTGCGCGAGCAGAACACCCGCTCGCGCTCGGCCTCGGCGCTGACCGCCGCGTTGACCGCCGGGTCGTCGGTGGCGACCAGGACGTACCAGGTGTCGGCCAGGTCGCCGTCCCGGTACGGGCGGGCGTGCCAGGTCAGCTCGCCCGCGTCGGCCATCGCCTGGACGGCCGGGGTGGTCGACGGGGATATCAGGTGCAGCTCGGCCCCGGAGGCGATCAGCGCGGGCAGCCGCCGCTGCGCGACCTGGCCGCCGCCGACCACCACGACGCGACGGCCGGCCAGCAGCAGACCGACCGGGTAGGGGGTACGGCCCTCGGTGCTGGGGTGCGGGGTGGGCGCGGTCATCGGCGGTGCTCCTGATCGGGGTGAGGGTCGGGAAACGGTACGGCGCCACGGCGGTAGCGCGCCACGGCGCTGCTGAGGCGGTACGGCGCTGCTGCGGCGGTACGCCGCTCCGCGGACCGGCGCGCCCTCGGGCCGGTCCGCGGAGGTGTCGACGGCTGTCGTCAGGCCTTCTCGGTGACCCCGGCGGAGTCGAAGGTGGCTACATCGTGCATCGCGCGGGCCGCACTCTGCACCAGCGGCAGCGCCAGCAGGGCACCGGTGCCCTCGCCGAGCCGCAGGTCGAGGTCGATCAGCGGACGCAGGCCCAGCTTGGCCAGCGCGGCCTGGTGGCCCGGCTCGGCGGAGCGGTGGCCCGCGATGCAGGCGGCCAGCACCTCGGGGGCGATCGCCTTGGCGGCCAGCGCGGCCGAACCGGCGATGACGCCGTCCAGCACCACCGGGGTGCGCAGCGAGGCGGCGCCCAGCAGGAAGCCCGCGATGGCCGCGTGCTCCAGGCCGCCGACGGCGGCGAGGACGCCGATCGGGTCGTTCGGGTCGGGCTGGTGCAGGGCCAGCGCGGCGCGGACGACCTCGATCTTGCGGGTGTGGGTCTCGTCGTCGATCCCGGTGCCGCGGCCGGTGACCTCGGCCGGGTCCAGGCCGGTGAACACCGAGATCAGGGCGGCCGAGGCGGTGGTGTTGGCGATGCCCATGTCGCCGGTGACCAGTGCCCGGTTGCCCGCCGCGACCAGGTCGCGGGCGGTCTCGATGCCGACCTCGATCGCCTTCAGGACCTCCTCGCGGGTCATCGCCGGGCCCTGGGTCATGTCGCCGGTGCCGGGCCGGACCTTGCGCGGCAGCAGACCGGTGGCGCGGCCCTGCTGGACGGCGTCCGGCAGCTCGGCGGCCACGCCGACGTCCACCACGCAGACCTCGGTGCCGATCTGCTTGGCGAAGGAGTTGATCACCGCTCCCCCGGCCAGGAAGTTGCCGACCATCTGGGCGGTCACCTCCTGCGGCCACGGGCTGACGCCCTGGGCGTGCACGCCGTGGTCGGCCGCGAAGATCGCCACGCAGGCGGGCTCCGGGATCGGCGGCGGGCACTTGCGGGACAGGCCGCACAGCTGGGCGGAGATGATCTCCAGCATGCCGAGCGAACCGGCCGGCTTGGTCATCCGCTTCTGGCGGTCCCAGGCCTCGCCGAGCGCCTTGGCGTCCAGCGGGCGGATCCCGCGCAGGGTCTCGGCCAGCAGGTCCTGCGGCTCCTCGCCGGGCAGCGCGCGGTTGCCGTACTGCTCCTCGTGGACCACCCAGGCCAGCGGGCGCTTCTTGGCCCAGCCCTGCTGCTCCAGCTCGGGTTCGCCCGGGAAGGAGTCGACGAAGCCGACGCACAGGTAGGCGACGACCTCCAGGTGCTCGGGCAGGCCGAGCTCCCGGACCAGCTCCTCGTCGTCGAAGAAACTCACCCAGCCGACGCCCAGTCCCTCGGCGCGGGCGGCCAGCCAGAGGTTCTCGACGGCCAGGGCGGCCGAGTACGGGGCCATCTGCGGCTGGGTGTGCCGGCCCAGGGTGTGCCGGCCGCCGCGGGTGCGGTCGGCGGTGACCACGATGTTCACCGGGGTCTCGAGGATCGCCTCGATCTTGATCTCGCGGAACTGCTTGGCGCGGCCCTTGGGCAGCGAGTCCGCGTACGCCTCGCGCTGGCGCTCGGCCAGGGCGTGCATCCGTCGGCGGGTCTTGGCCGAGCGGATCACGACGAAGTCCCAGGGCTGCGAGTAGCCGACGCTGGGCGCGGTGTGGGCGGCCTCCAGGACGCGGATCAGCACCTCGTGCGGGATCGGGTCCGGGCGGAAGCCGTTGCGGATGTCGCGGCGCTCGCGGATCACCTGGTGGACGGCCTCGCGGCCGGCCTCGTCGTAACCGGGGGCGGCGGGGCCGCGCGGCTCGGCGGGCTCGGCGGCCTCCGCGGGCTCGGCGAGCTCCGCGTCCTCGGCGGACTGCCCGGGCTGACCCGCGTCCTCGGCGGACTGCTCGGGCTGCTCCGCCTGCGGCTCCTCGGCGGGTCGGCCTTCGGCGGCGGGCTCGGCGGGCTGCTCGGCGGCAGGCTCGGCGGGCTGGGCCTCGACGGCCTGCTCCGCGACCGGCTCCGCCACCGGTTCGGCGACCGCGGCGTTCTCCCCGGCGGCCTCGGCCGGCTGCTCGGCGGCGGGCTGCTCCGCCTGCGGCTCCTCGACGGCCGGTCCCCCGGCGGCTGCGGCGTCGGCGGCCGGCGCCTCCGCGGGCTGCTCGGCGACGACCTGGTCGGCGACCTGCTCCGGGGCCTCCGGAGCGACGGCCTCGCCGGTCTGCTCGACGGCCTGCTGGGCGACCGGCTCAGCCGGGGCCTCGACGGGCTGCTCGGCCAGGGCGGCGACCGGCTCGCCCGGGGCCTCGCCGGGCTGCTCCGCCGGGGCGGCCCCCGGCTGAGGCTGCCCGCCCTCGGCGGCGACCGGCTCGGTGGGCTGCTCGGCGGGCTGCGCCGCGGACTGCTCGACGGCCTGGCCGGAGGGCATCTCCCCGGTGCCGGCCGCGGTCTCGGCGACGGGCTCGGCGGCCCGGGCCTCGGCAGGCTGCTCGGCGGCCGGCTGCTCGGCGGCGGGCTGCGGCGCGGCCTCGCCCGGCTGCTCGGCCGCCTGGGCGTCCTGGACGACCTCGACGGCCTGCGGCGCGTCGGCGGCCACTATGGGAGTGGACTGCTCCTGGACCGCCGCCTCGGCGACCGGGGTCTGCTGGACGGCCTCGACCGTAGGCAGGCCGTGCGGGGTGGGCGCGGCGAGGAAGGCGGAGATCCGGCGCGGCTGGCCGCCGGCCGGGGCGGCGGCCTCGGGCTGCCCGACGGTCGCGACGGCCTCGGCGGCACCTTCGACCGGCACCGTCCCGGCGGCCCCGCCCGCGACGGCGACCGCCTCGACGGCGCCGTTCTCCCCTACCGGGTTCTCGGCCGCGACGTTCTCCACCGCAACGTTCTCGACGTCGGCCTGCTCCCCGGAAGCCTGCTCCCCGGCGACCTGGTCCGCAGCAACGGCCTCGGCGGCCACCGCTTCGGCCACCGGCTGGACGGCGCCCTCCGCGGGGACGGGCTCGGCCACGACGGCCTGGGCCTGCGCGGCCTCCGGGTGCACCGCCGCCTGGTCGGCCTCGGACGCCGGCGCGGCGGGTGCGGCCGGGACGGCCGGGGCGGCGGCCTGGACGGCCTCCGGCGTCTCGACCACCTCGACCACCTCGATCGCCCCGACCGTCTCGACGGTCATCAGGCTCTCGATCGGCTGCCCGGCCAGTGGCACCTGCTGGAAGCCCTGGGCCTGGGGCACCTGGGCCTGCTGCTGCGCCTGCTGTACCTGCTGCATCTCCTGCACGGCCTGCGGCACGGCGCCGGGGACGGCCCCCGGGGCCTCGCCCATCGGCGGCCGGCCGACGACCGGGATGCCGTGCGCGGGCGTGCCGCCCTGCGAGGGGCCGCGGTCGGCCAGCGAACGGACCGGAACCTGACCGGTCATCAGCGACGGGTCCGGGATCGGCGGACCGGCGTGCAGCGGACGCCGCGGCGCCTGGGCCTGAGCCTGGGTCACCGGCTGCTGGGCGTACGCCTGCGCCGGAGCGCCCTGGACGTGCACCTGCTGGCCGTGCTCGGCACCGAGCACCGGCGGGTCCACCGGCGGCCAGGACGGCTCGACCGGGGTGCCGTCGGGCTGCGGTGCCGCCGGCACCTGCTCGGCCGGGACGGGCACCACCGGCTCGCCCCAGGAGCCCTGCGGGCCGGGCATCAGCAGCACGTCGTCCTCGTCGTCCAGCCCGTCCGGCTGGTCGACGAAGTGGAAGGCCGGGCGCGCGGCGCCCTGGTCGACGGCCCAGCCCTCGCCCGGGACGGCCGGGGACGGCATGCCGGGGACGGTGTAGTTCGGCTGGCCCTGCTGCGGGATGACGCCCGCGCCGGGGGACACGGAACCGGGGGGCACGGAGCCGGGGGGCACCGCGCCGGGCAGGCCGCCGACCGGCGTCGCCGGGCCGGGGATCATCCCGCCGTCCGTCGCGACACCGTGCAGGGGTGCAACGCCCGCGACGCCCTCCGGTCCGCCGAGCGGGTCGGGCCCGGCGTGCAGGTGCTCCGGCAGTCCCTCGCCGGGGACGTGGCCGCCATCGGTCATTGTCAAAGCTCCTTCCAGGCCGCTGCCGCGCCCCTTGGCGACGCGATCACCGACCGCAGCGCCCATCCGCACGGGCCGGGCCTGAACCGACCCGCCCCTCAACCACACGCGGCCGCCGCGCCGAGGCGCTGCGGCCGAAGTCCTTCGTCCTTCCGGCGCGCTGCGGCACCCCGGCCCGGGCGCCGCCCGCGAGGACGGCGCACCATCTGAAACAACGACAACCCGGAGCAACCGGTACGACCGCACCGGACCCTACGGCATTCTCCAGGTCCGGCACGCGGCCCGTCGAATTGCCCACACTCCGAGCGGAAGCGGGTTGCACCACGTCAAAAAGGTGACAAACCGACCGAATCGGATGGGTTGCCAACGGCTGAAGCCGCCTGGAACGCCACACTACCGGCCCGGCGCGGTGACCTCTCGAATCAGTGTCCGGATGCGACCTGGATCACCGCCGAGCCCACGCGGCGGCTCCGGCACGCACCCGAGGCCTTCACACGATCTGCTCACCCCAGAGCAGCAGCGCGCCACCCGTGTCCGTGCCGAGCTCCAGGCCGCCGCCCTCCCCCGCGGTCAGCAGCGGGGTGGACTGCAGCAGCGCGCCGTCCGCCCGGTAGCCGGCCTCGGTGATGGCCCGGCGGACCTCCTCCGCCTCGGCGAAGGTGCGGGGCAGTGCGACGAAGCGCTCGGGCTTGCGGGCCAGCACCGCGCGCACCACCTCGGGCCCGCCCGACTCCACCACCGCCGCGTCCGGCTCCGGCAGCCCGCCCAGCACCTCGGGGCCGTGCCCGTGCACGATCTCGACCTCGACCCCGTACCGGCGGGCGTTGACGGCGAGTCGGGCGCAGGCCGAACTGGAGGCCTCGACCGCGACCACGGCGGCGCCGAACCGGGCCGCCTCCACCGCGAGGGCGCCGCTGCCGGCGCCGACCGACCAGACCAGGTCCCCCGGACGTGCACCCAGACGGGCCAGCACCAGCGCGCGGACGTGCGCGGGGAGCGCTTCCGACGCGCCCGCCCCGTCCTCCGCGCGCCCGGCGCCCGCGTAGGCGTCGGCAGGGAGCGCCCAGCCGCGGTCCGCGCCGGGGTAGCCGACCGGGCGCCCGGCCAGCCAGCCGGCCGCCTCGTCCACCGCCGCGACCTGGGCGGTGCCGCCGATCACCAGCACCACGTTGGGGTCGCGCCAGACGTGGTCGGCGATCCGGTCGGAGGTCAGGACGGTGACGTCCTCCTCCGGGGTGCCGAGGGCCTCGCAGACCACGAAGGTCCGGTGCACTCCGCGCAGCATCAGGGCGAGTTCGCCCGGACCGGCGCCCGGGGCGGTCAGCACCGCGACCTTGGGGTGGGCCCGGCAGATGTTGGCCGCCCGGCGCAGCCGGCCGCCGTGGGCGCTGACCACCTGGGCGTCCTCCCAGGGCATGCCGGCCCGGGCGAAGGCGGCGGCGACGGAGGAGACCGCGGGCAGCACCTCGAGTTCCAGGCCGTACTCGGGGCGGCGCAGCGTGCGCACCACGCCGAAGAAGCCCGGATCGCCCTCGGCGACCACGACGGCGGCGCCGCGGTGCTCGGCGATCCTCCTGGCGGCCTGCTGGATGTTGCCGAGGGTGATCCGCTCGGCGGTGTCCGGTACGGGGAGGGCACCCAGTTGGTAGGGGGCGCCGGCCACCAGGGTCGCTGCGGCGAGGGCCGCACCGGCGGCCTCGGTCAGCGGCGTTCCGTCCCACCCGATGACCGTGATCCGGTCAGCCATCTGCGGCCGTTCTCCCTCGACTCGATGCCCGGCTCGTCGCGCCGGCTGTGCGGCGCCGGTGCAGAGGCTACCGGGTGTGGTCCCCCGTGGTCCGACATCTCGTACACATGTCCGTGCCGATCGGGTGGCCGGGCGGTTCCGCCGGGGAGGAGCGGGGCCTTGCGCCGGGCCGGATCGGACGCGGCCTCGGCGCCGGGGCCGCGGGGTGCGGAAGCGCCGGGGCTCCGGGACTGCGGGGCACGGCGGCAGCGGGGCTCAGCGGCTGCGGGACTCCCGGGCTGCGGGTCAGTCGCGCAGCACGTAGCGGTGGTCGCCGTGCCAGCCGTCCCGGTGCGGACCGGGCGATTCCAGGTCCTCGGGCAGCAGGCTCCACAGGATGAGGTCGCTGCGGCTCTCCACGGCGACCTCGCCGGACTCACCGCGCACTATCCAGGCGCTGCGCAGCACGCCCTCGCTGATGGCACCGATCCGCTGGGCGACCTGCTGGGCGGCGGTGTTCCCGGCGGCGGTGCGCATCTCCAGGCGCAGGAAGCCGCGGTCCTCGAACAGCCACTGGGCGACGCCGAGGACGGCCTCCGGGGCGTAGCCCTCGCCGCGCGCCCAGGCGGCGGTGACGTAGGAGATCTCGGTGCTGCGCAGCCGCCAGTCGGTGTTGCGCAGTTCGACGAGACCGACCAGGCGCTGGGTGAGGTGTTCGGTGACGGCGAGGACGATGCCCCGCCCGGCGGCCCGGTGGGCGGGGGCGAGGGTGCGGGCGAGCTCGGCCGCGTACGCCTCGGTGAAGGGGTGGGGGAGGTCCGTCCAGGCCAGCACGAGGTCGTCGGCCATCATGGCGGCCAGGCCGGGGGCGTCGTCCTCCGCAAGGGGACGCAGCAGCAGCCGATCGGTGCTGATGGCGGTCTCGGGGAAGCTCGCTGCCATGCCGTCTCTCCTCGCCGGGTCGTGAACACAACACCGTACGCCTCCGGCGCACTCCGGGTACCACGAGGTGCGCCGCGCGCACGACGGTACGTCAGAACACCGTCGGTCCGGGGCCGTCCCTGGGGCATACTGCCCGACCGGGCCCCCGCCGAGGTGCGGCGGGGGCCCGGTCGGGCGGTGCGGCGCGGCGCGCGGCGTCCGGTCAGGAGGCCGGGATGACCGAGCCCTGGAAGGTGTCGTTGATGTACTTCTTGACCTCGTCGGAGTGCAGCAGCTCGGCGAGCTTCTTCACCCGCGGGTCGTTCTCCTTGCCCTTCTTGACGGCGAGGATGTTGGCGTACGGGTTGCCCTCGGCCTTCTCCAGCACCAGCGCGTCGGTGGCCGGCTTCAGGCCGGAGTCGAGCGCGTAGTTGCCGTTGATGACGGCGGCGTCGAGGTCGGAGACGGAGCGGGGCAGCTGGGCGGCCTCCAGCTCCTTCCACTTGAAGTTCTTCGGGTTGCCGGTGACGTCGGCCGGGGTGGCGGTGGTCCCGGCGCCGTCCTTGAGGGTGATGAGCTTGTTGTCGGCGAGCAGCTTGAGCGCGCGGCCCTCGTTGGTGGCGTCGTTGGGCAGGCCGATGGTGGCGCCCGCCGGCAGGTCGGTGATCGCCTTGACTTTCTTGGAGTAGAGGCCGAGCGGCTCCAGGTGCACGGTCCCGACCGAGACGATGTCGGTGCCGTGCTTCTTGTTGAAGTCCTCCAGGTACGGGACGTGCTGGAAGTAGTTGGCGTCGGCCGAACCGTCCTGCACCGCCGTGTTGGGGGTCACGTAGTCGGTGACCTCCTTGATGTCGAGCTTGAGGCCGGCCTTGTCCGCGAGGTTGTCCTTGACGTACTTGAGGATCTGCCCGTGCGGGGTGGGGCTGGCGACGACCTTGAGCGGCGCGTTCGGGTCCGAGGAGGAGGACCCGGAGCTGCCGCAGGCGGCCAGCGAGAGGGCGAGGCCGGCGGTGGCGAGGACACTGGTGAACTTCAGGGCGTTGCGCACGAAAAGTGCCTTTCTGCGTGGTGCGGGGAGCCGCGTCCGGGATCGGACGGGGGAGGTCTAGGAGGCGACGAGGTCCTTGTCGGGATCGGTCGGGGTGCGGCCGAGCAGCCGGGTCCGGCCGCCGGCGCGGCCGCGGTGGGACAGGCGCTGGACGGCGAAGTCGCCGATCAGCTGGACGGCCGTGACGATGATCACCAGCTCGGCCACGATGACCCACATGAAGGCCGTCTCGAAGCGCTGGTAGCCGTAGTTGACGGCGAGCGTGCCGAGTCCGCCGCCGCCGACGGTGCCGGCCATCGCGGAGTAGCCGATCAGGGCGATGACCGTGGTCGTGATCGAGGCCACGATGCCGGGCAGCGCCTCGGGCAGCAGGGTCTTGCGGACGATCGTCCAGGTGCTGCCGCCCATCGACTGGACGGCCTCGACCAGACCGCGGTCGACCTCGCGCACGGAGGTCTCGACCAGGCGGGCGAAGAACGGGACGGCGCCGATGGTGAGCGGTACGGTCGCGGCCTGCCAGCCGATCGAGGTGCCGACCAGCCAGCGGGTGAAGGAGATCAGCGCGATCATCAGGATGATGAACGGCACCGAGCGGGCGATGTTCACCACGAAGCCGATGGCCTTGTTGACGGCCCGGTTGGCGAGCAGGCCGTCCTTGTCGGTGAGCACCAGCAGCACGCCGAGCGGCAGGCCGAGCAGCACGGTGAGGACGGCGGCCACCCCGACCATCTGGAAGGTCTCCTGGGTGGCGGGCCACATCAGTTCCTGCATCTGGTCCCAGGTCATGCCACCGCTCCGTTCGCCGCGCCAATCACGTCCACCTGCAGGCCCTGCTCGCGCAGGTAGCCGATCGGCACCACGTTGTCCTGGTGGCCGCCGGAGAGTTCGACCCGCATCCGGCCGACCATCCGGCCGGCGATGGTCTCGACGGCGGCGCCGAGGATGTTGATGTCGATCTGGTAGGTGCGGGCGAGCTGGGAGACGAACGGCTGGGCCGAGGTGTCGCCCTGGAAGGTGATCTCCAGCACGGTGGAGCCGGGCTGCCCGGTGCCGAACTCGCTGAGCGGGAAGAGCTCGCGGGCCAGCTCCGAGCCGGGCTCTGCCAGCAGGTCGCTGAGCTCGCCGGACTCGACCACCCGACCGCCGCGCATCAGGGCGGCGGAGTCGCAGACGGACTTGATGACGTCCATCTCGTGGGTGATCAGCAGGACGGTCAGGCCCAGTTGCTGGTTGAGGTCGCGCAGCAGCTTGAGGATCGAGCGGGTGGTCTCCGGGTCGAGGGCCGAGGTGGCCTCGTCGGAGAGCAGCACCTTGGGGTCGCCGGCCAGCGCGCGGGCGATGCCGACGCGCTGCTTCTGGCCGCCGGAGAGCTGGTTGGGGTAGCTGCGCGCCTTGTCGCCGAGGCCGACGAGCTCCAGGAGTTCGCCGGCCTTGCGGCGGCGCTGGGTGCGGTCCAGGCCGATGATCTCCAGCGGGAGTTCGACGTTCTGCTGGACGGTGCGCGAGGACAGCAGGTTGAAGTGCTGGAAGACCATGCCGATCCGGCGGCGCGCCTCGCGCAGCTCCCGGCCGGCCCGGTTCTCGCCGCCGGACAGCGCGGTGAGCTCGACCCCGTCCACGGTGACGGTGCCGGAGGTCGGGCGCTCCAGCATGTTCACGCAGCGGATGAGGGTGGACTTGCCGGCACCGCTGGTGCCGACGACTCCGTAGACCTCGCCCGGGCGGACGTGCAGGTCGACGCCGGCGAGGGCGGTGACCTCGCGGCCTCGGGAGCGGTAGACCTTCGTGAGGTCCGTGGTGGTGATCACAGCTGCTTCCGTGGGTCGGGGGCGGGCGGCGGTGTGGACCGTCCGACCGGTTCGCGGTCGGCGGCGTCCACCACGCCTCACCAGGGGGATCCGGAGCTGCCACCCCTTGATCGTGGCCGTTGGCCGGCCGGGCCGCGCGAGGGCGTGGCCCTGACGAGTCACCGGCGGCCGCAGGTGGGCGGGCACGCCGGAGGGAGGGGTTCCGGGAGGATGGGCGCGCTCGCACGGACGGGAGCGGCGCCGGGGTCTCGCTTCGGGGCGCGAGGGGAGGCACCGTCAGTAGGTGCCCTGGGGCGGTGGCCCTCAGCAGTGACACATTCGACGGCACATGGCACGCTCACCTGCCGGCAGCGTGCCGGTGGGGGTCCAGTTCGTCGTCGCAGTCATGTGAGCCAGTAAAACAGATCAGTCGGACAGCGCCCAATTGTTCTGCGCCGCTGTCCGCATTGCGGACATCGACCCCTGTGACCAGGCCTGATAACGGCTCGGCGCCGCCACCACCCTGTCCGGATGGTGGCGGCGCCGAGGAGGGCCGTGCGGGCGGGGGTCAGGCGGTCGCGGCGAGCGGGGCGGCGACCGGCTTCTCGAAGTGCACCAAGCTCAGCCGGCTGCTGACCTGCTCGACGCCGGTCTGCCGGTAACCCTGGCGGGCGTAGAGGCGCAGGTTCCCGAGGCTGCGGTGGCCGGTGGACAGCCGGTAGGCGGTCACCGGGCGGCCGCCCTCGGCCAGGCTGCGCTCCAGGGCAGCCAGCAGCCGTCCGCCCAGGCCGTGCCGCTGCATCCGGGGGTGGACCACCAGACGCCCTATCCGGCCGATGCCCTCGGCGTCGACGTGGCCGCGGACGGTGCCGACCACCTCGT
Organism: Kitasatospora sp. NPDC048194; assembly: GCF_043202455.1. NCBI lineage: Bacteria > Bacillati > Actinomycetota > Actinomycetes > Kitasatosporales > Streptomycetaceae > Kitasatospora > Kitasatospora sp. NPDC048194. The sequence continues at coordinate 105,694 of NZ_JBIDAK010000011.1, forward strand.
CGCCGAGGCGGGCGACCAGGACGTGCCGCTCGGCCAGCTCGGCGCGCAGCTGCTCCAGGGTCTCGGTCAGGGGCTCGATCGCCCAGTCGCCGTAGAGCTCCGCCTCGGGCTGGTAACCCAGGTACTGGAGCTTGAGGATCTGCTCGGCATCGTCGGCCGTGCCGGCCGAGATGATCACGCTCATGCCCATGTGGAGGGGCCTCCCCAGTCGTCGTGCCCGGCGCGCAGAGGGTGACGCGCTCACGCTCAGTATCCGAGCGATCGCGTCCCCGTCAAGAGTTGACGTTCGCCAGCGCTCTACCCGGGTGTCAGCTGCCCTCAACCTTCGCGGGCACCGACAGTGGCGAGCATCACGCCCGGCCGGGAGGGGCGGCGGGGCCGTCATGACCGCCCAGGCGTGCCGGTCGCGACCACTCAGGGGAACCGATCGCGATCGCTCAGGGGTACCGGTGGTGGTCGCGGGGAGGTCCGCCTCGCGGTCGCTCGGAGTCGGGCCTCGCCATCGTTCAGAGGTACCGCTCCGCGTGCAGCAGCAGCCGCAGGCAGGCCAGGCAGCGGGAGCGGGTGGGGCCGATGGAGCCGCGCGGCATGTCGAGGCGCTCGGAGAGCTCGCGGTAGGTCGGCGGCGGATCCTCGGCGAGGGCGGCGACCAGTTGCGGGCAGCGGCCGGGCAGGGCGGCGACGACCTCGCGGACCACGCGGCGGCGGCGTTCGGCGAGGTAGACGTCCTCGGCGGAGGGCACGGGCGGAAGGGTGGTGCACACACCGTGGATGACGGGCCCGGCCGGAGCCGGTTACGCCCGGGCCGGGGCACGCACGCGGGAGGGGCGCGCCGGTCGGACCGCCGCGCCCCTCCCCCGCCCCGCCGGGGATCAGCCCTGGAGCCACTCCTGCTGCCGCGCCAGGTCCGCCTTCACCTCGGCGAGCTGGACCGCGACGGCCGAGGGGGCGGTGCCACCGCGCCCGCTGCGGGCGGCGATGGCCCCGTGCACGCTGAGCACCGACCGGACCTCGGGGGTCAGGTGCTCGGAGATCGAGGCGAACTGCTCGTCCGTCAGGTCGGACAGCTCGATGCCCCGGGCCTCGCAGACCTTGACGCAGGCGCCGGCCACCTCGTGCGCGACCCGGAACGGGACACCCTGCTTGACCAGCCACTCGGCGATGTCGGTGGCGAGCGAGAAGCCGGCCGGGGCCAGCTCCTCCAGCCGCTCCCGGTGCACGGTGAGGGTGGCCATCATCCCGGTGAACGCGGGCAGCAGCACCTCCAGGGTGTCGCAGGAGTCGAAGACCGGCTCCTTGTCCTCCTGGAGGTCCCGGTTGTAGGCGAGCGGCAGCGCCTTGAGGGTGGCCAGCAGGCCGGTCAGGTTGCCGATCAGCCGGCCGGACTTGCCACGGGCCAGCTCGGCGATGTCCGGGTTCTTCTTCTGCGGCATGATCGAGGAGCCGGTGGAGAAGGCGTCGTGCAGCGTGATGAAGCCGAACTCCTTGGTGTTCCAGATGATCACCTCCTCCGCGATCCGGGAGAGGTTGACGCCGATCATCGCGGTCACGAAGGCGAACTCGGCGACGAAGTCCCGCGCGGCGGTGCCGTCGATGGAGTTGCCGACCGAGCCGCCCTCGAAGCCGAGGTCGGCGGCGACCGCCTGCGGGTCGAGGCCGAGCGAGGAGCCGGCCAGCGCGCCGGAGCCGTACGGCGAGACGGCGGTGCGGGCGTCCCACTGGCGCAGCCGCTCGGCGTCCCGGCCGAGGGCCTGCACGTGCGCGAGGACGTGGTGGGCGAAGAGGACAGGCTGGGCGTGCTGCAGGTGGGTGCGGCCCGGCATGGCGGTGTCGGGGTGGGCCTCGGCCAGGCCGACCAGGGCGTGCTGGAGGTCGAGCAGCAGGCCGCCGATGGTCTTCGCGTGGTCCCGCAGGTACATCCGGAACAGGGTGGCGATCTGGTCGTTGCGCGAGCGCCCGGCCCGCAGCTTGCCGCCCAGCTCGGCGCCGAGGCGCTCCAGCAGGCCGCGCTCCAGGGCGGTGTGGACGTCCTCGTCGGCGACGGTGCCGGTGAAGGCGCCGGCCTCGACGTCGGCGAGCAGCCGGTCGAGGCCGGCCAGCATCGCGGCGAGCTCCTCGTCGGAGAGCAGCCCGGCCTTGTGCAGCACCCGGGCGTGGGCCTTGGAGCCGGCGATGTCGTACGGGGCGAGGCGCCAGTCGAAGTGGACCGAGGCGGAGAGCCTGGCCAGAGCCTCGGACGGGCCGTCGGCGAAGCGCGCGCCCCAGAGGCGGACGTCGGAGGACTGCTGGGCGGTCATCGCGGTGGCTCCTTACGCGGGGTCGCACGGATGCGGTGGTGGCACACATGTGCAGCGGATGGCATAAGTATGCACGACGCCGTATGAAACACAAAACCCCGGCCGGAGCTGGTCCGCAGGCCGGGGTTTCGCAAGGTGGAAGCGCTACTGGGCCTTCGCCTGGGCGAGTTGCATGAGGTGGTCGGCGAGCGCCTGCCCGCCGGCGGGGTCGCGGCTGATCAGCAGCACGGTGTCGTCGCCGGCGATGGTGCCGATGATCTCGAACACCTCCGCCTGGTCGATCGCCGAGGCCAGGAACTGCGCGGCCCCGGGCGGGGTCCGCAGCACCACCAGGTTCCCGGAGGCCGTCGCGGAGACCATCAGCTCACCGGCCAGCCGGGCCATCCGGCCCTCGCTGGCCGACTCCCCCATCGGCGCGCGCGGCGTGCGGTCGCCGCCCTCGGCCGGGACGGCGTAGATGAGCGCGCCGTCCCGGTTGCGGATCTTGACCGCGCCCAGCTCGTCCAGGTCCCGGGAGAGGGTGGCCTGGGTGACCACGAGTCCGTCGTCGGCGAGCAGCTTGGCGAGCTGGCTCTGCGAACGCACGGGCTGGCGGGTGAGCAGGTCCACGATCCGCCGGTGGCGCGCGGTGCGGGTCTGCGGGACCTGCGGCGTCGGGCCGGCGGCGGAGGAGCCGGAACGGGAATCGGTCATGTGATTATTCTCCCGGACGACGGTCAACTCGCATCGGCCGGGGCGCCCTCGCGCACCGTCCGGAGGATGCCCGGCAGCGCCGCCAGGAAGGCGTCCGCCTCCTGCTCGGTCAGCACCAGCGGCGGCGCCAGCCGTACGGCGTCCGGCACGGCCGCGTTGACCAGGAAGCCCGCCTCCTGCGCGGCTGCCTGGACCAGGGCCGAGACCGGCCGGGTGAGCACGATCCCGAGCAGCAGACCGGCCCCGCGCACGTGCGAGACCAGCGGGTCGCCGATCGCCTCGACGCCCTGCCGCAGCCGCTCGCCGGTCTTGCGGACGTGCTCCAGCAGGCCCTCGGACTCGATGGTGTCCAGCACCGCGAGCCCGGCCGCGGCGGCCACCGGGTTCCCGCCGAAGGTGGTGCCGTGCTGACCCGGGGTGAGCAGCTCGGCCGCCCGGCCGAAGGCCAGCACCGCGCCCATCGGCAGACCGCCGCCGAGCGCCTTCGCCAGGGTGACCACGTCCGGCTCGACGCCCTCGAAGGCCTGGTGGGCGTACCAGTGGCCGGTGCGGCCGATGCCGGTCTGGATCTCGTCCAGGACGAGCAGGGTGCCGGTCGCCCGGGTGATCTCGCGGGCCGCCCGGAGGTAGCCGTCGGGCAGCGGGATCGCGCCGTTCTCGCCCTGGACCGGCTCCAGGAAGACGGCCGCGGTCTCGGTGGTGACGGCCGCGCGCAGCGCCGCGACGTCGCCGAACGGGACGTGGGTGACGTCGCCGGGCAGCGGGCGGAACGGGTCCTGCTTGGCGGGCTGGCCGGTGAGCGCGAGAGCGCCCATCGTCCGGCCGTGGAAGCCGCCCTCGAGGGCGACCAGGTGGGTGCGGCCGGTGCGCCGGCTGATCTTGAAGGCGGCTTCGTTGGCCTCGGCGCCGGAGTTGCAGAAGAACACCCGGCCGCCCTCGCGGCCGTCCAGCCGCAGCAGCCGCTCGGCCAGGGCGATGGTGGGCTCGGCCATGAACAGGTTGGAGACGTGGCCCAGGGTGGCGATCTGACGGCTGACCGCCTCGACGACGGCCGGGTGGGCGGTGCCCAGCGCGTTGACGGCGATGCCGCCGAGCAGGTCGGTGTACTCCTTGCCGTCCGCGTCCCAGAGCTTGGCGCCCGCGCCGCGCACCAGCGGGATGCGCGGGGTGCCGTAGTTGGCGGTGAACGCGTGCTGCCACCGGTCGGTGAGCTGCTCGTTGTGGGTCATGCCAGTCCCCCGGTCACGGTCGGTTCGTCGTCCGGCACGACCATCGTGCCGATGCCCTCGTCGGTGAAGATCTCCAGCAGCAGGCTGTGCTGCACCCGGCCGTCCAGCACGCGGGCGGTGCCCACGCCGGAGCGCACGGCGCGCAGGCAGCCCTCCATCTTGGGGAGCATGCCGCTGGCCAGGCCCGGCAGCAGGTCCTCCAGCTCGCTCGCGGTGAGCTGGCTGATCACGTCGTCGGAGTTCGGCCAGTCCTTGTAGAGGCCCTCGACGTCGGTGAGCACCACCAGCATCTCGGCACCGAGGGCGACCGCGAGGGCGGAGGCGGCGGTGTCGGCGTTGATGTTGTAGACGTGGCCGTCGGCGCCGCGGGCGATCGAGGAGATGACCGGGATCCGGCCGTCGGCGATCAGCGCCTTCACCGCGCCGGCCTCGATGTTGACGATGTCGCCGACCAGGCCGATGTCGACCTGCTCGCCGTCCACCACCGCGTACCGCTTGACGGCGGTCATGGTGTGCGCGTCCTCGCCGGTCATGCCGACGGCGAACGGGCCGTGCCCGTTGAGCAGGCCGACCAGCTCGCGCTGGACCTGGCCGGCCAGCACCATGCGCACCACGTCCATGGTCTCGGGGGTGGTGACGCGCAGGCCGTTGGTGAAGTTGGACTCCAGCCCGAGCTTGTCGAGTTGGGCGCTGATCTGCGGGCCGCCGCCGTGCACCACGACGGGGTGCAGTCCGGCGTAGCGGAGGAAGACGACGTCCTGGGCGAAGGCCGCCTTGAGGCTGTCGTCCACCATGGCGTTGCCGCCGAACTTGATCACGACGGTCTTGCCGTGGAAGCGCTCCAGCCACGGCAGCGCCTCGATCAGCGTCATGGCCTTGGGCAACGCCGTGTTGTTGCGGGCCTGTTCGCCCTTGGGTGCGATCTGCACGGTAGCGGTGTCCTTCTCAGGATCAGTGCGCCCGTCGGTGCGCGGGCAGGCGCGCGGCTCGGCCGGCGCGGCTCGGGCGGGCGACTCGGTGGCGGCTCGGTGGCGGCTCGGTGGCGGCTCGGCCGGCGCGGCTCAGGCCGGCTCAGGTGGAGTAGGCGCTGTTCTCGTGGACGTAGTCGGCGGTCAGGTCGTTGGTCCACAGCGAGGCACTCGCCGTACCGGCGTTGAGGTCCGCGGTGATGACGACCTCGCGGCCCTTCATGTCCACCAGGTCGCGGTCCTCGCCGACGCCGCCGTCCTTGCACACCCAGACGCCGTTGATCGCCACGTCCAGCCGGTTCGGGTCGAAGGCGGCGTCCGTGGTGCCGATCGCGGCCAGCACCCGGCCCCAGTTCGGGTCCTCGCCGTGGATGGCGCACTTGAGCAGGTTGTTGCGGCTGATCGTCCGGGCGACCTCGACGGCCTCGTCCTCGGTGGCGGCGCCGGTGACGTCGATCCGGATGTCCTTGCCGGCGCCCTCGGCGTCGCCGATCAGCTGACGGGCCAGGTCGGCGCTGACGGCGCGGACGGCCTCGGCGAACTCGGCCCGGTCGGGGGTGGTGCCGGAGGCGCCGGACGCGAGCAGCAGCACGGTGTCGTTGGTCGACATGCAGCCGTCGGAGTCGATCCGGTCGAAGGTGGTGCGGGTGGCCTCGCGCAGCGCGGTGTCCAGGGCCGCGCTGTCGAGGTCGGCGTCGGTGGTGAGGACGACCAGCATGGTGGCGAGGCTGGGGGCGAGCATGCCCGCACCCTTGGCCATGCCGCCGACCGTCCAGCCGGCCGGGCTGGTGAACTGTGCGGTCTTGTGCACGGTGTCGGTGGTCTTGATGGCGATCGCGGCGGCCTCGCCGCCGGTGTCGCTCAGCTCCCGGGCGGCCAGGGTGACGCCCGGCAGCAGGAGGTCCATCGGCAGCCGGACGCCGATCAGGCCGGTGGAGGCGACCGCGACCTCGCCGGCGTTGAGGCCGAGTTCCGCGGCGACCCGCTCCGCGGTGGCGTGGGTGTCCTGGAAGCCGAGCGGGCCGGTGCAGGCGTTGGCGCCACCGGAGTTGAGGACGACGGCGGAGACCTGGCCGCCCTTGAGCACCTGCTCGGACCAGAGCACCGGGGCGGCCTTGACGCGGTTGCGGGTGAAGACGCCGGCGGCGGCGAGGGAGGGGCCGTCGTTGACCACCAGGGCGAGGTCCGGGGCACCGGAGGCCTTGAGGCCGGCGGTCACGCCGGCGGCGCGGAAGCCCTTGGCGGCGGTGACGCCGGTGTTCGGGGTGGTCACGGTGCGACTCCGTTCACGGGAAGGCCCAGCTCCTCGGGCAGGCCGAGGGCGATGTTCATGCTCTGCACCGCGCCGCCGGCGGTGCCCTTGACCAGGTTGTCGATCGCGCTGATCGCGATGATCCGCCCGGCGGTTTGGTCCAGGGCCACCTGGACCAGGGCGGTGTTGGCGCCGTAGACGCTGCTGGTCTGCGGCCACTGCCCCTCGGGCAGCAGGTGGACGAAGGCCTCGTCCGCGAACGCCTCGGCGTAGGCAGCGCGCAGGCTCTCGGCGCTCACGCCCGGCCTGGCCTTGGCGGAGCAGGTCGCGAGGATCCCGCGCGGCATCGGGACGAGGGTGGGGGTGAAGGAGACGGTGACCGGCTCGCCCGCGAGCGGGGTGAGGTTCTGCACCATCTCCGGGGTGTGCCGGTGCACGCCGCCGACGCCGTACGGGCTGACGCTGCCCATGACCTCGCTGCCCAGCAGGTGGGGCTTGGCGGCCTTGCCGGCGCCGGAGGTGCCGGAGGCGGCGACCACCACGGCCTCCGGCTCGGCGAGCCCGGCCGCGTAGGCCGGGAAGAGCGCGAGGGAGACGGCCGTCGGGTAGCAGCCGGGCACGGCGATCCGGTTGCTGCCCTTCAACGCGGCGCGGTGGCCGGGGAGTTCGGGCAGGCCGTAGGGCCAGGTGCCGGCGTGCGCGGAGCCGTAGAACTGCTCCCAGTCGGCGGCGGCCTTGAGCCGGAAGTCGGCGCCGCAGTCGACCACGAGGACGTTCGGTCCGAGTGCCTCGGCGACGGCGGCGGACTGGCCGTGCGGCAGCGCGAGGAACACCACGTCGTGGTCGGCCAGCACCTCGGGGGTGGTGGGTTCGAGGACGCGGTCGGCCAGCGGGATCAGGTGCGGCTGCAGCGCGCCCAGCCGGGTGCCCGCGTTCGAGCCGCCGGTCAGCGCCCCGATCTCCACCTCCGGGTGGCCGAGCAGCAGGCGCAGCACCTCGCCGCCCGCGTACCCGCTCGCGCCGGCGACGGCGACTCGCAATGCCATGGCGTTCCTCCTTGGTCGTGGCATGAATATACGCGCGAGGGAAAATCCATGCAAGACCGCTCCGGGAACGCGCCCCTGGGCCAGAGGTGCGGCCGAGGGGGCGGAGAAGGGCTCACAAGGTCGGGGCCCGCGGCGGGCGATCGCCGCCCCGTCAGCGCTTGACCGCCCGCAGCACCACGAACTTCGGGTTCCCGGCGACGAGTCGGCAGTTGCCGAACAGCTTGCGCAGCTTGACGTGGTAACCGAGGTGGCGGTTGCCGACCACCCAGAGTTCGCCGCCGGGCCTGAGCGCCCGCCGGGAGCCGGTGAACATCCGCCACGCGGTGGCGTCGGTGGTGGCCTGGTGGGAGTGGAACGGCGGGTTGTTGAGCACCAGGTCCACCGAGCCCGGGGCGAACAGGGCCGGGTCGAGCGCGTCCGCGGTGAGGAACTCCGCCGGGGCGTCCGGGCCCAGGTTCGTGCGGAAGGTCTCCTCGGCGGAGGCGACGGCCTGGTGCGACTCGTCCACGAACACCAGCTCCGCGCCCGGCCCGGCCAGCGCGGCGGCCGTACCGACCACGCCGTTGCCGCAGCCGAGGTCGACCACCCGGGCGCCCGGGGCCGGGGTCGGCAGGTGGGCCAGGAAGAAGCGGGTGCCGATGTCGAGCCGTTCGGCGCAGAAGGTGCCGGCGTGGTTGACGACCGTACGGCCGGAGGCGGGGCCGATGTCCGGCGGCAGTGCGTAGCGGTGCGGCCACGGGTTGGGGCCGGGGTCGAGCGCCGGATCGGGGGTGCAGAAGACCAGCCGGGCCTTGCGCACCGCGAGCGAGGTGCGGGTCGGGCCGAGGATCCTCTCGAACAGCCGCAGGGTGGAGGTGTGGATCTCGGTGACCATGCCGGTGCCGATCACCACCGTGCCGGAGTGGATCGCCGGGGCGAGCCGGTGCAGCTGGTCCTCCAGCAGCGCCAGGCTCTTGGGGATGCGCACCAGCAGGACGTCGATCCGCTCCGGCGGGGTGTCCCGGGTGGTGAGCAGCCGGGAGTCGTCCACGGGGACGCCGGCCCGGGCGAGGTTTTCCCGGGTGGCCCGGCGGCCGAGGTGGGAGTCGGTGATCTGGACCGGCCCGTACGGCGCCGGGGCGGCGGACGGCTCCCCGGAGGGCGCGGCGGCGGGCGCGCCGGAGGGGGCCGAGCCCGACGCGGCGGTCAGCGCCGTCGTCAGCGCGCCCCAGCGGTCGCCGAGGACGACGATCCGCCGACCGGCCAGCTCGGTCGCGGCGCCGGCGGCGCTGTCCGTCTCGCCGGCGAGGTGGCGCAGCAGGTACTCGTCGGCCGCGTCCCAGGCCCGCAGCCGCTCGCGCGGGTCCGCCGGGAAGCGGGTGAGGTCGAAGCTGCCCCAGGGGGTGGCCAGCGGGGTCTGCGGCGCGGTCGCGGCGGGCGTGGTCTGCGGATTCATCGTGTTCTCAGGCTATCCGACGGCCCGACGGGGAACGGTTTCGTGCGGATCCGACCGGACGGATACTGGAAGAGCCCGACCGAGAGGGGTGAGGGTGATGGACTGGAAGCTCGAAGTCGTGGTCGTCCCGGTGGCGGACGTGGACCGCGCCAAGCTGTTCTACGAGGAGCAGGCCGGCTTCACGGTCGACCACGACACCCGGCTGCGGGACGGGATCAGGGTGGTCCAGTTGACTCCCCCGGGGTCGTCCTGCTCGATCGTGGTGGGCACCGGGGTGATCGACTCGGCGCCCGGATCGGTCAAGGGGCTCCAACTGGTGGTGCCGGACATCGAGAAGGCACACGCGGAACTCGCCGCGCGCGGCGTCGCGGTCAGCCCCGTCCAGCACTTCGTCGCGGGCTCCCGGGTGGACGGGCACGGCGAGGCCTGGAACAACTTCGTCTTCTTCAACGACCCTGACGGCAACGGCTGGGCCGTCCAGGAGGCGCCGTCCGTCGCCTAGGGTCACCATCCGTCGCCCGGGCCGTCCGTCACCCTGGCGCCGCTGTCCGTCGCCCGAGGCCGTCCGTCACCCGGGGGCCACCGTCCGTCACCGGAGGCTTGGGTAGGCTCCGAGAATGGCTGAACACGAGGGAAACGTGCGGGTGGACGTCTGGATCTGGTCGGTCCGGCTGGCCAAGACCCGGGCGCTGGCGGCCGCCGCCTGCAAGGCGGGACACGTCCGGGTGAACGGCGAACGGGCCAAGCCGGCGCAGTCGCTCAAGCCGGGTGACGAGGTGCGGGTCCGCCAGGAGGGGTACGAGCGGGTCGTCGTGGTGCGGCAGTTGATCCGCAAGCGGGTGGGTGCCGCGGCCGCCGCGGAGTGCCTGATCGACAACAGCCCGCCGCGGCCGCCGCGCGAGTTCGTCGCCCCGGCCTTCGAACGCGACCGGGGCGCCGGGCGGCCGACCAAGCGGGAGCGCCGCGAACTGGACCAGCTGCGCGGACGGTAGCCCCCTACGCGGCGGCCGTGTCGGTGAGCACCCGGGCCAGGAAGGCCTCGAGGTTGAGCACCGTGGCTGCGATCTGGTCCTCCACCGGCACCGACTCGTTGGGCCGGGTGACCAGCGTGGACTTCTTCAGCCCGCGCACGTAGAGCGAGCAGGCCAGGTCGGCGCAGATGTACGTGCCGACGGTGTTGCCCTCCCGACCGGCCGCGCCCGCCCGGCGGGCGGCCAGCAGCGCGACGCCCGACCCGGCGTGCGCGGTGATGCACAGCGAGCAGACGTTGGTCTTGGTGAGGCTGCGCCGGATCACCGGCGACCGCAGCGTCACCCCGACCACCTCGCCGCCGTACGGTGCCACCAGGTACGCCCGGTCGGGCGCGCCCGGATCCCGCCAGCCGAGGAAGTCCAGGTCCTCCCAGGGGAGTTCGGCCAGGCCCCGGGGCAGGTTGAGCCGACGGGCCTCGCCCTTGGAGCAGTTGACGAAGGACGCGCGGATCTCGGAGTCGCTCAGGGGTTCCATGGCGCGGAAGCTAACACCGCCCGCACGGCCGTGTCGCGCCATTTTCTCCCGGTACGCACCGATGGTCCGTCCTGCGGTGAGGGCTTGCGGGTACCCCCTCGCCCCCGCAGGCTTCGACGACCGAGCCCGGCACCGGAGGGAGGCGCCGGGACCGGGGGCCGGGCCGTCGCGAGGGACTCAGGGTTTGATGGCGACGCCCGCGTAGGCGGAGACGTCCTGCCAGCCCTCGGGGAGGTCGGCGGTGCGGACGTGGCCGGGAGTCGGGCGCCAGAGCGGGAGTTGGACGAGGCCGGGGCCGACGAAGTCGAAGTCCCCGAAGAAGGGCTCGACCTCCGCGCGCGGGCGCAGGACGAGCGGGGCACTGGCGCTCCGGTAGATCCGGGTGCCCTCGGCGGCGCTCTCCTGGGAGGCGAAGTCAGGACTGCCGTGCGAGAGGATCAGCGCACTGCCCGGCGCGAGCGCCTCGCGCAGGGTGCGCACGATCTGCTGCGCGCCGTCCTCGTCGCGGATGAAGTGCAGGACGGCGACCAGCATCAGCGCGACCGGCCGGGAGAGGTCGACGGCGGCGGCCAGCGCGGGGTGGCCGAGGATGGACTGCGGATCGCGCAGGTCCGCCTCGATCACCGAGGTGCGCCCGACCGGGCGGCCGGCCAGCAGGGCGCGGGCGTGGGTGGCGACGATCGGGTCGTTGTCCACGTAGACCACCCGGGCGTCCGGGGCGACCCGCCGGGCGACCTCGCTGGTGGAGCCGACGGCCGGGATGCCGGTGCCGATGTCGACGAACTGGCGGATCCCCCGGCCCGCCGCGAACTCGACGGCCCGGCCGAGGAACTGCCGGTTGGTGCGGGCCAGCAGCGGCAGGGCCGGGTAGGCGGCGATCGCGGCCTGGGCGGCCTTGCGGTCCGCCTCGAAGTTGTCCTTGCCGCCCAGGTAGTAGTCGTACATCCGCGCGGTGTGCGGTACGCCGGTGTCCAGTTCGCTCGGCGGCTGCCAGTCCTCGGCCCTGGCCCATTGCCAGTCGGTGCTCGTGCCGTGGCCGACGGCCGCGGTGTCCTCGTGCGTCATCTTCCGCCCCCAATGCGCCATGCCGGAATTCGCTACCGCCCCGTAACACAGCGGCGCGCCGTGATCGTATCCAAGGACACGCCGTGGAAACAGGCGGAGTTCAGGTTTACGCAACACCCGTAGATTGGAGTGTGTGCACGTCAAAAGGTGGGCGGACACGCCGGTGGCGGATCGCCGGGCCGCGCCGCGCTCTCTATGCTGGCTGCCGATGACTGCCGACCGCCGCACCGTACTGCGCACCGCCGCCCAGCTGGCCGCCCTGACCGCCGCCGGCGGACTCGTCACCGGTTGCGCCGGCGGTAAGCCCCGCCGGGCCGACACCGGGGCGCTCGCCGCGCACCCCGGCGCCGTCGACCCGCAGCACACCACCGACCCCGCCTGGAACGGCGGGGAGGGCCCGGAGTCCCCCGCCCCGACCACGCCGGCCGACCCGCAGCCCGGTGGCGAGCCGAGCGCCGCCGCGGCCGCCACCACCGCCCCGCCGACCCCGCCGACGCTGGCGCCGCTCGCGGCGGGCACCCCGTTCGAGGTGGTGTACGGGCCGCGTACCGGCAAGAACGTGGCCCTCACCTTCCACGGCAGCGGCGACCCCAAGCTCGCCACCGCCCTGCTGGAGGCCGCCGAGCAGCGCGGCGCCAAACTGACCGTCATGGTGGTCGGCAGCTGGCTGGACCAGCAGCCGCAGATGGCCCGACGGATCCTGGACGGCGGCCACGAGCTCGGCAACCACACCCAGAACCACCTCAACATCTCCGCGATGACGCCGGACCAGGCGCGCGCCGAGATCGCCCAGTGCGCCGACCGGCTGCAGAAGCTGACCGGCACGATCGGCCGCTGGTTCCGCCCCTCCGCCGCCCAGTACGCCACCTCGATGGTGCGCGAGCAGGCCAAGGCCGTCGGCTACGAGCACGTGCTGTCCTTCGACGTCGACCCGCGCGACTACAACGACCCGAGCGCCGCCGAACTGCAGCGCCGGGTGCTGAACTCGGTGCGCGGCGGCTCGGTGGTGGCCCTGCACATGGGCCACCAGTGCACCGTCGACGCGCTGCCGGCGATCCTGGACGGCCTCGCCAAGGCGGGGCTCAAGCCGGTGACGGCCAGCCAGCTCTGCGCGTAGCCGGGGCGGCCGGACCGGCGACCCGTGCGCGCGGCCGGCCCGGCGGCCCGACCGGCGCAGGACGGACCGCAGGGCCGGCGCAGGCCGGGTCGGCGCAGGACGGGCCGGCCGGGCAGCCGGCGGGCAGCGGTCAGACCATCGGGTCGTCGTCCTTGTACGGCCGCAGCCGCAGCGTGCGGGCGTCCGTCCGCCGGATCTCCTCGGCCTGCTCGACCAGCTCCGCCAGGTCGTCCCGCTCGGCGTGGACGAAGCGCCCGTGCAGGCCGTCGAAGCGGCCGCGGGCGACGTCCACGGTGACCGCCACCATGTACGGGATCGAGGCCCAGGTCCTGTTGTCCCGGAACATCGGCATCCCGGCGGTCATGTCGGTGGCCACCGCGCCGGGGCTGATGTCCAGGACCACCACCCCGTACCGGGCCAGCGAGTCCGCGATGTTGTCGGAGAGCTGGAGCAGCGCGCCCTTGGAGGTGGCGTACGCGGTGTAGTGGCCGTCGGGGCGCACCGCGAAGCCGGAGTTGAGGTTGAGCACCCGGCCGCTCCGGCGGGCCACCATGCCGGGGAGCACGCAGCGCAGCAGGTTGTAGGGGCCGCGCAGGTTGGTCTCGACGACCCGCCACCACTGGGTGGGGTCGGTCTCCCAGACCGGCACCTCGGCGGCGTCGACCTGGCCGGCGTTGTTCACCAGCAGGTCGATCGGGCCGAGGTCGCGCTCGACCAGCCGGACGGCCTCGCGCACCGAACCGGGGCGGCACACGTCGGCCGTGACCGCGACCCCGCGCGAGCCGCGCTTGACGCACTCCTTGAGGGTGTCGCTCAGCGTGCCGTGGGTGCGGCCGACGAGGCCGACGGCCATGCCCTCGGCGGCCAGGCCGATGGCGATCTCCCGGCCGATGCCCCGGCCGGCCCCGGTGACCAGGGCGACCCGCCCCGTGAGCGATCCCGTCGACACCGCGTGTTCCCTTCCCGGCCCCGTCCACCGTCCGCCCGCCGCCGTCCCGGGCGTTCCGCCGAGACCCGCGGCCTGCTGTCGCGGCATTCTGTCGGCCGCCAGGCGGCGCCGGGCGCGGCCACACGCCCGGGCGGTGCGTCCCCACCCGTTCGGAGCAACCGTGGACGTGGCACCGCGCCGGGGAGGGGGTGACCTACTGGCCGGTACGGAGTAGTAACGTCGTCGGGGCGGTGACCGGTGCACCCATTCCGGTTCACCGACCCGTTGACCAGCAGCTCGCTGGGCCACCAGTTCGCTGGGCGACCCCCAGCACCACCGAAGGGCAACTGAGTGAGTGACATCGCGCGCGTCGGAGTAGTCGGCTGCGGACTGATGGGGTCGGGCATCGCGGAGGTCTTCGCCCGGGCGGGGCTGGACGTCCTGGTGTCGGAGGCCAGCGGCGAGGCGCTGGAGCTCGGCCGCACCCGGCTGACCAACTCCCTGGAGACGGCGGTCAAGCGCGGGAAGCTGAGCCCCGAGCAGCGGGACGAGGCGCTGGCACGGCTGTCCTTCACGGTGGAGCTGTCCGACTTCGCCGACCGCGACCTGGTGGTCGAGGCGGTCGCCGAACGCGAGGACATCAAGGTCAGGATCTTCGAGACGCTGGACCGGGTGATCGAGCGGCGTGACGCGATCCTGGCCTCCAACACCTCCTCGATCCCGATCGTGAAGCTGGCCGCCGCCACCTCCCGCCCGGAGCAGGTGATCGGCCTGCACTTCTTCAACCCGGCGCCGGTGCAGAAGCTGGTCGAGGTCATCCCCACGCTGACCACCTCGGCGACCACCACCGAGCGGGTCGAGGCCTTCGCCTCCCAGGTGCTCGCCAAGGAGCCGATCCGTGCCCGTGACCGGGCCGGCTTCGTGGTCAACGCGCTGCTCGTGCCGTACCTGCTCTCCGCGGTGCGGATGTTCGAGTCGGGCGTGGCCACCGCCTCCGACATCGACAAGGGCATGGAGGCCGGCTGCGCCCACCCGATGGGCCCGCTGCGGCTGTGCGACCTGATCGGTCTGGACACCATCGTCTCGATCGCCGAGTCGATGTACGACGAGTACAAGGAGCCGCTGTACGCCGCTCCGCCGCTGCTGTCCCGGATGGTCGACGCGGGCCTGCTGGGCCGCAAGTCCGGTCGCGGCTTCTACGACTACACCGCGAGCGCCTGACCGACGGCGGCAGGGCGCGGCTGCACCGAACGTGCGGCCGCGCCCTCGCTGCCTTCCGGCGGGGTGCGCTACTTGACCCCGGCCTCCGCGCAGGCCTGCGCGTACGGCTGGGTGCAGATGTCGGCCGCCTTGTAGAGCCCGCCGCCGACGACCGTGGCCTGCACCTTCGCCTTGGTCACCACGATCGGGGTGAGCAGCAGCGAGGGGATGTGCAGCGTCCCGCTGTCGGTGACGGAGGTGGCGGTGGTGCTGATGTCCAGGCCCTCGGCCAGCTGGACGGCGATGTTGCCCGCGGCGTCCGTCTCCGGCTTGTACGGCTTGTAGATGGTGTACGCCTGCTCGCCGGTGAGCACCCGGCGGACCGCGTCGATGGAGGCGTCCTGGCCGCCGACCGGCACGTTCTTGATGCCCGCGGCCTTCAGGGCGTCGATGACCGCGGCGGCCATGCCGTCGTTCGCGGCGTAGACGGCCTGGATGCCGTCCTTCCCGAGGCTCTGGATGGCCGCGTTCATCTTCGCGGTGGCCACCTCCGGCTTCCACTCGCCGGACTCCTCGTAAGCGATCTTCTTGACCTTGCCGTCCAGCGCCTCGTGCGCGCCCGCCTTGAACTGCGCCGCGTTGGGGTCGGACTCGGCGCCGTTGATCATCACGACGTTGGCCGAGGAGGCCTTGGAGCCGAGCGCGTCGAGCAGGGACTGGCCCTGGAGCTGGCCGGTGCGCTGGTTGTCGAAGGAGACGTACGCGGCGACCTTGCCCTGGGCCAGCCGGTCGTACGCGACGACCTTCACGCCCTTGGCGTTGGCGGCGTCGACCCAGGGAGCGGTGAGCTTGGCGTCGACCGGGTCGAGCAGGATGACCTTGACGCCCTTGGCGAGCAGGTCGTCGAACTGCTTCTTCTGGAGCGTCGCGTCGCCGCCCGCGTTGGCGTAGCTGAGGGTGCACTTGGTGCAGAGGCTGGTCACCGTCTGCTCGATCAGCGGCTTGTCGAACGCGTCGTAGCGGGTGGAGGACGCGCTCTCCGGCAGCAGCAGACCGATGCCCTCGCCGCCGCCGCCGGCCGCCGGCGTCTGGGGCGCCGCGGTCTGCCCGCAGGCCGTGAGGGTGAGCGCGAGCGACACGGCGGCCGTGCCCGCGGCCGCGAGACGCATGGGTCTGATCATGATCGGTGGTGCCTCCTGTACTGCGCCGCAACACTGCGGCAGGGGAGGGAGTCAAGCGCCACCGGGGGAACGCGTCAACGAGGGAGGAACCCTTCGTTATCCGCCTGCTCGATTCGTTACGGGATGAACAGGACTTTCACATCCCCTTTGGACTTTCGTGGGGGGGCGGAGCGCCGGGGCGGCGGGAGACCCCATGGGGGGGGAGAACGGCCTCCCGCCGCCGGCCGGACCGGGGCTCAGCTGTCGATGCTGTAGCTGTCGCCGTAGACCTTCCACTTCAGCGGCGGGTTGAGGTCGAAGTTCCTGGCGTTGAGGAACACCGACTGCTCGGTGTCGACCCGGCTGGTGTCCGAGTGCGCCTCCTCCTTCTTCATGACCACCTTGCGGACGTCCAGGAAGGCCTTGAGGTAGGTGGCCTCGTCGCCGCCCTGGGCGGGCGTCCTGGCCTTCTTCATGGCGGCCGCGCGGATGCCGCCGAAGCTGTCGGAGTCGGTGCCGGGGCCGTGCATCACGATGGCGTCGTAGTAGATGAACTGGCCGAGCGCGCGCAGGCCGTCGGCCTTGGCCTGGTTGACGGCGGGGTTGAAGTACACCCGGTCGCGCTCGTCGTTCTGGGCCTGCTGGAAGGCCGGGTCCTTGGCGGCGGTGGCCCAGTCCTTGACGAACGGGCTGCCGAGGCCGGCGTGCGAGTCGCTGCCGTTGACCTTCTTCAGCGCGGGCAGGTACTTGGCGAGGATGTTGCCGGGCTTGATGTCGGTGTAGTGCTGCACCAGCTCCAGCATGTCCCCGGTGCCGGAGCAGAAGCCGATGATGCCGGCGGTGTAGCCGCGGCCGTCGCCGATGTCCTCGATGTACTTGTACTGGGCCTTCCAGTCCAGCGACGAGTTCTCCGCGCTGGACACCAGCTGCATGGCGATGTCCTTCTTGTGCGGGTCGTCCAGGCCGACACCGCCGAGCCGGACGGACGTCGCGGCGGCGGGCGCGGCCTCGGCGGCCGAGGTGGCCGCGACCGTCAGCGGTGCGGCCACCAGGGCGGCGGCGAGGGCGATGCGGAGGGCACGACGGGGCTGCGGACGCATGAGTGCTCCGTTTCCTGAGTGGGTTAGGAAACCTTCCTAACGAGTAGGAAACTCCCTTCGCCCCGTGCCCCGCAAGGGCTTTGACCCATTCACTTCAAGCGGATGTGAACGGCCCAGGTCAGGCGACGCGAGGCCGGGGAGCAGCGGCGCGAGGCCGGAAGCGGCGACGCGAGGCCGGGGAGCAGCGGCGCGACACCGGGGACCGGCGGCGCGACGCCCCATCCACCGGACGCTCGCCGCCCCGGACAGCGCGAGGGGCCCCGCCCGGACCAGGTGGTCCGGACGGGGCCCCTCGGGCCCAGCGGTGTGCCGGCGTCAGGCGCCGCGCAGCACGGCGCCGGTGCGGCTGACGGCCTCGGCGACGGCCGCCTCACGGGCGGCGGTGGCCTCGTCGGCGGTCAGCGTGCGGTCGGTGGCGCGGAAGCGCAGCGCGTAGGCCAGCGACTTCTTGCCCTCGCCGATCTGCTCACCGGTGAACACGTCGAACAGCCGGATGGCCTCCAGCAGTTCGCCCGCGCCCGCGCGCAGCGCGGCCTCCACCTCGGCGGCCGGCACGGCGGCGTCGACGACCAGCGCGACGTCCTGGGTGGCCACCGGGAAGCCGGAGACCACCGGGCCGTCGACCTTGCGGACGCCGTCCGCGGTCAGCAGGTCGATGTCGAGCTCCATGGCCGCGGTGCGGGCCGGCAGCCCGAGCGCCTTGATCACCCGCGGGTGCAGCTCGCCCGCGTGCCCGACCAGCCGGTCGGTGCCGGCCACGACCAGGGCCGCGCAGCGGCCCGGGTGCCAGGGTGCGTGCTGGTCCTGGCGGACGGTCAGCTCCACGCCGGCCGCGCGGGCCACCGTACGGGCGGCCTCGACCGCGTCCGCCCAGGAGGCCTGGGCACCGTTGCCCCACCAGCCGGAGGGCAGCCGCTCGCCCGCGAGGGCGACGGCGACCCGGCGCGGCTGGTCCGGCAGCGCGGCGTCCAGCGCGGCCAGCTCCTCGTCGCTGGGCCGGTGGTCGACGGCCGGGCGCGGGGCCACGGTCAGCTCGTCCTTGGGCAGGAAGACGGTGCCGGTCTCGAAGACCGCCAGGTCGGTGTTGCCCCGGCCGACGTTGCGCCGCAGCGCGCCGAGCAGGCCCGGCAGCAGCGTGGTGCGCAGCGCCGGCTCCTCGTCGTTGAGCGGGTTGACCAGCTTCACCGTGCGGCGGCGCCGGTCGTCCGGCTCCAGGCCGAGCGCCTCGAAGGCGGCCTCGCCGAGGAACGGGTAGTTGTTGACCTCGACGTAGCCCGCTCCGGCCAGCGCCACGCCGATCCGGCGGTGGACGCGCTGCGCCTCGGTCAGGCCCTTGCCCGGCGGCACGTTGGGCATCCGGGCGGGGACGTTGTCGTAGCCCTCCAGCCGGATGACCTCCTCGGCGAGGTCGTACGGGTCGGTGAGGTCGGGCCGCCAGGTGGGCGGGGTGACCTCGAGGACGTCGGCGCCCGAGACGGAGCAGCCGATCTCCTGGAGGCGCCGGGTGACGGTCTCGCGACCGTACTCGGTGCCGGCGACCCGGTCGGGCAGGTCGGCGGCGATGGTGATGGTGCGCACCGGGTGCGGGGCGGCGATGTCGGTGACCCCGGCCTCGGCGGTGCCGCCGGCGATCAGCACCAGCAGGTCGACGGCGCGCTGCGCGGCGGCGCGGGCGGCCTCCGGGTCGACGCCGCGCTCGAAGCGCTTGGACGCCTCGGAGGGCAGCTTGTGCCGCTTGGCGGTGCGGGCGATGGACACCGGGTCGAAGTGCGCCGCCTCGATGATCACCTCGGTGGTGCCCGGGCCCGCGGCCGGGTCGAGGATCTCGGTGGAGGCGCCGCCCATGACGCCGGCCAGCCCGATCGGGCCGCTGTTGTCGCAGATCAGCAGGTCCTCGGCGGCGAGCTCGCGCTCCACGCCGTCCAGGGTGGTGAGGGTCTCGCCCTGCTCCGCCCGGCGGACCGAGATCGGGCCGTCCACGCGCTGCTTGTCGTAGGCGTGCAGCGGCTGGCCGACCTCGAGCATCACGTAGTTGGTGATGTCGACGGTCAGCGAGATCGGACGGATGCCCGCCTTCTGCAGGCGGCGCTGCAGCCAGATCGGGGACTTCGCGTTCGGGTCGACGCCGACGACCGTCCGGGCCACGAATCGGTCGCAGCCGGCCGGGTCGTTGACCTTGACCAGGTAGCCGAAGGAGTTGGCCGGCGGCACGTCGAGCAGCGCCGGGTCGGCCAGCGGAAGCCCGTACGCGGTGGCGGCCTCACGGGCCACGCCGCGCATGGACAGGCAGTAGCCGCGGTCCGGGGTGACGGCGATGTCCAGCACCTCGTCGACCAGCTGCAGCAGCTCGATGGCGTCGGTGCCGGGCTCGTACTCGGGCGGGAGCACGATGATGCCGTTGTGGTCGTCGCCCATGCCCAGCTCGCGGGCGGAGCAGATCATGCCGGCCGAGGTGTGGCCGTAGGTCTTGCGGGCCGAGATCGGGAACGGGCCGGGCAGCACCGCGCCCGGGAGCACGACCACGACCTTGTCGCCGACGGCGAAGTTGGTCGCGCCGCAGACGATCTCCTGCGGCTCACCGGTGCCGTTTGCGTCGCCGACGTTGACGAAGCAGTGCCGGATCGGCTTCTTGAAGCCGGACAGCTCCTCGATGGAGAGCACCTCGCCGACCACCAGGGGGCCCTTGAGGTCGGCGCCGAGCTGCTCGACGGTCTCGACCTCCAGGCCGGCCCGGACCAGGCGCTCGGCCACGTCACGGCCGGTCTCGCCGGCCGGCAGATCGACGTACTCGCGCAGCCAGGAAAGCGGGACGCGCATCAGATCTCCATCCCGAACGGGAGGGTGAAGCGCACGTCACCCTCGACCATGTCGCGCATGTCCGCGACGTTGTGACGATTCATCAGGATCCGCTCCAGACCCAGGCCGAAGGCGAACCCGCTGTAGCGGTTCGGGTCCACGCCGCAGGCGACCAGCACCCGCGGGTTGACGACGCCGCAGCCGCCGAGCTCGATCCAGCCCTCGGAGGAGCAGGTGCGGCACGGGCGGTCCGGGTTGCCGACGCTCTCGCCGCGGCACACGAAGCACTGCAGGTCGATCTCGGCGCTCGGCTCGGTGAACGGGAAGTACGACGGGCGCCAGCGCAGCTCCAGGCCGCCGCCGATCAGCTTCTCGACCAGCACCTCGATGGTGCCCTTGAGGTCGGCGAAGGTGATGCCCTCGTCGACGGCGAGGCCCTCGACCTGGCGGAACACCGGGGTGTGGGTGGCGTCCAGCTCGTCGGTCCGGTAGACCCGGCCGGGGCAGACGACGTAGATGGGAGGCTCGCGGTCGAGCATGGTGCGGGCCTGGACCGGCGAGGTCTGGGTGCGCAGCACGACGCCGGAGTCCGCGGAGCCGTCCGGGGCCTGGACGAAGAAGGTGTCCTGCATGGAGCGGGCCGGGTGGTCCGGGCCCAGGTTGAGGGCGTCGAAGTTGAGCCACTCGGCCTCGACCTCGGGACCCTCCGCGACCTGGTAACCCATCGCGACGAAGGTGTCCTCGATGCGCTCGGCCAGCGTGGTCAGCGGGTGCCGGGCACCGCGCGGGGCGCGGTCGTACGGCAGCGTGACGTCCACCGCCTCCTCGACCAGCACGCGGGCGTCCCGCTCCGCCTCCAGCTCGGCCTGCCGCTTGGCGAGCGCCTGGTTGACGGCGCCGCGGGCCTGGCCGATCAGCTTGCCGGCGGCTGCCTTGGCGTGCGGCGGAAGGGCGCCGATCTCGCGGTTGGCGAGCGAGAGCGCGGAGCGGTCGCCGGTGTGGGCGACCTTGGCCTGCTTCAGCTCGTCCAGGGTGCCGGCGGCGGCGAAGGCGGCGATCGCCTCGTCCCGCGCCTGCTCCACCACCTCGGGCTTGAGGGCCTCGACCTCGACCGGGTCGTACGACTTGTTGGGTGCCGACATCTCTATCTTTCCCGTGCTCCTGCTCGTCCGTGCTCAGGTGTGTGGGCTCGCCTTCGCGTCACGCCCGGCGGGGCCGGGGCGCGGGCACAGCCGATCTCCGTGTCAACGGGGAGAGGTGTCCGCGGCACAGCCGCACAGGGCGTTGCGCAACGCCAAAGGTCGAGTGTAGTCGCAGCGCGTAGCGCGGCTGCCGTCAAGCCCGTCCGGGACCGACTTCCAGCAGGCCCTGCTGGTGGCTCGTGCTCCGTCAGAGCATGAAGTCGGGCACCCCGGCGGGCAGGATAAATCGGAACCGGGCGCCGCCGCCGGGCGCGCGGTCGACCCTGATCGAGCCGCCGTGGGCCTCCACGATGCCCTTGACGATGTAGAGGCCCAGGCCGGTGCCACCGCGCTTGGAGCCCCGCCAGAAGCGGGTGAAGACGCGCGGCATCGACTCCTCGGGGATGCCGCTTCCTTCGTCGCTCACGGTGACCGCTGTGCCTTCCACGATGCGGGGCGGGGTGCCGGAGCGCTCCCAGACGGGCGCCTCGACGACCTCCTTGGCCGGTGCCACCTCGATCGTGACAGTTCCCTCGCCGTGGCGCACCGCGTTTTCCAGCAGGTTGGCCAGCACCTGGTCGACCTTGTCCGGATCGGCCCAGAGCACGGTCAGCGGCTCGCCGATCCGGACGTCGAACCGCTCCTCGGGGATGCCGGTGGCGACCTTCCGCTCGACGTGCTGGCGCACCGCGGCCGCGAGGTCCACCACCTGCTTGCGCAGCTCCAGCCGACCGGAGTCGATCCGGGAGATGTCCAGCAGCTCGGCGATCAGCCGGGTGACCCGGTCGGCGTCGGCGTCCACCGTCTCGAGCATCAGGCGCTTCTGGCCGTCGGTGAACCGCTCCCACTTGGCCAGCAGGGTGGCGGTGAAGCCCTTGACGCTGGTCAGCGGGGAGCGCAGCTCGTGCGCGACGGTGGCGATCAGCTCGGCGTGGCTGCGCTCGGTACGGCGCCGGGCCTCGGTGCCGCGCAGGGCGATCACCAGCCGCTGCAGCGGCCCGCACGGCGCGGCGCGGACGTACCGGGCGGAGACCAGCACCTCGCGGCCGCCGGGCAGCAGCAGGTTGCGCTCCGGCTGGCGGGTGCGGGTGGCCAGGCCGCCGTACGGGTCGGTCAGCTGCCACCAGCGGCGGCCGTCCAGGTCCTCCAGCGGCAGGGCGTCCTCCAGGGCGCTGCCGAGCGCGGCCTCCGGGAGCACGCCGGTGAGCCGGGCCGCGGCCCGGTTGAAGCAGACCACCCGGCCCAGCGCGTCGGCGACCACCAGGCCGTCCGGCAGGTCGTCCGGGTCGAGCTCTGGCCCGCTGCCGACCATGGGTTGCCTCCCCGATTACCCACCGTGCCGTTCCCCCCACCGAGGCAGACCATAGCGCCTCGCAGGCCCACGCAGTAGGGCTTGCAGCGTGGTGATCCGGGCGTGCCCCGGGGCGGGTGTCAGCTGTTCGAGCGGCAGCCGCCGGGCGAGCGCTGCGCCCGGGCCGAGGCGTACAGGCAGACGGCCGCCGCGGTGGCCAGGTTGAGGCTCTCGGCATGCCCGTGGATCGGGACGCGCACGACCTCGTCGGTGAGCGCGCGGGTCTCCTCCGGGAGCCCCCACGCCTCGTTGCCGAACACCCACGCGCCGGGGGCGCCCAGGGTGCCCTCGTCGAGCTCCTGGTCCAGGTCGCGGTCGCCCGCGCCGTCCGCGGCGAGCACCCGGATCCCGGCCTCGCGCAGCTTCCCGACCGCCTCCTCGACCGGCACGCCGACGGCCACCGGCAGGTGGAACAGGCTGCCGACGGAGGCCCGGACGGCCTTCGGGTTGTAGAGGTCCACCGAGGCGTCGGTGAGCACCACGGCGTCCGCGCCGGCCGCGTCGGCGGTGCGCAGCACCGTGCCGGCGTTCCCGGGATCGCGCACGTGGGCGAGGATCGCCACCAGCTTGGGCCGGGCTCCGAGCACCTCGGCGAACGGGGTGTCGATGAAGCGGCAGAGCGCCACGATGCCCTGCGGGGTCACCGTGTCGCAGATCCCGGCGATCACCTCGTCGGTGGCGGTCAGCACCGGCAGCCCTTCGGCGAGGGCTGCGTCGACGATGTCGGCATGCCGCTCGGCGGCCTCCAGGCCCACGTACACCTCGACCACCGCGTGCTCGGCCGTCCCCGGGAGCCGGCCGAAGGCGACGGCCTCCCGCACGGCCTGCGGGCCCTCGGCCAGGAAGCGGCGCTCCTTGGTGCGCTGGTTGCGCTTGGCCAGCCGACGGGCGGCGACGACGCGCGGCGAGCGCAGGGAGGTGAGCAGGGGGGTGTCGGTGCTCGGCATGGTCTCGTTCTCTGTGGCGGGGTGCGCTGCGTGCGGGACGGGGAACCGGGGCGGCGGCGCAGGCGGAAACGCGGAGGCGCGGGCGGGAAACGCAGAACCGGACCCGCAGGAGAGCCTGCGGGTCCGGTCAGAGCTCAACCGATCTCGGAAGATCAGGCGGCGTCCGCGGCGGCCTTCGGGGCGTTCACGTCGGCCGGCAGCGCCTTCTGGGCGACCTCGACCAGGGAGGCGAACGCACCCGGGTCGTTGACGGCCAGGTCGGCCAGCATCTTGCGGTCGATCTCGACGCTGGCGGCCTTCAGGCCCTGCACGAAGCGGTTGTAGGTGATGCCGTTGGCACGGGCCGCAGCGTTGATGCGCTGGATCCACAGCTGACGGAAGTCGCCCTTGCGCTTCTTGCGGTCGTTGAAGTTGTAGACCAGCGAGTGGGTGACCTGCTCCTTGGCCTTGCGGTACAGGCGCGAGCGCTGGCCGCGGTAGCCGCTGGCGCGCTCCAGGATGACCCGGCGCTTCTTGTGGGCGTTGACTGCCCGCTTGACGCGTGCCACTTGATTACTCCTTGGGTTGGACCACGGACTACTTCACGTGGTCCGTCATTCGAATGGGTCGGGAAGGATCAGCTGCCCGCGCCGGCTCGCGCCGGGCGGGAGGGCGATCACTTGCCGAGAAGCTTCTTGATCTTCTTGGCGTCAGCGGGGGCCATCTCGACGGTGCCGGCCAGCTTGCGGGTCAGCGTCGAGGGCTTGTGCTCCAGGAGGTGGCGGCGACCGGCGCGCTCGCGCAGCACCTTGCCAGAGCCACTGATCTTGAAGCGCTTGCTGGCGCCACTGTGCGTCTTCTGCTTCGGCATTTCGCCGTATCTCCTCGTCGGTCCCGTCCACACCCGCGCGACCTGGGCCGCGCGGGCGTGAACTGGATGGATCTTCGTGACCGGGCGGGACGCCCTGTCACTCGGGGGCCGAACCCCGGACTGCCGTGAGCCTCGCGGCTCAGGCGCCCTGGGGGGCGGCCGGCTGCTCGGCCGGAGCCTCGGCCTCGGGGGCCTGGGCCTCGGCCGGGGCGTCCTGCACCTCGGTCGCGGCGTCCTCGTCCGCGGCGGCGGCGTCGGAGCCGGAGGTCCGGCCCTGCCGCTCGGCCTTGCGGGCGTCCGCGAGGGCGCGGGCCTCGGCCATCGCCTCGGTCTTCTTCTTGTGCGGGCCAAGAACCATGATCATGTTTCGGCCGTCCTGCTTCGGCGAGGACTCGACGAAGCCCAGGTCCTGGACGTCGTCGGCGAGCCGCTGCAGCAGACGGAAGCCCAGCTCGGGGCGGGACTGCTCACGACCGCGGAACATGATCGTGATCTTGACCTTGTCGCCCTGCTTGAGGAACCGGACGACGTGACCCTTCTTGGTGTCATAGTCGTGCGGGTCGATCTTCGGCCGGAGCTTCATCTCCTTGATGACCGTGTGCGCCTGGTTCTTGCGCGCCTCACGGGCCTTCATGGCCGACTCGTACTTGAACTTGCCGTAGTCCATGAGCTTGCACACCGGCGGCCGGGCGGTCGCCGCGACCTCGACCAGGTCGAGGTCGTACTCCTGCGCGAGCTCCAGCGCCTTGGCAAGCGGCACGATGCCGACCTGCTCGCCGCTGGGACCGACGAGTCGCACCTCCGGAACGCGAATCCGGTCGTTGATGCGGGGCTCGGTGCTGATGGGGCCTCCTCGGTTGCACCTTCTGCGATGCGGCCGTCGGACGGCGGTCGCACGTAGTGGACTCGACCACTGGGCGGGGCTTCATTCGAGCTGCGCTGCCCGGCGCCTTCCGGCACCTGCACCGCGACACGAAAAAAGCCCCGCTCGGTACAAGCGGGGCTCCACACAACCGGGGGCTGCGCCCGGTGAGGGGCGCTGCGGGCGACTCGGCGCCGTGGCGCCCGTCGCGGACCGGACCCGTCGACCGCGAGGCCGATCAGGTGGGAGACTTTCGCGGTTGCCCTCTCGGGCCTCCTTGCAGTGGAGCCTCCACTTGCTGGCCGGGGGCCCATGCGGGATCCCGGCCGGTCAGTCTCGAAGCATACAGCGCCGGGAGGTCGAACGCTATTCCGCCCCGCCACGGTGCCCGCTCCGCGCGTCACGGGGCCCCACAACGGTGCCCGCTCCGTACCTGATGGGCCCCTTGTACGCTCCACCTGTACCCACTCGGCACGAAGGAACGAGCCCCTCTTGAGCAGCGAGCCCACTCAGCACCCCGGCGCGGACGACGACGCGATCGGCTTCGACGACCTCACCCGCGACATCGCCGAGGTCCCGGCCGTCGAGGTGATCACCACCGTCGCCGTCCACCTGATGAGCGCGGCCGCGGTCAAGTGCGGCCTCGCCGAGGGCGGCGAGAAGGACAAGGACCTGGACGAGGCCCGCAAGCTGATCACCGCGCTCGCCGGGCTGGTCACCGCCGGCGCCCCCGAGATCAGCAACTTCCACGCGGCCCCGCTGCGGGACGGCCTGCGCTCGCTCCAACTGGCCTTCCGCGAGGCCTCGCTCGTCCCGGACGCGCCGGGCGCGGGGCCGGGCGAGAAGTTCACCGGGCCCGTCTACTCCTGAGACCGGTCCGAAGGGCCGCCCACCGGTGGGCGGCCCTTTTCGCCGGGCACCTCGGCTCTACCGCCGGTACAGCGCCTCCCCCGGCAGTTGCGCGCTCGCCGGGAGCACCGCGAGGTCCAGCCCCCGGTCCAGCCGCACCCGCAGCACCGGATCCCCCGCCACCGCCCGGCCGAGGCGCTGCGCGGCCTCCTGCAGCCCCGTCTGGTCCAGCGCCGGGTCGAACACCACGGCGAGCACCCCGTCCGAGTCCTCCGAGGGCGCCAGCAGCCCGCTGACCACCTGCGGCTCGGCCGCCAGCAGCGCCCGGACCGCCTCGCGCACCTCCGGGTCCGCCACCGGCGGCAGGTACGGGCGGTTCTCCGCGAGCGCCCGCAGCCGGGCACCGGTCAGCAGGAAGGGCACCGGCCCGGCGGGGTCGACCAGCAGGGTGTCGGCGCGTTCCGAGAAGGCCACCATGGCGGCCTGCGGGGCGGCCGTCGGCGCCGGGCGGGCGTCGGCGCGCCAGCGGGCGAGCGTCTCCAGCGAGGTGAAGGCCGGCAGCGCGCGGCGCCCGTCCGGGGCCTCCAGGACCGGGACGGCCATGTCGCTGCTCTTGTCGTGCCGGTGTCCGTGCTCGTCCACCTCGACCTCGCCGAGCAGGGCCACGATCGGGACCATCAAGCGGGTCGGGGTCAGCGCCGCCAGCACCTCGGGCTCGGCCGTGCGGTCCTGCGACCAGCGGGCGAGGGCCGCGGTCAGCGCCGGGTCCGCCGTGCCGTCGTCGTCGGAGAAGCCGGGATTCGGGATGCTCTTGCCGACGAACGCCGGGTTGGGGAAGTCTTCGCGGTCCACCTGGCCGACCCTATGCCACCGCGGGCCCGCGGCCGCATTCCGCTGCACGGCCCCGGCGCCCGGCCGCGCTCCCCGCCGCGGCACCACCCCGGCACCCGGCCGCGCTCCCCGCCGCGGCACCCGACCGCGCTCCGCGCCCCGGCCCGCGCGGTTCCGGTGCGCTCGCACCCCTACCCACCGGTAGCGCGCTGTGACACCCTGCGGCCATGGTGATGCTCGACGCTCCCGCTCCCGCCCCGGTCTCCGACCGCCACCGGTACGACCGGGCCACCGCCCACCTGGACGGGCCGGTGGCCGTGGTGGACCTCGCCGCCTTCGACGCCAACGCCGCCGACCTGGTGCGCCGGGCCGGCGGGAAGCCGATCCGGGTCGCCAGCAAGTCGCTGCGCTGCCGGGCCCTGCTGGAACGGGCGCTGGCCGTGGACGGGTTCCTCGGGGTGATGACCTTCACCCTCGACGAGTCGCTCTGGCTGGCCCGCACCGGCGTGCGCGACATCCTGCTCGCCTACCCCTCCGCCGACCGGGACGGCTACGCCGAGCTGACCGCCGACCCGGAGCTGGCCCGCGGGATCACCGTCGTGCTGGACGACCCGGCCCAGCTGGAGCTGATCGACAAGGCCCGCTCCGGCGACGCCGAGGTGCGGGTCTGCCTGGAACTCGACACCGCCCTGCACCTGCTCGGCGGGCGGGTGCGGGTGGGCGCGCGGCGCTCACCCCTGCGCACCCCGGAGGACCTCGGCGCCTTCGCCGAGCTCGTCCAGCGCCGCCCGGGCTTCCGGGTGATCGGACTGATGGCGTACGAGGGGCACATCGCCGGGGTGGGGGACCGGGTGCCGGGCCGGCCGGTGCGCTCCCGGCTGATCCGGCTGATGCAGGACCGGGCCCGGGCGGAGCTGGTCGAGCGGCGCGCGGCGGTGGTCCGCCGGTTGCGGCAGGTCGCCGAGTTGGAGTTCGTGAACGGCGGGGGCACCGGCAGCGTGGAGTCCACCGCGGCCGAGCGGGCCGTCACCGAGGTGGCGGCCGGCTCGGGGCTGTACCAGCCGCAGCTGTTCGACAACTACCGCGTCTTCCGGGGCCGTCCGGCCGCGCTGTTCGGCCAGCCGGTGGTGCGCCGCCCGGGGGTCGGCGTGGTGACGGTGCTCGGCGGGGGCTACCCGGCGTCCGGCGCGGCCGGCCCGGACCGCTCGCCGGTGCCGTACCTGCCGCCGGGGCTGCGCTACGACCCGATGGAGGGCGCGGGCGAGGTGCAGACCCCACTGCTCGGCTCCGCGGCGGACGACCTGCTGATCGGCGACCGGGTCTGGTTCCGGCACGCGAAGGCGGGCGAACTGTGCGAGCGCTTCGCGGAGTTGCACCTGATCGAGGGGGACCGGATCGTCCGGACGGTGCCGACCTACCGGGGCGAGGGGAAGACCTTCCTCTGACCGGTTCCGGGCCTCCGGGTGCCAGCCGGTCTTTCGGCAGCCTTAAGCGGGCCCGAGGGGACACCTAATTCCGGTGTCCCCTCGGGCCTGTGCGCTGCCCGGCGCCCTACGATCCGTCAACGAGCGTGTCACGCACGGCTATTGCCATCTGGTCCAGACCAATCCTACGCTCTGGCCGGGGCCCGCGGTCCGGGCCGGCGGTCCCCGGACGGGCAGGCGTGTCCGCTCTCCCCCACACCCGCCCGGAACGACGGCCGAGGAGCCCCACCCCATGTCCATCAAGCGCAGTGTCCTGTCCGCCGGCGTGGTCGGTGCCGCGGTGCTCGCGGTGGCCGCGACCACCGCCGGCACCGCCCACGCCCACGGCACGATGACCAACCCCGTCAGCCGGATCGCCGCCTGCTACGCCGAGGGCCCCGAGCACCCGGTCTCGCAGGTCTGCAAGGACCTCGTCGCCGCGAGCGGCACCCAGCCGCTGTACGACTGGAACGAGGTCAACATCGCGAACGCGGCCGGCAACCACCAGGCCCTGATCCCGGACGGGAAGCTCTGCTCCGCCAACCGCGACAAGTACGCGGCGCTGGACTGGCCGCGCACCGACTGGCCGGCCACCCCGGTCAGCGCGGGCGCCTTCGCCTTCCAGTTCCGCACCACCGCACCGCACGTCGGCAGCCAGACCGTCTACATCACCAAGGCGGGGTACGACCCGACCAAGCCGCTGAAGTGGTCGGACCTCGACCCGACCCCGGTGGCCCGGGTGCAGGTCGACCGCACCGCCGCCAACGGCTACTACACCTACTCCGGCACCCTGCCGCAGCGCACCGGGCGCCAACTGCTCTACATGATCTGGCAGCGCAGTGACAGCCCCGAGGCGTTCTACAGCTGCTCGGACGTCGACTTCGGCACGCCCAAGGCCGCCGGGGCCCCGGCCGTCTCCTCGCTCGCCGCCCCGGCCGCGCCCAGCGACGCGCAGATCGCCGCCGACGCGCCCAGGTCCACGGTCGCCCACCACGGCCACGGCGGTGACCCGAACGCCCCCGCCGGCCAGCCGCTGCCGACCACCTCGGCGGCCGTGGCCGGCACCTCGGCCACCGGTCCGCTGCTGCTGGCCGGCGCCGCGGCGCTCGGCGTCGGCTGGGCGGGCATGGTGCTCCGGCGCCGTCGCGTCGAGGCTGTTCGACGCGACTCCTGACGCCGGAAGGCGGGGCCGGGCCGGTCCACCCCCGTCCGGTCCGGTCCCGTGGCCGCGTCGACGCGAGGGGCCGAACGACGGCGGCCCACCCGGGAGGGGGTGCTCCCGGGTGGGCCGCTCGCGGCGTGAGGAGCGGGGGCTCAGGTGGTCTCGGTCCCCGAACCGTCGGGGCTGCCCGCGCCGCCCGAGCCGCCCGAGCCGCCCGAGCCGCCGCCCGGCATCCCCGGGAGGCCGGGGATGCCGGGGATGCCGGGGACGGTCGGCAGCTTGCCCTTGTAGTCGGCGATGCCCTTGACGATGGTGTCCATCACGGCGACGTCCGGCGCCTTGTCGGCGATGTCGAAGCCGAAGTGCACCGAGACCAGCGACTTGCCGTCCGAGGACGGGAAGACCACGGTCTGCACGTAGCCGCTGTTGCCCTTCGCCGCGTTCACCTTCCAGCGGACCAGGTAGCCGTCCTGCCCGTCGACCTTGACGGCCTCGGACTTGAGCTCCTGGTGCCCGGTGCTGTCCCCGTACGCCTCCTTGGCGGCCTTCTCGATGTCCGCCTTGGCCGCCGCCTGGACGTCGGTGCCGCCGCCGTCGATCCGGCCGGTGGTCACCCCGCCGAGAGTGCACTGGCCGGTGCCGTCCGGGCAGGTGTACGAGCCGATGGTGATCGCCGCGTAGCCGTCGGGGGTCTGGTCGGCCTGCCAGCCGGCGGGGACGGGCAGGGTGAGCTTGTTCACCAGGTCGAGCGCCTTGCCGGCGCCCGGCCGGGACTTGCCGCCGCC
Organism: Kitasatospora sp. NPDC048194; assembly: GCF_043202455.1. NCBI lineage: Bacteria > Bacillati > Actinomycetota > Actinomycetes > Kitasatosporales > Streptomycetaceae > Kitasatospora > Kitasatospora sp. NPDC048194. The sequence continues at coordinate 135,767 of NZ_JBIDAK010000011.1, forward strand.
GTTGCCCCCGCCTCCGCTGCCGCCGTTGCCATTGCCATTGCCATTGCCACTGCCGCCGCCGAAGCCGGGGAGGCCGCCGAACGGGCCGCCGCCGTCGGGCGCCGGCAGCTGCCGGGCGCTGCGCTGGCTGCGGTCCTTGCCGTGGCCGTCCATCGCCAGGTAGGTGATGCCCGAGCCGGCTCCCAGACCGAGCAGGGCGGCGACGGCCGTCGCCACCACCAGCCTTGAGGGCTTGCGCCAGGCCCGGCGCGGCGCCTTCGCGGGCTCGCCGACGGCACCGTAGCCGGTGCCGAAGGGCGGGGGCTCCGGGTAGCGGACCGTCGGGCCGCTCTCCAGGACCTCGCCCTCCAGCACCGTGGGCCGCTCGGCCGCGCCCGGCCCCGGAGCCGCGGCGGCCGGGGCCTCCGGCTGCGGCGCGTCCGAGGGTGCGGGCCGGGTGTCGGCCGTCCAGCCCCTGCCGTCCCACCACCGCTGCGGTCTCGGGTCGCTGGTGGTGTCCTTCGGGTCCGGGTACCACCCGGCTGGAATCTGCTCGCTCACACCAGAGAATGTAAAGGCAGCCGGATAAACGCGAAATCAGCGCAGCCGCGAATTCCCGCGGTTTTCGATGAGATTACGGTGAGAAGCACCGGCGGCCCCGGCGCCCGGGCTGCCCGCGGGTTCCGGCACCTCCCGCACTTCCCGCCGGTCCTACAGCGGCGTGACGTACGCCCCGGAGATGCCGCCGTCCACCAGGAACTCGCTCGCGGTGATGAACGAGGAGTCGTCGCTCGCCAGGAAGGCCACCGCGGCGGCGATCTCCTCGGCCCGCGCGAAGCGGCCGAGCGGGATGTGCACCAGCCGGCGGGCCGCCCGTTGCGGATCCCGGGCGAACAGCTCGCGCAGCAGCGGGGTATCCACCGGCCCGGGCGAGAGCGCGTTCACCCGGATCCCCTCCCGGGCGAACTGCACGCCCAGCTCGCGGGACATCGCCAGCACCCCGCCCTTGGAGGCGGTGTACGAGATCTGCGAGGTCGCCGCGCCCATCCGGGCCACGAAGCTCGCGGTGTTGATGATCGAACCCCGCCCGTGCCGGCGCATGTACGGCAGCGCGGCCCTGCAGCACAGGTAGACCGAGGTCAGGTTGACCTCCTGGACCCTGCGCCAGGCGTCCAGGCCGGTGGTCAGGATCGAGTCGTCCTCCGGCGGCGAGATGCCCGCGTTGTTGAAGGCGACGTCCACACTGCCGCAGGTCTCGTACGCCTCGTCGAACAGCGCCTCGACCATGTACGGGTCGGTGACGTCGGTGTGCACGAACAGCCCGCCGACCTCCCTGGCGGCCGCCCGCCCGGTCTCCTCGTCCAGGTCCGCGCAGACCACCCTCGCGCCCTCGGAGGCGAGCCGGCGCGCGGCCGCCAGCCCGATGCCGCTGCCCGCGCCGGTGACCACGGCAGTGCGGCCGACCAGGCGGCGGCAGACCGCCTCGTCCTTCCCGGGCTTCTCGGTCATCGGGTGCTGCTCCTCGCTGTGGACGCGGACACGGACGTGTGCCTGGACTTCTCGTGCTCAGTGGCGCGGCGCGTGCGGCCGAGCGCTCACATCCGTTCGAAGGACCGGTAGCGCTCCCAGTCGGTGACGGCCCCGTCGTAGGCGGCCTGCTCGACCCGGGCCATGTTCAGGTAGTGCTCGACCACGTCGTCCCCGAAGGCCTCCCGGGCCAGTTCGCTCTCGGCCCACAGCCCCGCCGCCTCGCGCAGGGACCCGGGCACCCGGGCGTACTCCTCCACCGCGTAGGCGTTGCCCAGGCAGGGCGCGGGCAGGTCCAGCTTGCGCTGGAGGCCGTGCAGGCCGGCCGCGATCATCCCGGCCACCGCCAGGTACGGGTTGACGTCGCCGCCGGGCACCCGGTTCTCCATCCGCAGTCCCGGGCCGTGGCCGACCACCCGGTAGGCGCAGGTGCGGTTGTCCCGGCCCCAGGCGACGGCGGTCGGGGCGAAGGAGCCGGGGCGGTAGCGCTTGTAGGAGTTGATGTTGGGCGCGTACAGCAGGCTGAACTCCCGCAGGGCGACGAGCTGACCGGCCAGGAAGTGCCGCATGGTGTCGGTCATCCGGCCGTCCCGGTCGGCGAAGGCCGGGGCGCCCACCGCGTCGCGCAGCGACAGGTGGATGTGGCAGCTGTTGCCCTCGCGCTCGTCGTACTTGGCCATGAAGGTGAGCGCGCAACCCTGCTGGGCGGCGATCTCCTTGGCTCCGGTCTTGTAGACGCTGTGCTGGTCGCAGGTGGTGAGGGCGTCGGCGTACCGGAAGGCGATCTCGTGCTGGCCGAGGTTGCACTCGCCCTTGGCGGACTCGACGGTCAGCCCGGCACCGGCCATCTCGTTGCGGATCCGGGACAGCAGCGGCTCGATCCGGGCGGTGCCCAGCATCGAGTAGTCCACGTTGTAGAGGTTGGCCGGGGTCAGGCCGCGGTAGCCGCCGAGCCAGGCCTGTTCGTAGGTGTCGCGGAAGACCAGGAACTCCAGTTCGGTGCCGATGTCGGCGGCCAGCCCGTACTCGGCGAGCCGGGCGATCTGCCGGCGCAGCAGCTGGCGCGGCGCGGCGTCCACCGGGTGCCCGCCGTGCCGGGCCAGGTCGGCGGTGACCTGCGCGGTGCCGGGCTGCCACGGCACGAGCCGCAGGGTGCCGAGGTCGGGGCGCATCGCGAAGTCGCCGTAGCCGGTGGCCCAGGACGAGAAGGCGTAGCCGTCCACGGTGTTCATGTCCACGTCCACGGCCAGCAGGTAGTCGCAGGCCTCGGCGCCCGTCTCGGCGACCTCGTCGAGGAAGAACCGGGCGGCGAACCGTTTGCCCTGCAGACGCCCCTGCATGTCGGTGAACGACAGCGCGACGGTGTGCACCTCGCCGGCGTCCACCAGGGTGCGCAGCTCGTCCAGGGTCAGCGGCGGCCGGGGCGGTGAGCCCGCGGCGGCGTTCTCGGGCATGACGGCACCCTCCTCCTCGATCACTCTTCGAGTTCAACCGGTCACAGCGAACCGTACGGCCTGCGGCTCACGGCGCGGAAGAGGGCGGGCGGGTGTGGCGCGCCGATATGCGTGGTTGACGAGGGATCAGACGGTACGGGAGGAGAATGCGCGCCATGGATCGCAGGCCTTTGATCGGTGTCAGCACCTACCTGGTGGACGCGAGTTGGAACGACTGGCGGGGACGCCGGGTCGCCCTCCTGCCGGAGCGGTACACGGCGTACGTCCAGAACTCCGGCGGCATCGCCGTGCTCCTGCCGCCCGACGCCCCCGAACGCGCCTCCGAGGTGCTCGCCCGGCTGGACGCCCTGGTCGTCGCCGGCGGCCCGGACATCGACCCGGCGTACTACGGCGAACCGGCGCACCCGCTGACGGCGGTGGACTCGCCGGAACGCGACGTCTGGGAGGTCGCGCTGCTCCGGGGGGCGATGGCGGCGGGGATGCCGGTGCTGGGGATCTGCCGGGGGATGCAGGTGCTCAACGTGGTCTGCGGCGGCACGCTGCTGCAGCACCTGCCGGACGTGCTGGACGTGGACGTGCACGCGGGCTCGCCCGGGGTCTACGGCGCCCACGTGGTGCGGCCGGTGCCCGGGACGCTGCTGGGCGGGCTGCTGCCGGAGACCGAACTCGAGGTGCCGTCCTTCCACCACCAGGCGGTGGGCCGGCTGGGGTCGGGCCTGCGGGTGAGCGCGCTCGCGCCGGACGGCACGGTGGAGGCGGTGGAGGGGCCGGGCTTCACGCTGGGCGTGCAGTGGCACCCGGAGCAGGGGGACGACCTGCGGGTGATGTCGGCGCTCGTCCGGGCCGCCACCGCGGCGGCGCTGGACGCGGTGGGCTGAGCGGCCGGGCCGGCGGCCGAACGCCTTCGGGCCGCGGCCGCCGGGCGGCGCCGCCGAGCCGGGGCCGGGCGCCACCGCCTCGGCCGCCCGGCCGGTTCGAACGGCAACGACAACGGTCACCAGTACAGCCTTTGGATCTTTGTCGATTCTGCGGTTCACTTCGAGTGCGGGGCGATCGCGCCCCGCGATCGCACCCCGTGCGCCCGGAGAGGACGTCGATGGCCAGGCACGAGCATTCGCAAGATGATCATGCGCATGACCACCACTCGCAGCGCCACGGGCATGACCACGGGAAGGGCCACGCGCACGGCCACGGAGGCCACGGCGGCCACTCGCACGGCGTCGCCGCGGACGCCGACCGCCGCTGGCTGCTCAGCGCCCTCGCCCTGATCGTCGTCTTCATGGCCGGCGAGGTCGCCGTCGGCTTCGCCGCCCAGTCGCTGGCCCTGATCTCCGACGCGGCGCACATGCTGACGGACGCCGCCTCCATCGTGCTGGCACTGGTCGCGATGCGGCTCGCCGCCCGGCCCGCCCGCGGCGGCTACACCTACGGGCTCAAGCGCGCCGAGATCCTCTCCGCCCAGGCCAACGGCGTGACGCTGCTGGTGCTGTCCGCGTGGCTGGGCTACGAGGCGGTGTTCCGGCTGATCGAGCCGCCCGAGGTCACCGGCTCACTGGTGCTGGTCACCGCGCTGGTCGGGATCGTCGTCAACCTCGCCGCCACCTGGTGCATGTCGAAGGCCAACCGCAGCTCGCTGAACGTCGAGGGCGCCTTCCAGCACGTGCTCACCGACCTGTACGCCTTCATCGCCACCGCCGTCGCCGGCCTGGTCGTGCTGACCACCGGCTTCGCCCGGGCCGACGCGATCGCCTCGCTGATCGTCGTCGTGCTGATGCTCAAGGCCGGCATCGGGCTGGTCCGCGACTCCGGCCGGATCTTCCTGGAGGCCGCCCCCGCCGGGATCGACCCGGACGCGGTGGCCGACCGGCTGGTCGCCGAACCGCTGGTCGAGGAGATCCACGACCTGCACATCTGGGAGATCACCTCCAACCAGCCGGCCCTGTCCGCGCACATCCTGGTCACCCCCGGCGGCGACTGCCACGCGGTCCGGCGCCAGCTCCAGCGCCGACTGGCCGACGAGTACGGGATCACCCACAGCACCCTCCAGGTCGACCACGTCGGCGAGGACGAGGCGGGCGCGCTGCTGCAGATCGCCGCCCCGGGCGACCCGACCGCCGAGCACTGCGCCGACGCCCACGGCCCGGTGCACCGCGCCGGACCGCACGAGCACTGAGAACCGGGTCTTCGTCAGCGCGGTGCGGCATGATCTGAGGCGTGACCGCACCGCGACTGATGCTGCTCGACTCCGCCAGCCTGTACTTCCGCGCCTACTTCGGTGTCCCGGACACCCTGCGCTCACCGCAGGGCGAGCCGGTGAACGCCGTCCGGGGCCTGCTGGACTTCATCGCCCGGCTGGTCCAGGACCACCGCCCCGACCGGCTGGTGGCCTGCATGGACGCCGACTGGCGCCCGCAGTGGCGGGTGGACCTCGTCCCCTCGTACAAGACCCACCGGCTCGCCGAGGACGCCGAGGACGGCGAGGAGGAGGTGCCGGACACGCTGGCCCCGCAGGTCCCGGTGATCGAGCAGGTGCTCGACGCCCTCGGCATCGCCCGGGTCGGCTCCCCCGGCTACGAGGCGGACGACGTCATCGGCACCCTCACCGCCCGCGCCGACGGCCCGGTGCAGATCGTCACCGGCGACCGCGACCTCTTCCAACTCGTGGACGACGCCCGGCAGATCACCGTGCTCTACCCGGTCAAGGGCATGGGCAACCTCCAGGTCACCGACGACGCGGTGCTGCTGGAGAAGTACGGCGTGCGCGGCGCCCGGTACGCCGACCTGGCCGCCCTGCGCGGGGACCCGTCCGACGGCCTGCCCGGGGTCAAGGGCGTCGGCGAGAAGACCGCCGCCCAACTGATCAACGAGTACGGCGACCTCGCCGCCATCCGGGCCGCCGCCGCCGATCCCTTCTCCAAGCTGACGCCCGCCCGCCGCAAGAACATCCTCGAGGGCGCCGGCTACCTCGACGTCGCCCCCACCGTCGTCCGCGTCGCCACCGACGCCCCGCTCCCCGACTTCGACCCGGCCCTCCCCCACGAGCCCCTCGACCCGATGACGCTGGAGCACCTCTCCACCCGCTGGGGCCTCGGCACCTCGCTGGAGCGCGTCCTCGAAGCCCTCGCCGCCCGCTGAGCAACGCGGACGGAGGTGCTCCGCGACCACGACGGCGACTCCGCTGCGCGATGCGGAAGGGGCCCCGCACGAGTCGTCTCGTGCGGGGCCCCTTCGGCTCGGTCCGGCTAGCCCACCGAGGAGTAGGCGATGATGCCGCGGCGGAGGCCGTCGACGGCCTTGCGGGCCGTCTTCCGGAGCTCGGCGTCCTCGCCGGCGGCGTCCTGGATCTGGCCGAGGACGTCGATCAGTTGCTTGGTCCAGCGGACGAAGTCGCCGGCCGGCATGTCGGCGTCGCGCAGGACCTGGTCGAGGTTGTGGCCGAGTGCCCAGCGGTAGGCGACCCAGGCGAAGCCGAGGTCGGGCTCGCGCTGGCCGACGCCCTCGGCGGTGTTGATCCGGTGCTGCTCCTCCAGGGCGTCGAGGTGGCCCCAGATCCGGACCATCTTGCCGAGCGCCTCCTTGGCCGCGCCCTCCGGCACCCGGGGGGCGCCGGCGTCGTCGGACTGGCGCGCCTCGTACACCAGCGCCGAGGCGCAGGCGGCGAGTTCGGCGGCGGCCAGGCCCTTCCAGACGCCCTCGCGGATGCACTCGGAGGCGAGCAGGTCGAGTTCGCCGTAGAGGCGGCCGAGCCGCTTGCCGTCGTCGGTGACGGTGTCGCCGCGCAGGTAGCCGAGGTCGGTGAGGAGGGCGCAGACCCGGTCGAAGGTGCGGGCGATGGTGTGGGTGCGCGAACGCATCCGGCGTTCCAGCAGCTCGGTGTCGCGGTGGAGCCGGTGGTAGCGCTCGGCCCAGCGGGCGTGGTCCTCGCGGTCGGAGCAGCCGTGGCAGGGGTGCTGGCGCAGTTCGGTGCGCAGCCGGGTGATCTCCGGATCGTCGGCGGCGGCGGCGCGGCCGCGCCGGAACCGCTCGGGCTCCAGGTGGCCGGCCTTGGTGCGCAGTGCGGAGGCCAGGTCGCGCCGGGACTGCGGGCTGCGCGGGTTGAAGGACTTGGGGATGCGCACCCGTTCGATCGCGGCGACCGGGTGGGGGAAGTCGATCATCGCGAGCCGCTTGACCTGCCGCTCGGCGGTGAGCACCACCGGGCGCGGACCATCCTGGAAGTCGGGGTGGCGGGGGCCGCCCCGGCCGGAGCGGCTGACCGGCGGCAGCCCCGGGTCGAGGACCAGGGCGAGGCCGGCGAACTTGCCGGTGGGGACGTGGATGACGTCGCCCGGCTTGAGCTGCTCGATCGACTCGATGGCGGCCGCGCGGCGCTGGCTGGTGCCCTCGCGGGCGAGTTCGTTCTCGCGGTCCTTGAGCCGGCGGCGCAGTTCCATGTACTCGTCGAAGTCGCCGAGGTGGCAGGTCATCGACTCGCGGTAGCCCTCCAGGCCCTCCTCGTTGCGCTGGACCTGACGGGCGAGGCCGACCACCGAGCGGTCGGCCTGGAACTGGGCGAAGGAGGTCTCCAGCAGTTCCCGGGAGCGGTGCCGGCCGAACTGGGCGACGAGGTTGACCGCCATGTTGTAGGAGGGCCGGAACGAGGACTTGAGCGGGTAGGTGCGGGTGCCCGCCAGGCCGGCCAGCGCCTCGGGGTCGAGGCCGCGCTGCCAGAGCACCACGGCGTGGCCCTCGATGTCGATGCCGCGCCGCCCGGCCCGGCCGGTGAGCTGGGTGTACTCGCCGGGGGTGATGTCGGCGTGGGTCTCGCCGTTCCACTTGACCAGCTTCTCCATGACCACCGAGCGGGCGGGCATGTTGATGCCGAGCGCCAGGGTCTCGGTCGCGAAGACGGCCTTGACCAGGCCCTTCACGAAGAGCTCCTCGACGACCTCCTTGAACCGCGGCAGCATCCCGGCGTGGTGGGCGGCGATGCCGCGCTCCAGCCCGTCCAGCCACTCGAAGTAGCCGAGGACGTGCAGGTCCTCGTCGGGGATGTCGGCGCAGCGCTCCTCGACGATCGCCCGGACCTGGGCGCGCTCGGCGTCCTTGTTGAGCCGCAGGCCGGAGCTGAGGCACTGCTGGACGGCGGCCTCGCAGCCGGCCCGGCTGAAGATGAAGGTGATCGCGGGCAGCAGGCCCTCGGCGTCGAGCCGGTCGATGACGTCGACCCGGCCCGGGGTCCAGACCCGGCCCGGGCGGCCGTTGGGCATGGAGCGGCCCCGGCCGCGGCCGAAGCGGTCACGCGGGTTGCGGTCGAGCTCGGAGCGGGCGAGCCGGACCAGCTCGGGGTTGACGGCCTTGCCGGGGTTCTTCAGGTGGTGCTTGGGGCGGCCGTCGCGGTCCGGGTCGGCGAACAGGTCGTACATCCGGTTGCCGGCCATCACGTGCTGCCACAGCGGCACCGGGCGGGTCTCGGAGACGATCACCTTGGTGCCGCCGCGGACGGTGTCCAGCCAGTCGCCGAACTCCTCGGCGTTCGAGACGGTCGCGGAGAGCGAGACGAGGGTGACCGACTCGGGGAGGTGGATGATGACCTCCTCCCAGACGGCGCCGCGGAAGCGGTCGGCGAGGTAGTGCACCTCGTCCATGACGACGTAGCCGAGGCCGTCGAGGGTGCTGGAGCCCGCGTAGAGCATGTTGCGCAGCACCTCGGTGGTCATCACCACCACGGGGGCGTCGCCGTTGACGGTGTTGTCCCCGGTGAGCAGGCCGACCTTGGCGGCGCCGTAGCGCTTGACCAGGTCGCCGTACTTCTGGTTGGACAGCGCCTTGATCGGCGTGGTGTAGAAGCACTTGCGGCCCGCCTGGAGGGCGAGGTGCACGGCGAACTCGCCGACGATGGTCTTCCCGGAGCCGGTCGGGGCGGCGACCAGGACGCCCGATCCGGCCTCCAGCGTCTCGCAGGCCTCCAGCTGGAAGTCGTCCAGCGGGAAGTCGTACAGCTGCTGGAAGCCGTGGAGCGCGCTGGCCTGCTCCTTGGCCCGGCGACGGCTGGCCGCGTACGCCTCGGCGGGGCTGAGCTCCCGGTCGTCCTGGGGCTCGGGATCGGGGGTGTTCATCGCCGTCCGGGTGTGATTGGTGTGATCTCGCATCTCAGCGAGAGGTTACCCGGGTGGACCGACATCGATAGCACCGTTTTCCGGGCACGTACCTGACCTCCGGGATCACTTCCCTCTCAGATCCATAGTTGCAAATGTCTTCAAGTGATCCGGAGAGAGCCAGGTTCGAACGTCTCCGGTCATTCGCGGTGGAGTCCGCCGGTCACTGCCTACCTTCGTGAGCCACAGCCACCAACGCACGGGAGGACAGCCACGATGGCGAACCTGGAGACGTCCCTCAAAGAGGCCATGGCCATCGACGGCGCGATCGGCGTCGCGCTGGTCGACTACGGCAGCGGCATGGCCCTCGGCAGCCTCGGCGACGGCGGCGAGCTGGACCTCAACGTCGCCGCGGCCGGCAACACCGACGTGGTCCGCGCCAAGATGCGCGCGATGGAGATGCTCAACCTGCACGACAACGAGATCGAGGACATCCTGATCTCGCTGACCCACCAGTACCACATGGTCCGGCCGATCACGACGCCCGGCGGCCGCGGCCTGTTCCTCTTCCTGGCGCTCAACCGCAGCCGCGCCAACCTCGCGATGGCCCGCCACCAGCTCAAGCGGATCGAAGTCGCGCTGGAGATCTGAGCCCGTCGACACCAGGGAAGGGGGGCCACGTGACGATGGAGGCACCTCCCGGCCGGAGGCTGGGGGAGCTCTACCAGGTCAAGGCCGAGTTCTTCCGGATGCTCGGCCATCCCGTCCGGATCCGGGTCCTGGAACTGCTCCAGGACGGGCCGACGCCGGTCCGCGGCCTGCTCGCCGAGCTGGGGGTCGAGCCCTCCAGCCTGTCGCAGCAGCTCGCGGTGCTGCGCCGCTCGGGCATCGTCACCGCCACCCGGGAGGGCAGCACCGTGGTCTACGCGCTGGCCGGGGGCGACGTCACCGACCTGTTGCGGGCGGCCCGGCGGATCCTCACCGGGCTGCTCGCCGACCGGAACCTGCTGCTGGCGGAGCTACGGGCGGCGGGCAGCGAACAGCCGCTGCCGGACGCGGTCGGCGGCTCGGACACCGGGTGACGGCGGACGGTTCACGGCGAAGGGCCCCCGCCACCGCGCCCGGCTACTCCTTGAACAGCTCCACCAGCGCGTCCGCGAGCCGCTCGTACTCCGCGGCCCGGTTGTACAGCTGGGCGCTCACCCGCAGCAGCCCGCCGCCGTCCGGTCCCGGCCGGCCGGTGGCGCGGATGGCGTACCGCCGCCAGAGCTCGGCCAGCAGTGCCCGGGTCTGCGCCTCCGTGTCGGACCGGCCGGCCGGCAGCCGCACGGTGCGCATCCACACCCCGGGCGAGGCGGGCAGCGGCCGCAGCCCCGCCCGTTCGACGAGCACCCGCTGGCCGTACCCGGCGAGGGCGGCGTTGTGCCCGGCCACCGCCTCCTGCCCGAGCCCGCGCAGCAGCTCGAAGCCGGCCGGGGCGGCCAGCCACGGCGTGTAGTCGCAGGTGCCGCGCCACTCGACGCAGGCGGGGAAGCCCCGGTGGTGCTCCCAGGACAGCGCGAGCGGGCGGACCCGCGCGGTCCACTCGGGGCTGACGGCGAGCACGCCGGTGGCGCGCGGGGCGAACGCCCACTTGTGCAGGTTGCCGAACCAGAAGTCGGCGCTCGGGTCGACCGGGGCGGGCAGCATGCCGGGCGCGTGGGCGCCGTCCACCACCGTGGTCACGCCGCGTTCGCGCAGCTCGGCGACGAGCCGCGGGGCGGCCACCGTACGGGCGGTGAGCGAGCTGATCCGGTCCAGGACCGCCACCGCGGTGCGCCCGTCGACGGCGGCGAGCACCGCCTCGCGCACCGATTCCTCGTCGGGGGCGTCCAGCGGCACCGGGGCCACCACCAGCTCGGCGCCGGTCTCGGCGGCCTTGCGGGCGGCGGCCTGGTTGACCGCGCCGTAGCCGTGGTCGGTGACCAGGATCCGGTCGCCGGGGGCGAGCGGGACGGTGTCCAGGGCGATCGCGACCGCCTCGGTGACGTTGGCGACCAGGGCCAGGCGGCCCGGGTCGGTGCCCAGTTCGGCGGCGATCCGGGTCCGGGCCCCGGCGATCCGGTCGGGCAGGTCGGCGAAGAAGCCGTCCGGGTCCAGCTCGTGTTCGACGCGCAGCCGTTCCTGCACCCGCTGCACCGGGACGGGCACGGCGCCGTACGAGCCGTGGTTCAGGTGCGCGGCCTCCGGTGCCAGGCTGAACAGGCCGTCGGCGACGGGCAGCGGGGCCGGGGGTTCGAGGGTGCTGAGGTCATCGACCACGGGGATCTCCCAGGCGTGATGTGTGACATTTCACATGACAGACTACTGGTCGGGGCGCGCCCGCACGACCACCATCGGGCCGTGACCCTCACCGACCCCTTCCTCGCCCTCAGCGCCCGCACCGGCCGGTTCGGCCACGGCGCCCCGCGCGCGTACACCCTCGCCGAGGACGGCACCCGGCTGCTGCTGCTCCGCTCGACCGGTCCGGAGGATCCGGTCGAGCGCCTCCACCTGCTCGACGTCACCACCGGCGTCGAACGCCTGGTCGCCGACCCGGCGGCGCTGGTCCCGGGCCGCAGCGGCGACCGCGACGAACTGCCCACCGCCGAGCGGAGGTTGCGCGAGCGCACCCGACTGGTCGCCGCCGGGATCGGCAGCTACGCGGCCACCCCCGACCTCGCCACCGCCGTCCTCACCCTGGACGGCCGGCTGTTCCGCACCGACACCGCCACCGGCACGAGCGTCGAACTGCCCACCGCCGGGCCCGCGTTCGACCCCAGGCCGGACGCCGAGGGCCGGCGCGTCGCCTACGTCGCCGACGACGCCCTCTACGTCGCACCCGGGTCGACGCCGCTCTCCCCCCGCGACGGCGCCCGCTGGGGCGTGGCCGAGTTCGCCGCCGCCGAGGAGCTCGGCCGCACCCGGGGCCACTGGTGGCGCCCGGACGGCGGCGCGCTGCTGGCCACCCGGGTGGACGAATCCGCCCTCCCCCGACGCCACTTCGCCGACCCGGCCCGCCCCGCCGAGCCCGCCGAGGACTTCGCCTACCCGCAGGCCGGCGGGCCCAACGCGGACGTCCGGCTCTGGGTGCTCGGCCTCGACGGCGGCCGGGTCGAACTGCGCTGGGACGCGGCGGAGTTCCCGTACCTGTGCGCCGCCTCCTGGGCCTCCGACGACGAAGTGCTGCTCACCGTCGCCGACCGGCTCCAGCAGAACGTCCTGCTGCTCTCCGCCGACCCGGCCACCGGCGAGACCCGCGAACTCTCCCGCACCACCGACGCGTTCTGGGTGGACGAGCTGCCCGGCACCCCCGCCCGGCTGCCCGACGGCCGCCTGCTCACCGCCCACGACACCCCGGGGGCCCGCGGCCTCGCCCTGGACGGCAAGCCGCTGGACACCTCCGGGCTGCAGATCCGCCGGGTGGTCGGGCGGTACGACGGACGGCTGCTCTGCGAGACCGGCCAGGGCGACCCGGCCGACCAGTACGTCCACCTGGTCGACCCGGACGGCGGCGCGCCCGAACTCCTCAGCACCGGCGGCGGCGTGCACTCCGCGCTCGCCGCCGCCGACACCCTGCTGCTGACCTCCGCCGACGCCGGCGGCATCCGCCGGGTGGTCCGCCGCGGCGGCCGCGAACTGCCGCTCACCGACCTGAGCGCCGCCCTGCCGTACGCCGTCCGCCCCCGGCTCGCCCGGGTCACCGACCGCGCCCTGCCCACCGCCGTGGTCTACCCGCGCGACCACGTCCCCGGCCGTCGGCTGCCCGTCCTGCTGGACGTCTACGGCGGCCCCGGGTACCAGGCCGTGGCCGCCGAGCCGCGCCGCTGGCAGCTCCGCCAGTGGTGGGCCGACCAGGGCTTCGCCGTGGTCACCACCGACAACCGCGGCACGCCCTTCGTGTCCCCCGACTTCACCCGGGCGATCTTCCGCCGCTTCTCCGGCGTGGCCCTGGACGACCAGGTGGACGCCTTGCGGGCGCTCGCCTCGCACCACCCGGACCTCGACCTCGGACGGGTCGGGGTGCGCGGCTGGTCGTACGGCGGCTACCTCGCCGCGCTCGCGGTGCTCCGGCGCCCCGACGTCTTCCACGCCGCCTGCGCCGGCGCCCCGCCCACCGACTTCCGGCTCTACGACACCGCGTACACCGAGCGCTACCTGGGCCTGCCGCAGGACGACCCGGAGGGCTACGCCGCCGACTGCCTGATCACCGACGCCCCCGGCCTGACCAGGCCGCTGCTGCTGATCCACGGGCTCGCCGACGACAACGTCCACCCCGCGCACACCCTGCTGCTCTCCCAGGCGCTCACCAGGGCGGGGCGCCCGCACAGCGTGCTGCCGCTGCCGGGCGTCACCCACATGACCCCGGGCGGGCTGAACGAGCAGCTCGCGCTGGCCGAACTGGCCTTCCTCCGGGCGTCTTTGGGCTGATCCATTGAGTCCGCCCGGCCGGGCTGGGACACTCCGGACGACCGCCGCCCCACCCGGACGGCGGCACCGGAGGACGGGGAGAGCGCGGATGAGGACCGAGGGACCCGGCCCGGCCGGCGGGCGCCGGTGGACGCCACTGACGGCCGCCAACGCCGGCCTCGCCTTCGGGCTCGAACTCGCCCTGCTGGCAGCGCTCTGCGCCTGGGGGTTCGAGACCGGCCCCGACCTGGCCGCCCGGCTGCTGCTGGGCATCGGCGCGCCGGCCCTGGCGGCCACCGTCTGGGGCCTGTTCCTGGCCGCGGGCGGGCCGAGGTTCCGTCTCCCGCTCGCCGCGGAGATCGCGCTCAAGCCGCTGGTCCTGCTCACCGGGGCACTCGCCCTGCACGCGACCGGGTGGACCGCCCTGGCCGTGGTGTACGCGGTGCTGGTGCCGGTGAGCGTGGCCGTGGAGTACGGCACGCGCCGACGCCCGCCGCGGCGCCGGTCCGGACGGCCCTAAGCTGGAAGCTCGACCCCGACTTCAACAGGACTTGAAGTCGAAAAAGCAGCCGATGGGCGCGACGGACGAGGCGGTGGTCGCATGGGTACGGCACCGGTCGACCTGCTGAGCGTCGGCGAGGTGGCCCGGCGGGCCGGGATCGCCACCTCGGCGGTGCGCTTCTACGAGGACCAGGGGCTGATCTCCTCCGAGCGCTCACCGGGCAACCAGCGCCGCTACCGGCGGCACGTGCTGCGCCGGATCTCGCTCATCCTGGTCGCCAAGCGGCTCGGCATCCCGCTCGCCGAGGTCGCCGAGGTCTTCACCGGGCTGCCCGAGGACCGGATGCCCGGCAAGCGCGACTGGGAGCGGATCTCCCGGCGCTGGGCCGAGCAGCTGCGGGCCCGCCGCACGGAGCTGGAGCGGCTGGAGGAGGAGCTGACCGGCTGCATCGGCTGCGGCTGCGTGTCACTGCGCCGCTGCCGGGTGCTCAACCCGGGCGACGAGCTGGCCACCGAGGGCCCGGGCCCGCGCCTGCTGCTGCCGAACGACGACCACCGGGCGCCGGCGCCCGGCGCACCCCCGGACGGGGTGCGCGGGACGCCGGACGGCTCTCCCGGAGTGGAACCCGGTCGGACGCGGCCCTCGTGAGGTTCCCCGCCGCGTCCGACCGGGGGTCTGTGGCCCCTCAGGCCTCCGGGAAGTGGCAGGCCGCCTCGCGCCCGCCGGTTCCGACCGCCTTCAGCAGCGGCCGTTCCGTCCGGCACAGCTCCTGCGCCTTCGGGCAGCGCGGGTGGAAGCCGCAGCCGGCCGGCGGGTCGGCCGGGCTCGGGGGGTCGCCGAGCAGCACGATCCGTTCCCTGGCCCGCTCCGCCGCCGGGTCGGGCAGCGGTACGGCGGACAGCAGCGCCCTGGTGTACGGGTGCGCCGGGTTGCCGTACACCTCGGCCTTGTCGCCGATCTCGACGATCCGGCCCAGGTACATCACCGCGACCCGGTCGCAGACCCGCTTGACCACCGAGAGGTCGTGCGCGATGAACACGTACGCCAGGCCGAGTTCGCGCTGCAACCGCTCCATCAGGTTGACCACCTGGGCCTGGATGGAGACGTCCAGCGCGGACACCGGTTCGTCGGCGATCACCAGTTTCGGCGAGGTGGCCAGCGAGCGGGCGATGCCGATCCGCTGGGCCTGTCCGCCGGAGAACTCGTGCGGGTAGCGGTCCAGGTGTTCGGGGATCAGCCCGACCAGTTCCATCAGCTCGGCGGCCCGCCTGCGGGCCTCGACGGCGCCCGTGCCCTGGACCAGCAGCGGTTCGGAGATGATCCGGGCCACCGTCTGGCGGGGGTTGAGCGAGGAGTACGGGTCCTGGAAGACCATCTGCACGTGCCGCCGGTGCGGCCGCAGTCGGGCCTGGGAGAGCTCGCCGATCGGGACGCCGTCGAGGGTGACGGTGCCCGAGGTCGGGTCGAGCAGCCGGACGATCATCCGCCCGGTGGTGGACTTGCCGCAGCCGGACTCGCCGACCAGACCGAGGGTCTCGCCCGCGGCGAGGTCGAAGCTGACCCCGTCGACGGCCCGGACCGGTGCTCCGGCCCGCCCGGTGCGGCTCCGCCGCCCCGGGAAGGTCTTGACCAAGTCCCGTACCGACAGCAGTGGTTGTGCGGTCACAGCACTCCCTCCGGCACCAGCGGCAGGTGGCAGGCGGCCTGGTGGCCGGGGGCGAGCGGGCCGAGCGTCGGGCGCTCGGACAGGCAGCGGGCGTGCTCCTCGGCGGGCGCGGCGGTGGTGCGGGCGCAGCGCGGGGCGAAGGAGCAGCCGGGGGCGGGGGAGATCAGCGACGGCGGGCTGCCGGGGATGGCCCGCAGCGGGGCGTCGTCGGTGTCGTCCAGGCGTGGCAGCGAGTCCAGCAGCCCTCGGGTGTAGGGGTGCGCGGGGCGCGCGAACAGCGTTTCCACGGGCGCCTGTTCGGCCGCCCGGCCGCCGTACATGACGAGCACCTCGTGGGCGACCCGGGCGACCACGCCGAGGTCGTGGGTGATCATCACCACGCCGAGCCCGCGGTCCTGCTGGATCCGGGCGATCAGGTCGAGGATCTGGGCCTGGACGGTGACGTCGAGGGCCGTGGTCGGCTCGTCGGCGATCAGCAGCTCGGGCTCGCAGGCGAGCGCCATGGCGATCATGACGCGCTGCCGCATGCCGCCGGAGAACTGGTGCGGGTACTCGTCGACCCGGCGGGCCGGCTCCGGGATGCCGACCTCCGCCAGCATCTCGACGGCCCGGGCCCGCCCCGCCTTGCGGCCGGCCTTGAAGTGCAGCCGGTAGTGCTCGGCGATCTGCTCGCCGACGGTGTAGAAGGGGTGCAGGCTGGACAGCGGGTCCTGGAAGACCATCGCGATCCGCCGGCCCCGGACGGTCCCCCACTCCCGCTCCCCCAGGCCGTTCAACTCCCGCCCGTCGAGCCGGATCGAGCCGGTGACGGCGGCGCCGCGGTGCAGGCCCATGACGGCGAGCGAGGTGACGGACTTGCCGCTGCCGGACTCGCCGACCAGGCCGAGGGTGCGCCCGGCAGCGACGGTGAAGGAGATGCCGTCGACGGCCCGCACGGTGCCGCGCGGGGTGGCGAAGGACACCCCGAGGTCCTCGACCTCCAGCAGACCAGGGGACATCAGTACCTCACTCTCGGGTCGACGTACGCGTAGAGCAGGTCGACCAGCAGGTTCGCGGCGACGATGAAGGCGGCCGCGAGCAGGGTGACACCGAGGATGACGGGCTGGTCGGAGCGGACCAGCGCGTCGTAGAAGAGCCGCCCGACCCCGGGCAGTCCGAAGATCGACTCGGTGATGACGGCCCCGGCCAGCAGCCCGCCGAGGTCCATCCCGAAGATGGTCAGGATCGGCGTCATCCCGGAGCGCAGCCCGTGCTTGACCGCGACGGTCCTGGCCGGCAGGCCCTTGGCCCGGGCGGTGCGGATGTACGGCTCGGCCATCGCCTCGATCATCGAGGTGCGGCTCTGCCGGGCGTACATGGCCGCGTAGAGCAGGGCCAGGGCGGTCCACGGCAGCAGCAGGTTGGAGGCCCAGGCGACGGGGTTCTCGGTGAACGCGTGGTAGGACGGGTAGGGCAGCAGCCCGGCCGACCTGACGACGCCCCAGATCAGCATGATCGAGGTGAAGTAGACGGGCAGCGACGCGGCCCCGACCGAGAGCACCATCAGCGCCCTGTCGACGGGCCGCCCCTTGCGCAGCGCCGAGGTGACGCCCGCGCCCAGGCCGAGGACCAGCCAGAGCAGGGCGGAGCCGACGGCCAGCGAGACGGAGACCGGCAGCCGGTCGGTGAGCAGGTTCCAGACCGGCAGCGAGTACTCGTAGGAGTAGCCGAGGCAGGGGAAGCCGCAGTGGGTGGCGCTGGGCCCGCTGCCGTAGTCGCGACCGGCGAAGATGCCGGTCACGTAGGTGGCGAACTGCTCCCAGACCGGTTTGTCGAGGCCCATCGCCGTCTTGACCTCGGCGATCCGCTCCGGGCTGCAGGTCTTGCCGCAGGCGGCCACCGCCGGGTCGGAGGGCAGCAGGTAGAAGATGGTGAAGGTGATCGCGCAGATCGCCAGCAGGATGCCGAGGGCGCCGAGCACCCGGCGGCCGAGGTAGAGGATCACGACCGGCCTCCCCGCGGGTCGAGGATGTCGCGCAGGGCGTCGCCGAGCAGCGTGAAGGCGAGCACGGCCAGGAACAGGAAGGCCGTGGGGATGAGGAAGTACGTCGGGTCGGTCTCGTAGAAGCTGATGCTCTCGGCGATCATCTGGCCCCAGGAGGGCGTCGGCGGGCGCACCCCCACGCCGAGGTAGCTGAGCGCGGCCTCGGTGGCGATCATGCCGGGGACCAGCAGGGTGGTGTAGGCGATGATCGGGCCGGAGACGTTGGGCAGGATCTCGCGGGTGAGGATGCGCCAGGAGCGGGCGCCGCCGACCTTGGCGGCCTCGACGTACTCGCTGTGCTTGAGCGAGAGGGTCTGGCCGCGGACGACCCGGGCGATGCCGGGCCAGGTGAACAGCCCGATCACCAGGGTGATCAGCAGGACCCGGTTGACGTCCTTGGCCACCGACATCATCGAGATCATGAAGATCAGCGAGGGGAAGGACATGGTGAGGTCCATCAGCCGGGACAGCACGGCGTCCGTCCGCCCGCCGAAGTAGCCGGCCGCGATGCCGACCAGGGTGCCGGTCACCACGACCAGCGCGGTGGCGGTGAAGGCGATCAGCAGCGAGACCTGCCCGCCGTGCAGCACCCGGGCGAAGAGGTCGCGCCCGGTGGCGGGTTCGACGCCCAGCCAGTGCCGGGTGCCGATCCCGCCGAAGGCGCCGATCGGCTGTCCGCCCAGGTAGGGGTCGACGGCGCGCTTGTCGAACTCCTCCGGGGTCCAGCCGCCGAGCGCGCTCAGCGGCCCGGCGAGTGCGGCGAGCAGGACCAGCACGGCGACGGTGACCAGGCCGAACCGGGCCGAGGCCCTGGCCCACAGCTGCGCCCGGACCAGCTGCCAGGGGCCGTTGCCGGAACGTTTCTCCAGGCCCGCTCTCATTGCGCCGTCCGCCTTGCCCGTTCCGCCCGGGCCGCTCGTTCCGCCCGGCCCGCCTGCTCCGCCCGCCCCGGCCGGGACGGGCTCCGTGGTGGTACTCATCGGACCGGCCCTCAGCCCTGGCCCTTGGCGGGGTCCTTGAGGCCGATCGTGGCGAAGTCCCACTGACCGGTCCACACCGGGTGGCCGAAGGCCCCGGCCACGTTCGTCCCCGCCAGCAGCGGGCGGCGCTGCCACAGCATCGGCACCGTGGGCGCCTTCTTCATCAGGTCCTCGTTGAGCTGCAGCCACGCCTTGTCGGCCTCGGTGACGTCGGTCATCGCGTTGATCTGGTCGATCCGGTCCGAGGTGGCCTGGTCGCGGAACTGCTCGACGTTGCCCTGGTTGCCCTTCTCCTTGATGGTGCGGCCGTCGAAGACCAGGGGCAGGAAGGTGGCACCGGAGGGGTAGTCGGGACACCAGCCGAGGATGGCCAGGTCGGGCGCGTTCTTGGTGTCACCGATGGTGTCGTAGTAGACGGACGGGTCGGCGGTGGTGATGGTGACCTGGATGCCCACCTTGGCGAGCGACTGCTGCAACGCCTCCGCCCGGGTCTTGTCCCCGGAGGAGACGGTCAGCGACACCTTGAGGTCGGACTTGCCGGCCTCCTTGAGCAGCTGCTTGGCCTTCTCCGGGTCGCCGGTGGCCGGGATCTTCAGCGGGTCCTGCTTCGTCCCGCCGGACAGCGCGGGCGGCAGGTAGGAGGTGGCGACGTCCGCCATGGCCGGCCCGCCGTTCGCGGTGACCTGGGCGTCCCGGTCCACCGCGTACATCAGGGCCTCGCGGACCTTGGGGTCGTCGAACGGCGCCTTGGAGGTGTTGGGGTAGAGCATGTCGGTGCAACCCTGCTGCTCGGCGATCAGCCGGGACTTCACGTCCGGCTTGGGCAGCACCTTGGCGACGGACTCGGGCCGCAGGTTCATCCACTCGATCGCGGACGCGTCCGCGCCCTCGCTCGCGATGATCCGGTCGTCGACCTGACCGCCCTTCAGGCCCTCGGTGACCACGATCCGGTCCGGGTAGGCCTTGCGGACCGGGTCGGTGGACGGGTCCCAGTTGCCGTTGCGGACCAGGACGAGCTGCTTGCCGCGGTCGTAGGTCTCGATCTTGTACGGGCCGGAGGAGAACGGCCGCAGGTCGTACTGGGTGCCCTTGTCCTGGGACTGCGGCACCGGGGCGAAGGTCGGCAGGGTCGCGGTGTACGAGAACTCGGCGACGGGGCGCTTGAGGTGGAAGACGATCGTCCGGTCGTCGGGGGTCTCGATGCTCGGCAGGTGCTCGCCGTTCAGCGGGCCCCGGTAGTTCTCGCCGCCGGCCAGGTACTGCTGGGCGTAGTCGGGGCCGCCGGTGAGGTCCGGCGCGAAGGAGCGCTCGACGTTGTACTTGACGTCGGCGGACCTGATCGGCGTGCCGTCCTCGTACTTGAGGCCCTCCTTGAGGGTGAACGTCCAGGTCCTGCCGCCGTCCGTGGGCCGGCCGAGGTCGGTGGCGAGGTCGGGGACGATCTCGCTGCCGGCGGCGCCGGGCTCGGCCTTGAAGGTGACCAGGGTGCGGTAGAGCAGCCGGATGCCGAAGTCCATGTTCGGCATGGTCCAGTTGCGGGCCGGGTCGAGGTGGGCGAAGTCCTGGTTGGACAGCACCGTCAGGGTGCCGCCCTTGACCGGGGTGCCCCCGACGATCGTGCCGGACGCGGCGCCGGGCGCCTTGGTGCTGCCGGCCGTGGCGCCGTCGCCGCTGTCGCTCTTGTCGTTCTTGCAGGCCCCGAGGCCGAGGGTGAGGGTCGCCGCGAGGGCCGCCGCGAGGAGGGCATGGGTGCGCCTGGTCATGTGCAACTCCGCTGTGGGGGGCCGTGCTCTGGCCGCGCCGCTGTGTGACCCGTAACATAGTAATGTGAAATTGCACTGCACAAGAGGTGACGCCCTCCGTTACCCAGCTGTGTCCGTGCACCCCCGCCTCCCCAGCCGCGCCTAGGAGTTACCGGTGACCCACGCCCGGACCGGCCTCAACACCGGGAGCCACGACCTCCCGGTCTCCCCCGCCCTGGACGCCTTCATGGGCACCCACTGGGCCGCCACCCCGCTCCCCGCCGACCAGCGCGTCCCCGGCTACGACCGCTTCCCCGGACGACGGGCCCGGCTCTCCGCCGCCTTCCCCGGCGACCGGCTGATCGTCCCGGCCGGACGGCTCAAGGTCCGCTGCAACGACCTGGACCACCGCTTCCGTCCGCACAGCGCCTACGCCTGGCTCACCGGGCTCACCGGCGAGGACCAGGCCGACCACGTCCTCGTCCTCGAACCCACCGGGCCCGAAGGCCACGAGCCGGTGCTCTACCTGCGCCCGCGCTCACCGCGCAGCGGCGGCGAGTTCTACCGCGACCGCCGCTACGGCGAGTTCTGGGTCGGCCGCCGCCCCGACCTCGCCGAGGCCGCGGCCCTCACCGGACTGCGCACCGAACACCTCGACGACCTCGGCAAGGTGCTCACCGGACCGCAGCCGCCCACCCGGGTCCTGGCCGGCACCGACGCCCTGGTCGACGCGGCCACCGGGCGGCCCCGCGCCGACCGGCGCGACGGCGAACTCGCCGCCGTCCTCGCCGAGTTGCGGCTGATCAAGGACGAGTGGGAGATCGGACAGCTGCAGCTCGCCGTGAACCACACCGTCACCGGGTTCCAGGACGTCGTCCGCGCCCTGCCCACCGCACTGCGCCACCCCCGCGGCGAACGCTGGATCGAGGGCGTCTTCGACCTGCGCGCCCGCGCCGAGGGCAACGGCACCAGCTACACCACCATCGCCGCCTCCGGCGCCCACGCCTGCGTGCTGCACTGGATCCGCAACGACGGCGCCCTCGACCCGGGTTCACTCCTCCTGCTGGACGCCGGCGTCGAGACCGACACCCTCTACGCCGCCGACATCACCCGCACCCTGCCGCTCAGCGGCACCTTCAGCCGCGTCCAGCGCCAGGCCTACGACCTCGTCCTCGCCGCCCAGACGGCCGGCATCGCCGCCCTGCGCCCCGGCGCCCGCTTCCGCGACTTCCACCACGCCGCGATGCGCGTCATCGCCGAAGGCCTCGCCGACTGGGGCGTCCTGCGCATCCCCGCCGAGCAGGCCCTCGCCGAGGACAGCGGCCTCCACCGCCGCTACACCCTCTGCGGCAGCGGCCACATGCTCGGCCTCGACTACCACGACTGCGCCCAGGCCCGCGCCGACCGCTACCTCGACGCCACCCTCGAGGAGGGCATGGTCCTCACCGTCGAACCCGGCCTCTACCTCCAGCCCGACGACGAGACCCTCCCCCTCGAACTCCGCGGCATCGGCATCCGCATCGAGGACGACCTCGTGATCACCTCGGAGGGCGCCCACCTGCTCTCCGGCGCCCTGCCGAGGACGGCCGAAGCCGTCGAGTCCTGGATGGCGGACCTGCTGAGCTGAACGAACCTGCGGCGGCGGACGGTCAGGCCACCTTGACCGTCCGCTCCCCCTGCCGGACGGTCACCTCGACCTCGCCACCGATCGCGGCGGCGTACGCCCGCAGGTTGTCCAGGCTGTCCACCTGCCCGTGCTCGATCTGCGACACCCGCGCCTGAGTCACACCGAGCAGCTCAGCCACGTGCTTCTGAGTGAGCCCAGCCTTGCGCCGCAGCTCGGCCAGCTCGTGCCCCCGGATCCGAGCCAGGGTCTCCTGACGGATCCGCGCCCGCCTCGCTTCCGCCTCCGGCGTCGCCAACTCCGGAAACCGCTCCATGACCTCGGCTCGAACCTCGGTCCAACTACGCCCCTTCACCGGCGCGCTCCGTTCCGTTGCTCCTCGACGTAGATCGCGTAGCGCTTCTCCGCAAGAGGAATCGACTCGTCGTACCACTCCGACCAACGACCGGACTTGTCACCCGCCACGAGGATGACGGCTTCGCGTTCCTGGTCGAAGACGAACAACATCCGCACCTCGCTGGCGCCGGATGATCCCGGCCGGAGCTCCTTGAGGTTGTGCAGACGACTGCGATGGATCCGGTCCACCACCGGCCGCCCCAGGGTAGGGCCCTCGTCCGCCAGCAGGTCCAGCGCCTCAAGAATGCACTCCGCCGTTTTCGGATCGTCCTCGCAGACCTGCAAGTACCACTCCTCAACCGGCGCCAGAAGTGTGATCTCCCACATACCGCCACAGTAAGTTGTGACTTATAGGCTACCCCGCAGTCTGCCGCCCAATCCACCCTTGCGAGCGACAACACGCCGCGCCCAGCGCGCGCTGGGCGCACTACCCCCGCGCGCTCCCCCACAGCTCCGCGATGATGCGCTCCGCCGCGCCCGGGCGGGCCAAGCGGTGGGCGGTGCCGGCCCAGAGGTGCATGGCGTCGGTGTCGCCCCGGCGGGCGGCGGCGGCGCGCAAAGGAGCGGTGAGGTGGTGGACCTCGGGGTAGGCGGGCGGGGCGTACGGGCCGTGGCGGTCGATGAAGGCGTTGCGCAGGCCGCGGGCCGGGCGGCCGGTGAAGGCGCGGGTGACGACCGTCTCCGGCCGTTCGGTGAGCGCGGCCCGGTGGGCCGCCGAGGTGCCGGACTCGTCGGCGCGCAGCAGGGCCGTGCCCAGCTGCACGGCCGCGGCCCCGGCCCGCAGCGCCGCCGCGATGGCCGGGCCGTCGCCCAGCCCGCCCGCGGCGATCAGCGGCAGTGCCGTCACCGCCCGGACGGCGGGGAGCAGGTGCAGCAGTGGCAGCTCGCCGGGGGTGTCCGAGATGCGGTGGGTGCCGCGGTGCCCGCCGGCCTCCGGACCCTGCACGCACAGGGCGTCCATCCCGGCGGCCTCCGCCGCCAGCGCCTCCTCGGGCGTGGTCACGGTGCCGACCTGCAGCGTCCCCGCCGCCCGCAGCGCGGCCGCCTCCGCCGCCGTCGGCAGCCCGAAGGTGTAGGAGACCACCGGCACCGGATCCGCGAGCAGCGCGGCGAGCTTGGCCTCCCAGTCGTCCCGGTCCGGCCCGATCTCCTCGGGCAGGGCCACGCCCCACCGCTCGGCCTCCGGCCGCAGCCGCTCCCGGTAGCCCGCGACGGCCGCCCGGTCCCCGGGCGGGCCCGGTACGAAGAGGTTGACCCCGTACGGCCGGTCGGTCGACTTCCTCAGCTCGGCGATCTGGTCGGCCATCGCGTCGGCGCTCCGGTAGCCCGCCGCCAGGAACCCCAGTCCTCCGGCCCGGTTCACCGCCGCCGCCAGTGCGGGCGTCGAGGGGCCGCCCGCCATCGGGGCGCCGATCACCGGGACGGCGAGCTCATCGAGTCGGAAGGGCATCACGCACTCCTCTTGCCACGGGCACGGACCGCTCCCACGCTACGCCCGGCGGATCGGCCCCACCCGCCTTCAGCGGATCAGCCCCCGACCGCGCGCCTCGCGCACCGCCGCCGTACGCGAGTCGACCCCCAACTTGGTGTAGATGTGCACCAGGTGGGACTTCACGGTGGCCTGGCTCAGGTGCAGCCGCTGGCTGATCCGCTGGTTGGTCAGCCCGTCCGCGACCAGCCCGAGCACCTCGGTCTCCCGCGCGCTGAGCGCCGCAGCGGGCGAGCGCATCCGCTCCAGCAGCCGGTCCGCCACGCTCGGCGCCAGCGCGCTGCGTCCGGCCGCGGCGGCCCGGACCGCCTGGGCGAGCTCCTCGGGGGGCGCGTCCTTCAGCAGGTATCCGGTCGCTCCGGCCTCCAGCGCGGGCAGGGTGTCCGCGTCGCTGTCGTAGGTGGTGACCACCAGCACGCGCGGCGCGCCCGGCCGGGCGGTGATCTCGGCGGTGGCCCGGGCGCCGTTCATCGCCGAGCCCGGTCCGAACTGCAGGTCCATCAGCACCACGTCCACGCCCGGCTCGGCCGCCAGCTCGACGGCCCGCTCCGCGGTGGCGGCCTCCGCCACGATGGCGAAGTCGGGTTCGCTCTCCAGCACCGCCCGCAGCCCGGCCCGCACCACCGGATGGTCGTCGGCGATCAGCAGCCGGATCACGCGCCGGCCTCCGCGGTCACCGGCAGCTGCACCGCGAGCGCCGTGCCCTCCCCCGGCGCCGACTCCACCGTGAAGCTGCCGCCGAGCGCCCGGGCCCGTGCCCGCATCGTGGGCAGGCCGAATCCGCCGCCCCCGGCGTCCCCGCCGCTGCGGCCGGCGACCGCCGCCGGATCGAAGCCGGCCCCGTCGTCGTACACGTCCAACGCCACCTCGCCCTCCATGTAGCTGAGTGTCACCTCGGCCCGCGAGGCCTTCGCGTGCCGCACGGTGTTGCCGAGCGCCGACTGCGCGATCCGCAGCAGCGCCACCTCCTGCGCGGCCGGCAGCCGGACCGGGCTCCCCGAGAGGTGCAGGTGGACGGGCAGCCCGCTGTGCGCCGTGGTGGTCGCGCACAGGCGCTCCAGTGCGACCGGCAGCTGGTCGCCGTCGAGCGCCGGCGGGGTGAGTGCCCGGACGAAGCGCCGGGCCTCGTCCAGGTTGTCCTGCGCCGCCTGCCGCGCCTGCTCGACGTACCCGGCGGCGGCCTCGGTGCGCTCGGGCAGCGCCCGCTGGGCGGCCCGCAGCAGCAGTTGGATGGAGCTGAGGCTCTGTGCCAGCGTGTCGTGGATCTCCCGGGCCAGCCGCTCGCGCTCGGCCAGCACCCCCGCGGTGTGGTGGGCGGCGGCGAGGTCGGCGCGGGCGGCGGTGAGCTCGTCGATCAGCCGGCGCCGCTCCTCGCTCTCCCGGTACAGCGCCTGGTAGCCCAGCACGGTGGCGGTGGCGACGGCCGCGCCGAGCAGGGGGCCGATCGAGGCGGCGAGGCTGAAGCTCTGCTGGTGCCAGGACCAGGCGGCGATCGCCGCGACGGCGGTCAGCCCGACGGCCACCGGCCCGCCGCGCCGCCCGAGCAGGTGCAGTTCCAGGAAGTACAGCGGGAACGCCAGCCACACCCCGTCCTGGGTGGCGACCAGCAGCCCTGTCCAGGTCGCCGCGAGCAGCGCCAGCCAGAGCGCGGCGGCCCGCCGGGAGGTGCGGACGGCGGCGAGCCGCGGCCCGCCGGCGTAGCCGGCGGCCATCGCGGAGGCCGCGGCGGCGACGGCGGCCGGATCACCGCCCCGGTCGGCGAACGCGGAGCGGGCGACGACGAGCACCAGCAGGCCCGCCACGAGCAGGTGCAGGCAGGTCCGCAGGACGCGGGCGACGGGAGTGGGTCTGGATCGTTCGGTCGCCATCCTCCCAGCCTAAGTTCGACACCCGGAGCCCGGCATCAATCAAAAGGTTGAACTCCGTTTCTGCCTTTCGATGCTCAGGAAGCAAACCCCGGCGCGATGCCGCGAGGGGCCCTCACGGCCGATCGTGACGAGGGAAGAAACCCGCCGTTCGAGGAAAGGCCCGCCGTGTTCGTCGCCTGGAGGGACCTGAGGTTCGCCAAGGGGCGGTTCGCCCTGATGGGAACCGTCATCGTGCTGATCACCGTGCTGGTCGGCCTGCTGTCCGGACTCACCGCCGGGCTCGGCCGGCAGAACACCTCCGCGATCACCGGCCTGCCCGCCGACCACCTGGCCTTCGGGAAGCCCGCCGACGGGCAGAAGCTCTCCTTCACCGACTCCCAGGTCGGCCCCGAGCAATGGCAGGGGTGGGCCCACGAGCCCGGTGTCGCCTCCGCCCAGCCGCTCGGCATCACCACCACCAAGGCCACCGCCGGGCAGCGCACCGCCGCGCTCTCCGCCTTCGGCGTCCCGGACGGCTCCGGCCTGGCCCCGCAGGGCGACCGGATCGCCCCCGGCCACGCCGTACTCTCCCGGACCGCCGCCGAGAACCTGGGCGGCCTCGGCCCCGGCGCCGAGCTCACCCTCGCCGGCCACCGGCTGCAGGTCGCCGCCGTCGACGGCGACGCCGCGTACAGCCACACCCCGGTGATCTGGACCAGCCTCACCGACTGGCAGCAGTACGCCCCCAGCGGCGCCGGCCACGCCACCGTCATCGCCCTCGGCACCACCGGGGGCGCCGACCTCGCCGCCGCCGACGGCCGGCACGGCACCGAGACCCGCAGCCGGGACGGCGCCCTGGCCGCGATCGGCTCGTACACCTCGGAGAACGGCTCCCTCCAGCTGATGCGGGGCTTCCTGTTCGCCATCTCGGCGCTGGTGATCGGCGCCTTCTTCACCGTCTGGACGATCCAGCGCAGCGGCGACGTCGCCGTCCTCAAGGCGCTCGGCGCCTCCACCCGCTACCTGCTGCGCGACGCCCTCGGCCAGGCCGTGCTGCTGCTGGTGCTCGGCACGGCGACCGGCACCGCGCTCGCCCTCGGCGCCGGTTCACTGATCGGCTCCGCCGTCCCCTTCGTCCTGGACGCGCCGACCCTGCTGCTGCCCGCCGCCGTGATGATCGCCCTCGGCGCGGTCGGCGCGGCCCTGTCCATCCGCCGGATCACCTCCGTCGACCCGCTGACCGCCCTGGGGAGCGCCCGATGAGCCTGGAACTCGACCGCATCACCCTCACCTACCCGGACGGCGACGGTCGGCTGACCGCCCTGGACGACGTCTCGCTGACCGTCCCCGAGGGCTCGGTCACCGCCGTGGTCGGCCCCTCCGGCTCCGGCAAGTCCAGCCTGCTGGCCGTGGCGGCCACCCTGATCACCCCGGACTCCGGCCGGGTCGTCGTGGACGGCACGGACACCACGGGCCTCGGCCGCGCCGAACTCACCGCACTGCGCCGCACCAGGATCGGCATCGTCTTCCAGCAGGCCAACCTGCTGGCCTCGCTCACCGCCGTGGAACAGCTCCAGGTGATGGCCCACCTCGACGGCCGTTCCCCGCGTTCCGCCCTCCCCCGCGCCCTGGAGCTGCTGGACGCCGTGGGGCTCCGCGATCACGCGCAGCGCCGTCCGCACCAGCTGTCCGGCGGACAGCGCCAACGGATCAACATCGCCCGCGCCCTGATGAACGACCCCACGGTGCTGCTGGTGGACGAACCCACCAGCGCCCTCGACCACGAACGGGGCGCGGCCGTGCTCGACCTGATCACCGAGCTCACCCACCGCCGCGCGACGGCCACCGTGCTGGTCACCCACGACCGCACCCACCTGACGGCCGTCGACCAGGTCGCCGAGGTCCGCGACGGGCGACTGGTGGCGCCGACGGCGGCCCGCGCTACTTCTTGACGGCGAGCACGTCGTCCACCGACAGCGTCACCGACGCCCCGATCGACTCCGGCAGGGTGAAGGACTGCCCCGGGTGGTGGACGGCGTGCACCCGGTACTCGCCGTCCTGCGGGTCGGTCAGCACCATCACCCGCTGGTTCGTCCGATCGACGATGACGTAGACGGGCAGCCCTGCGCCGGCGTAGGCGAACGGCTTCTTCTTCAAGTCGTCGCTGAGGTTGGAGGAGGTCACCTCCAGTACGAGGCGGAACGCCGCCGGGTCGTAGCAGTTGTACTCGATCAGATGGTCGTCGACGTCGGCGTCGACGATCGAAAGGTCGGGGACCGCGTAATCCGAGGGACCGTCCGGCAGCCAGATGCCGATGTTCTGGACGACGTCCACCTCATCGCCGTCAAGGCCCGCCGCGAAGAGCGCGCGCATGAGGCGGCTCAGGGACTTGCCGTGCGAGGCGTTCGGCGGCGGTGTCACGGTGATCTGGCTCCCGACGATCTCGACCCGGTGCCCGGCGAACTGGTGTGAGATCAGTTCGGCGGCCTCGAGCAGCGTGGGCTGCTCCATGGGCTCTTCCACTGCTGCGGCGGACATGGGTTTCCTCCTGGCTGCCGATGTCGAGAGCATCATCGTAGGACTCGGGCGTCCCCCGGGGCCCGATCGTCCGTCCTCACCCGAACCAGTGGTTCCGCGCCTACCGGGCCCGCAGCTGCAGCGCCGGCCGCTCGGGCTCCGTCGCCTCGTCCTGGCCCGCCCACAGCGAGCGGACATGGCTGAGGTGCCGGGTCATGCAGGCCTCGGCGGCCTCCGCGTCACCGGAGATCATCAGGTCCAGCAGCTCCAGGTGCTCCTGGGCCGAGGAGACCAGCTCGCCCTTCTCGTCCAGCCTGGTCAGCCCGTAGAGCCGCGAGCGCTTGCGCAGGTCGCCGACGACGTCGACCAGCCGGGCGTTGCCCGCCAGCCCCAGCAGGTCGAGGTGGAACTGCCGGTCCGCCTCCAGGTAGCCGATCAGGTCGTGCTTGCGGGCGGCCGCGACGATCGCCTCGGCCTGCGGGCGCAGTCGCTCCAGCTGGTCCTTGCCCGCGGTGCGGGTGACCCGGCCGACGGTGGGGACCTCGATCAGGGCGCGGATCTCGGTGTAGTCGTCGAGGTCACGCTCGGTGAGTTCGGTGACCCGGAAGCCCTTGTTGCGGACGGCCTCGACCAGCCCCTCCCGGGCGAGGTCGAGCATGGCCTCGCGGACCGGGGTGGCGGAGACGCCGAAGTCGGCGGCGAGGGCGGGAGCGGAGTAGACGACGCCGGGGCGCAGTTCACCGGAGATCAGGGCGGCCCGGAGCGCGTGGGCGACCTGGTCGCGGAGCCGCTCCTGCACGGAGATCAGGGTGCGGGATTTCAGGTCGGCCATGGTGTTCCTCCGGGTGGGTGCAGAACACCAGCGTACAATGTCACGTTACGTTGAGTGTGCAACAGTCCGGCAACCGAACGTCCCGCCGGGCCCCTCCGAGTCATGGTGGCAGCGGCCGCCGGCCGTGACAACGGCCGGCGGCGTCCGATCCACGAGCTGTCCCGCCCTACGCCCGGCGGAACCGCCCCACCAGTGCGGTCAGGCTCGCCGCGCCGTCACCGGCCTCGACGCCGCGCCGGAACGCCTCCGCGAGGACGGCGGGGAGCGCGCCGTCCACCCCGGAGGCCTCGGCGGTGTGCCGGACGTGCTCGATGCTGGCGAGGGCCATCGTCAGCCGGTCGACGTCTCCGGCGTGGTTCCCGGCCGCGATCCGCGGCGCGTAGAACGCCTGGAAACCCGGCATCGAGGCGGCCGTCGAGGACAGGTAGGGCAGGAACGCCTCGGCCGGGATGCCGTTGGCCTCGGCGATCGCGGTGGCGTGCAGGTAGCCGACCATGGAGGTCCAGAACAGGTCCATCTGGATCTGGTAGTAGAGCTGCGCCAGCCCCGGGTCGTCGCCCCGGTAGTCGGCTCCGGTCAGCACCTCCAGCGCGGCCCGGTGCCGCTGGAACAGCTCGACCGGCCCGCTGTAGAAGGTAGACGACTCCGGGCTGCCGATGCCGGACGGCGGCGTCTGCACCCCGCCGGTCAGGTGCCCGGCCCCGCGCTCGGCGAGCCAGCGCGCCGCCTCGCGGGCCCGCTCGGGGGTGTCCGAGCTGAGGTTGACGATCACCTTCCCGGCCACCACCCGCTCCACCGACTCCAGCACGGCGAACACCGCATCGTAGTCGGTGAGGCTGAGCACCACCAGCTCGTTGGCCGCCACCGCGGCCTCCGCGCTGGGCGCCGACTCGGCTCCCCGGGCGACGAGTTCGTCCGCCCGCGCGGCCGTCCGGTTCCACACCGTGACGGCGTGGCCGGCGTCCAGGAACGCCCCGGCCATGGCCTGCCCCATCGGGCCGAGCCCGATCACCGTCACGGACGCCTTGCCCTGCTGCACCGCGGAAAGCTCGACGGACATACGGATACCCCTCCTCTAGAACGAACGCTCTATCCAGCGCCGGGCGACGACGCTAGCACAGCTCTGGAACGAACGCTCTATTCAGCGCATCGGCTAGGCTGGCCCCGTGAAGACCGCCCAGAGCACCGCCGAGAAGTCCAGCAGCGTCGGCACCCGCGAGCGCATCGTCCGGGCCACCTCACGGCTGCTGCAGCGCCAGGGCTACGAGGGCACCGGGATCAAACAGATCTCCCGCGAGGCCGAGGCCACCCTCGGCTCCGTCTACCACTTCTTCCCGGGCGGGAAGCAGGAGTTGGCGGCCGAGGCGATCCGGCACGGCGACCAGGAGTTCGCCGTGATCCTGCGCGCCGGGCTCGGCTCCTCCGAGGACCTGGCCGAGGCCGTCACCACCTGCACCACGCTGCTCGCCCGCGAACTGCGCGCCTCCGACTGGCAGGACGGCTGCCCCATCACCACCACCGCCCTGGAGACGGTCGGCCGCGCCCCGGTGATCGAGCAGGCGGTGGCCGAGGCCTTCGCCCACTGGCGGGCCATCGTGGAGGAACGCCTGCGCGCCGCCGGCATCGGCGGCGAGGACGCCCGCGAACTGGCCGGCACCGTCATCAACACCCTGGAGGGCGCCGAACTCTCCGCCCAGGTCGCCCGCAGCGAGGACCCGCTGCACACCGCCGGCCGCCACCTGGCCCGACTGCTCGCCACCTACCGCCCGAGCGCGTAGCAGAAGGAGCCGGCGCGGTGGGGGATCCCTTCCCACCGCGCCGGCTCCGGCTCCGACGCCCCGACCCGGCGGTCGGCCGGCCCGCTAGGCTGACCGGCGGCCCGCCGCCCGGTACACCTCCGCCGCCACGGCCAGGTCCTCCCAGGCCATCCCGACGCTCTTGAAGAAGCGCGGCCGCCCGCTCGGCACCAGGGCGTCGCCGCGCACCAGCTCGGCCAGGTTCCACAGCTGGCGGCCGACCACCCCGGCCATCACCAGGTCCCCGGCCTCGCGCCCCGCGACGGCGCGGGCCTCCACGTACAGTTCGGCCCGCCGGACGAGCACGTCGTCCACCTCCCTGGCGTCCGGCTCGTGCGAGCCGACCGCCGCCACGACGGCGTGCTCGGGCACCAGCGCGCCGTCGAACAGCGGCGTGCGCGCGGTGGTGCAGCAGACCACGAGGTCCGCCCGCCCGACCTCCTCGGGCCCGCCGACGGCGGCCGACAGCCCGAGCCCGCGCCCGTACGCCGCCAGCGCCTCGGCCCGCCCGGGATCGCGCGCCACCACCGTCACCCGCCGCAGCGGCCGGACGGCCAGCAGGGCGTCCAGGTGCCCGTACGCCTGCGGGCCGGAGCCGAACACGACCAGGTGTCCGGCCTCCGGCACCGCGAGCCGCGCCAGCGCCGCCGCCGTCACGGCGGGCGTGCGCAGAGCCGTGAGGGCGGCGCCGTCGAGCACCGCCAGCGGCTGCAGGGTCGGCCCGTCCAGCAGCAGGTAGCTGCCGGTGATCCGGGGGAGGCCGCGGGCCGGGTTGCCCGGCGCCACCCCGGCGATCTTCACGCCGGCGTACGGCCCGGCGGCGGCCGGCATCAGCAGCAGTTCCCCGGCCGGCACCGGGACGGCCGACCGGGCGGGTGCCGCCTCGGGGTCGTACCCCTCGAGCAGCACCCGCTCGATCGCCCCCACCGCCCCGGCGGGCCCGACCCCGCCGGTGCCCCGCACGGTGTACTGGAGCGGCTCAGTCACCGCGCCGGGCAGCTCGGGCCGGGCGGACTCCCCACCGGTCACGTCGCCGGCGGTCACAGCAGGAACCCCGTCCCCAGCTCGTCCCCGGGCTCCAGCACGAACCGGTGCTCACCGGTCCGGTAGGCCGTCCCGCCGACCTCGGTGACGACGCCCGCCCCCAGCGGGTCGCCCCCGGCGAGCACCCGCCCGGTGAAGACCGTGCCGACGACCGACTCGTGCCGCAGCTCCTGCCCCGGCGCGATCCGCCCTTCGGCCGCGAGGACGGCGAGCCGGGCGGAGGTGCCGGAGCCGCAGGGCGAGCGGTCGACCTGCCCGTCCGCGAAGACGGTGACGTTGCGCTGGGCCGGTCCCCCGCCCTCCGACGGCAGTTCGTCGTACAGCACCACCCCGTAGACGCCGGACAACCGCCGGTCCGTGGGGTGCGCCACCGCGTCCAGCCCGGCCAGCAGAGCCCTGATCTCCCGCCCCGCGGCGACGAGTTCGGGCAGCAGGCCGGGCTCCACCGAGAGCCCGAGGGCCGCCGCCGGCACCGAGGCGTAGCAGGCCCCGGCGTGTGCCACCGCGACCTCCACCACCCCGCGCGAGGTGGCCACCGGCAGCTTCAGGGCGCTGACCCGGCTGGGCACGTTGCGGAAGGTCACCCCGGTGGTCCGGCCGCCGGTCCGGTGCACCAGGGCGGTGACCCGCCCGGAGGGCACGTCGATCCGCACCTGCGCCACACCGTCGTCGGGAGCCGGGACCAGCCCGGTGTCCACCGCCCAGGCGCCGAGCGCGATGGTGCCGTGTCCGCAGGCCGTCGAGTAGCCGTCCTTGTGCCAGAACAGCACGCCCAGGTGCGCCCCGTCGTCGTCCGGCGGCACCAGGAACCCGCCGTACATCCCGGCGTGCCCGCGCGGCTCCCGGACGAGCAGCTGCCGGACGGCGTCCAGCGCACTGGGCCGGGGCGCGGTGGCGCCGCCGCCCGCGCCGAGCGCGACGGCCCGGCGCTCGGCGACGCTGTCGCCGGGCACGGGCGGCGCGCCGTCCAGCACGATCCGGAACGGCTCGCCGGCCGCGTGGTAGTCGACGGTGCGGACGTCCATCAGGCGCCGCCGCCGGGCAGCACGCTGACCGTCCGGCTCACCGTGTAGAAGTCCAGTGCGGCCCGGCCCTGTTCGCGGTCCCCGTGGCTCGCGCCCTTCGTCCCGCCGAAGGGCAGGTGGAAGTCGACGCCGCTGGACGGCGCGTTGACCCGGATCATGCCCGCGTCCAGCCGGTCGGCGGCGGCCAGCGCCACGTCGAGGCTGCGGGTGTGCACCGAGGTGGCGAGGCTGTGCGGGGTGTCGTTCGCGAGCGCGATCGCCTCGTCCAGGTCGGCCGCCGCGTGCAGCACCGCGACCGGCCCGAAGAACTCCTCGCGCGCCAGCGGGTGTTCGGCGGGCACGTCGGCGAGCAGGGTCGGCTCGAGGTACCAGCCGGTCCGCTCGGGCACCCGCCCACCGGTGAGCACGCTCGCCCCCGCCGCCACGGCGGAGGAGACCGCCTCGGTCACCCGGTCCCGCGCGGCGGCGCTGATCACCGGCCCGCAGACCGCGTCGTCCACCGCCGCCAGCGCCTTGACCAGCGCCTCGCGCAACGGCTCGTGCGCCGCGCCCACCGCGATCACCCGGCTGGTGGCGGTGCACTTCTGCCCGGCGTAGCCGGCGACGGCGGCCGCGATGTGGGCGGCGGCCGACTCGATGTCCGCGTCCGGCAGCACCAACGCGGCGTTCAGGCCGCCGAGTTCGGCCTGCACCGGCACGCCGCGCCCGGTGGCCGCGCGCACCACCGCCCGGCCGACGCCGGTCGATCCGGTGAAGGACACCACGTCCGCCGCGTCGACCAGGGCCGCGCCCTCCTCCGCGCCGCCGGGCAGCACGGTGAACACGTCGGCGGGCAGCCCGGCCAGCTCCGCCAGCCGCAGCGCGCAGGCCGTCGCTTCCGGCGCAGGCTTCAGGACGGCGGTGTTGCCGACCGCCAGGGCCGGCGCGGCCTTCCAACTGGGGATCGCCAGCGGGAAGTTCCACGGCGCGATCAGCCCGGCCACCCCGTACGGGCGGCGCCGGGTGAGCAGCAGCCCGGGCCCGGCGGCGGTCTCGTGCACCGCCCCGGATGGGTCGTACGGCGCCTGCGCGTAGTACCGCCAGATCGCGGCCGTGCGGGCGACCTCGCCGCGCGCCTCGGCGAGCGGCTTGCCCACCTCGCGCACGATCAGCGCGGCCAGTTCCTCCGCGTTCGCCTCGACCGCCTCGGCGATCCGCCCCAGCGCGGCCGACCGGGCGCCCGCCCCGGCGCCGAGCCAGCCGGGCTGTGCGGCCCGGGCGCGCCCGACGGCGGCCCGCACGGCCTCGGCACCGGGGGCCTCGACGGCCACCACCAGGTCGTCCGGATCGGCGGGGTTGTACGAGGAGACGGTCACGACTACCAGCCCTTCAGTGCGAGTTCACGTGCGAGGTGGGTCAGAGCAGGAAGCCCGCCGGGAACGGGTCCTCCGGGTCGAGGAAGTACTGGGCGGTGCCGGTGATCCAGGCCCGCCCGGTGACGGTGGGCACCACGGCGGGCCGCCCGGCCACCTCGGTCTCCTCGACCAGCCGCCCGGTGAAGGTCGTCCCGATGAAGGAGTCGTTGCGGAAGTCGCGCCCCAGCGGCAGTTCGCCGCGCGCGTGCAGCTGTGCCATCCGCGCCGAGGTGCCGGTGCCGCAGGGCGAGCGGTCGAACCAGCCGGGGTGGATGGCCATCGCGTGCCGGGAGTGCTCGGCGGTGGAGCCGGGGGCGAGCAGCTGGACGTGGTGGCAGCCGTGGATGGACGGGTCCTCCGGGTGCACCGGCCGGTCGGGGCCGGCGTTGACGGCGGCCATCAGCGCGAGGCCGGCCTCGAGGATGTCCTGCTTGCGCCCGCGTTCGAAGGGCAGTCCGAACTCGGCGAGCGGCAGGATGGCGTAGAAGTTGCCGCCGTACGCGAGGTCGTAGCCGATCGTGCCGTACCCGGGCACCTCGATCTTGCGGTCCAGCGCCACCGCGTAGGAGGCCACGTTGCGGATGGTCACCGCCTTGGCGGCGCCGTTCTCGACCCGCACCTCGGCGACGACCAGCCCCGCGGGCGTGTCCAGCCGCACGGTGGTGACCGGCTCGACCACCGGCACCATCCCGGTCTCGACCAGGACGGTGGCCACCCCGATGGTGCCGTGCCCGCACATCGGCAGCAGTCCCGAGACCTCGATGTAGAGCACCCCGAAGTCGGCGTCCGGCCTGGTCGGCGGCTGGAGGACGGCGCCGCTCATCGCGGCGTGCCCGCGCGGTTCGTACATCAGCAGCGTCCGGAAGTGGTCCAGGTGCTGCTGGAAGTGCACCCGGCGCTCGGCCATGGTGGCCCCGGGGATGACACCGAAACCGCCGGTGATCACCCGGGTCGGCATGCCCTCGGTGTGCGAGTCGACGGCGTGGAACACGTGACGGCTGCGCATGGCAGACAACTCCCGTGGAGTGAGGGTTGGGGGCCGGCTGCCGCCGCAGCCGGCCGGACGGCCGGGCGCTCGAAGGTCAGGCGAGTCCCTCGGCGAGCGCCTTCTCGGTGGCCGCGCGCACGGCGGCCTCGGTCTCCGGCGGCAGCGGCCGGCGCGGCGCCCGGACGGGGCCGCCGGGGCGGCCGGCGAGGTCCATGGACAGCTTGATGGCCTGGACGAACTCGGTCTTGGAGTCCCACCGCAGCAGCGGGTGCAGCGACTTGTAGAGCGGGAGCGCCGTGCCGAGGTCGTGCTGGACGGCCGCGTCGTAGAGCGCGACCGAGGCCTCCGGCAGGGCGTTGGGGTAGCCGGCGATCCAGCCGACCGCGCCGGCCAGCGCCAGCTCCAGCAGCACGTCGTCGGCGCCGATCAGCAGGTCCAGCCCGGGGGCCAGCTCGGCCAGCTCGTACGCCCGGCGGACGTCCCCGCTGAACTCCTTGACCGCCACGATCGACCCCTCGGCGTGCAGCCGGGCCAGCAGCGCGGGCACCAGGTCGACCTTGGTGTCGATCGGGTTGTTGTAGGCAACGATCGGCAGCCCGGCCTTGGCGACCTCCGCGTAGTGCGCGCTCACCGAGTCGTCGTCGGCCCGGTAGGCGTTCGGGGGCAACAGCAGGACGGAGCCCGCTCCGGCCTCGGCGGCCTGCTCGGCCCAGCGGCGGGACTCGGCGCTGCCGTACGCGGCGACCCCGGGCATCACCCGGGAGCCGTCGCCGGCCGCCTCGACCGCGACCTCGACGACGCGGACGCGCTCCTCGGCGGTGAGCGTCTGGTACTCGCCCAGCGAGCCGTTGGGGACGACGCCGTCGCAGCCGGAGTCGATCAGCCAGCGGACGTGCTCGGCGTAGGCGTCGTAGTCGACGGAGAGGTCCGGGCGCAGCGGGATCGTGGTGGCGACCATGATGCCGCGCCAGGGGCGGGTGGTGTCACGGGGGGTGATGGACACGTTGGACTCCTTGGTGAGGTGTGACATTTTATAAGCGGGGACGGGTTCGGGACAAGAGCCCTCCACCCGCGTGTTCCACGGTCGACCGGCCCCGGCCGGCACCCCTGCCGCCGGGGCGGCCGACCGGCCGGCTATCCGCCCGAGGCCCGCACCGGCCCGTCAGCCGGCTCCGGACCGGCCCCCGCCGCCAGCTGGGACAGCGGCACCGGGCAGGCCAGCGGCCGCCGGTCGGGCCCCGACCCCGCGCCGCCGGACAGCCGGGCCACCGCCGGGCCGCACATCCGCCCCTGGCACCAGCCCATCCCCGCCCGGGTGAGCAGCTTGACGGTCCGGGGGTCGCCCGCGCCCAGTTCCTCCACGGCCTCCCGGATCCGCGCCGCCGGCACCTCCTCGCACCGGCACACGTCGGTGTCCGGCCGCAGCCACCCCGTCCAGCCGGCCCCCGGCCGGTGGGCACCCGCCATCAGCTCCGCGAAGGCCCGCAGCCGCGCCCGGCGGCGCAGCAGCCCGGGCTTCGGCGCCGCCCCGGCGACCGCGTACGCGGCCAGCTCCCCCTCGACCAGCGCGAGGTCCGCGCCGCCGACCCCGTTGGTCTCCCCCGCGGACCACAGGCCCGGCACGGAGGTGCGCAGCCCGTCGTCCACCCGCAGGGCGACCGCCCCGTCCGGCCCGGTCAGGGTGTCGGCGCCCAGCTCGGTGGCCAGGTCGATCTGCGGCAGCAGCCCGTGCCCGACGGCCAGGGCGTCGCAGTCGATCCGCCGCTCGGTGCCGGGCCGCGGCCGCCAGTCGGCGTCCAGCCGGGCCACCGTGACCCCGGTGACCCGTTCCGTCCCGTGCACCTCCACGACGGCGCTGCGCCGGCGCAGCCGGACCCGGTGGCGCAGCAGCGCCGTGCCGTGCCCGGCGCCCTCGACCAGCTTGCCGGGGACGGCCGCCAGCACGCCCGGGCGGCGGGCGTACCCGAGGTAGTCGCCCGCCTCGACCACGGCCGGGACCTGCGCCCCGGCGCTGACCAGCGAGGAGGCCGCGGCGAGCAGCAGCGGGCCGCTGCCGGCCACCACGATCCGCCGCCCGGGCAGCACCAGCCCGGCCTTGAGCATCGCCTGGGCTCCGCCGGCGGTGACCACCCCGGGCAGGGTCCAGCCCGGGAAGGGCAGCTGCCGCTCGTACGCCCCGGTGGCGAGCAGCACCGACCGGGCCCGGAGGGTGGCCCGGTCGGCGGCCCCCGGCCCGCGGCTGACGTGCACCGCGAAGCCCTCGCCGGTGCGCTCCAGCGCCCAGACCTGGTGGCCGCCCCGGAACTCGGCCCGCTCGGCGGCGGCCTCGAGCCGCCCGGCGAGCGCGGTGTAGGCCGACCACCGGTGGTGCAGCCGGTCCGGACGGGCGGCGCCCAGGCCTGGCGCCGGGTGCCGGTAGTACTGCCCGCCGGTGGCCGGTCCGCCGTCCAGCAGGACGCCGCGCAGCCCGAGGTCGGCGCCGGTGACGGCGGCGGCCAGCCCGGCCGGGCCGGCCCCGACCACCGCGAGGTCGTACAGCGGGTCAGACTGCGAGGTCGGCACGGCCGTGGCCCTCCTGGGTGGTGACGACGGTGCCCGGCTCGGCGGGCACCAGGCAGGTGCGCTGGTTGGGCCGGCCGTCGACGGTGGCCAGGCAGTCGAAGCAGGCGCCGATCCCGCAGAACGCCCCGCGCGGCCGCCCGCCGACCCGCGTGGTGCGCCAGGCCAGCACGCCGTCGGCCCAGAGCGCGGCGGCGATCGACTGCCCGGGCAGGGCGGGGACGGGCCGCCCGTCGAACTCGATGTGATGGACGGGCCCCGGCCGGGCCTCGACCAGGGCGGCGGGGGTGCGACGACGCATCACGGCTCCTCCGAGGAATCTGGTGCGCCCGGGAACCGGTCCGCACGGAACGGCGCGAGGTCCAGCTCCGGCCGTTTCCCGGTCAGCTGCTCGCTGATCAGCAGCCCGGTGGCCGGGGCCAGCCCGATCCCGGCCCCCTCGTGCCCGCAGGCGTGGTAGAGCCCCGGCACCCGGGGATCCGCCCCGACGGCGGGCAGGTGGTCCGGCAGGTACGGGCGGAAGCCCCGGTAGACGCGCATCACGGCGACGTCCGCGAGCACCGGGAACAGCGCGGCGGCCTGCCCGGCGAGGCGGCGCAGCACCTCCTGGGAGAGGGTGCGGTCGAAGCCGACGCGCTCCCGGCTGGCGCCGATCAGCACCGGCCCGCCGGGCGTGCCCTCGACCACGGCGGAGGTCTGCAGTTCGGCCGAGCCGCTGGCGACGTCGGCGACGTAGTCGGCGGCGTACACCTTGTGCCGCACGATCCGCGGCAGCGGCTCGGTGACCAGCACGAAGCCGCGCCGGGGCAGCACCGGCAGGTGCACTCCGGCCAGCGCGGCCAGTTCGCCGCCCCAGGTGCCGGCCGCGTTGACCACCGCCGGGGCGAGCAGCCGGCGCCGGTCGGTCCGCACGCCGCGCACCGCGCCGTCCGGGCCGCGGTCCAGCGCCGTCACGTTCTCCCCG
The DNA here is from genome assembly GCF_043202455.1 of Kitasatospora sp. NPDC048194. Classification (NCBI taxonomy): domain Bacteria; kingdom Bacillati; phylum Actinomycetota; class Actinomycetes; order Kitasatosporales; family Streptomycetaceae; genus Kitasatospora; species Kitasatospora sp. NPDC048194. The sequence continues at coordinate 174,620 of NZ_JBIDAK010000011.1, forward strand.
GTGATCAGCTCGGCGCCCATCCGGCGCGCCTCGCGCAGCAGGTGGGCGGCGGCCAGGGCGGGCTGGACCTGGGCGTCCTGCGGGTAGTGGAAGCCCCCGGCGAGCCCGGGGGCGAGGTGGGGCTCCAGTTCGCGCAGCCGCTCGGCCGGCACCTCCTCGGCGGCCACCCCGGCCGCGGCCTGCCCGGCGGCGAAGGCGCGCAGCGCCTGCTGCCCGGCCGCCGTCGAGGCGACCACCACTCCGCCCTTGGGCTCGTACTCGACGGCCGGGCCGAGGTCCTCGGCGAGCCGGCGCCACAGCCGGCTGCTGAGCAGCGCGAGGTCGAGCTCGGGGCCGGGCTCCTTGTCGGAGACGAGCACGTTGCCCTCGCCCGCCCCGGTGGTGCCGCCGGCCACCGGCCCGCGGTCGACGACGGCGACGGCGAGCCCGGCGAGGGCGGCGTAGTAGGCGCAGGCGGCGCCGACGACTCCGGCGCCGACCACGACGGCGTCCAGGGGAGGTCTCCGGGTGTTCAGCACGCCAGTAATATGTCACATGCCATCCACTCTGCCAAGAGCACGCAAAGCCCTCGCTACGTAAAGGTCGCGGAAGCCCCCGGCGGGCGAAGCCCTCAGCAGCCGCCCGGCGGGCGAAGCCCCCGTACGCGGAAAGCCCCGGCCCACCACGGAAGCGGCGGACCGGGGCTCAGAGGCCCGTCGGCTCAGGTGATGTCGTCCATCTGCTCGTGCCGCGCGGCCGGGACCGGAGCCGCACCGGCCGTCGGCGCCGCCGAGGCGGTCACCGACTCGGCGCCCTCGACCTCCTGCACCGAGAGGTCCAGGTGCGAGGCCTCCTCGTCGTCCAGGTCGGCGTCCGGGTTGTTGCGCCGCTTGCGCCGGTCGTTGAGCAGCGCGACGGCCACCGCCAGGAAGTACAGCGCCCAGATCGGGGCCGACAGCAGCAGCATGCTGACCGGGTCGGCGCCCGGGGTGGCGAACGCGGCGAACACCGTGATCGCCATGACCATCCCGCGCCACCAGCTGAGCAGCCGCCTGCCGGTCACGATGCCGACCATGTTGAGCATCACCAGCAGCAGCGGGAACTCGAAGGCGAAGCCGAAGACCAGCACCATCCGGGTGGCGATGTCGAAGTAGTCCTCGGGCGGCAGGATCGGCACCGTCTCGCTCGGGGTGAACGAGATCAGCATCTCGACCATGGTCGGCATCACCATGATGGCGCAGGCCACACCCGCCAGGAACAGCGGGGCACCGCAGGCCATGAAGACGATCGCGTACTTCTTCTCGTGCTTGTGCAGGCCCGGAGCCACGAAGGCCCACACCTGGTACAGCCAGACCGGGACGGCCGCCACCACGCCCGCGGTCAGCGCGACCTTCAGCATCCAGTTGAAGCCGGCGGTGAGGCCGATGTTGGACACCTGGGCGCAGCGCCCGTGGTAGTCCCCCGAGTTCGCCCGGTCGCACTGGGGCAGCGGCTGGAGCAGGAAGTGCTCGATCTGCTTGTGGTAGACCGCCGCGACGGCGGCGAACAGCACGATCGCCAGGACCGACTTGACCACGCGGTTGCGCAGTTCCCGCAGGTGGTCGGCTAGGGCCATCCGCCCCTCAGGATCCTTGGGCGCCTTCTGCGACACCTTGGAGAGCTTGCTCAACCCCGGTCCTCAACTCGTGCGTCGAGGCCCGCCGGTCGACGGGCCTCCCTGGTCGCGTGCAGCGCGCGGCTCAGCTGCGCCGCCCGCCCCGCGTCCCTCCCGCGGGCCGCGCGCGTCGCGTGCGTCGCGTGGGTCACAGGCATTCCGTGCGCCGCGCTCAGTGCGGCCGGTCGCCGTCGGGCCCGGCCACCGGACGGGCCGTGGCCGACGCCCCGGGGGCCGCCTGGATGGTCCTGGCCGACGACCGCGCCGGACCGTCGACCGGCGGCGCCGCCGCCGGCACCTTCGCGCCCGACTCTCCGTCCGAGCGCATCGCCTTCGCCTCGCTCTTCAGGATCCGCATCGACTGCCCCAGCGAACGCGCCAGCTCGGGGAGCCTCTTGGCACCGAACAGCACGATGGCGAGAACCACGATCACCACGATCCCGGTCATCGAGATGCGCACGCGCGACCACCTTCACTCACGGCGGGCCGACGGGCCGCCCGCCACGGATGGTAACCGCTGCGGATGACGCCCCGACGACGGCCGCCCGAACAGGACAGCGGCCCCCGGTTCGCAGTTCAGGAGCCACCTGAGAGCGTAACCCGCCCTCACCTCCGCGCAGCAGCCCCCGTACCGCCGACGGCCCCGGGCGGGCTCCGCCCGGGCTACCGGCCGGGCACCGCCGAGGCCAGGTCCCCCGCCGCCTCGGCCAGCGCCCGCGAGGCCGCGTCGACCCCCTTGGCCAGCGCCCGCACGTCCGCCCAGAGCCGGATCGCGAGGATCCCGAGGACCAGTAGGCCCGCGGTGGCGAGCAGGACGGCGGCGACGAGCATCCAGGACATGCGGCCCACCCTACCGCCGGCTGGCGGTCACCCCTCCGCGGGGACGAGCCGCATGGTGCGGACCCCCGCCCCGGTGAGCGCCTCGACGATCTTCTCGCCGGCCGGCTTGCGCACCGCCGCCCCGCAGAGCGGGCAGCCGAAGCTGTAGTGCGCCTGGGCCGGCGTCCGTCCGAGGGTGAGCCGGAACTCCTCCGCCGGGAGTTCCACCTTCTCCCGGCACTGCGAGCAGTACACCTTGAATCTGGTCCCGGGCTCCACCGCTCAGACCTGCCCCTCCCCGTAGGCGGCCAGCGCCGCCCGCGCGGCCGAGCGCGCCTGCTCGGTCAGCTCGGGCGGCGAGACGATCCGGCCGTCCCGGCCCAGCCGCAGCGCCAGCGGGCGCAGCTGGGAGGGGTCGGCACTGCGCAGGGTGATCCGCAGCCCGCCGTCGGGCAGTTCCTCGGCACGGTCGTGGGTGTAGTACTCGGCCACCCAGCGCCCGCCGGAGGAGACCTGCACCACCACCTCGGGGTCGTCCGCCGCCGGGTTGACCAGCCCGCCGCTCAGGTCGCGCGGCTCGCGCCGGGGCGGGTCGGCCGGGACGTCCAGGACGCGGATCTCGGCGACCCGGTCCAGCCGGAACATCCGGTGGTCCTCGGAGGTGCGGCACCACGCCTCGAGGTAGGTGTGGCCCTCGGTGAGCAGCCGGATCGGATCGACCTCGCGCTCGGTCATCCCGCCGCGCCCGTGCGAGTAGTAGCGCAGCCAGAGCCGGCGGCCCTCGCTGAGCGCGCGGTCGATGTCGGCGAAGACGTGGCTCTCCGCCTCGAAGGTCACCCCGACCCGGGCGCTGCCCTCGGCGCTCTCCCCCGCGGCGTTCTCGATCTTGGCGACCGCCCGGGTGAGCGCCTCCCGGTCCCCGGCCCGCAGGCCCGGCAGTCCGGCCACCGCGCGGGCGGCCACCAGCAGCGCGGTGGCCTCGTCGGCGGCCAGCCGCAGCGGCTGGGCCACGTCGTCCACGTTGTGCCACCAGATCCGCTCGCCGTCGGTGTCGATGTCGAGCAGGTCGCCGCCGCGGAAGCTGGTGCCGCACATCGGCAGCACGTTGAGGTCCCCGATCAGCTCGCGCTCGCTGATCCCGAAGGCCCGGGCCACCTCGGCGACCTCGGCCCCCGGCCGCTCGCGCAGGTAGGTGACCAGCGACAGCATCCGTCGCGTCTGGTCGATCGCATTGCTCATGCCCGTACGTCCTCCGAGTCCAGCCCAGCGACCGCCCGCAGCCGGTCGACCACATCCGCCCGCAGCTCCTCCGGCCCGAGCACCAGCACGTCCGGCCCGAACTCCGCGAGGTCGGCGCCCAGCCCGTTGCCGTACGGGATCTCCAGCTCGTCCCAGCCCTCGTCCACCCGCGTGCAGCTCAGCGCCTTGGTGCGCAGCGGGAAGCCCGCGCCGCGGCGGACCCGGACGGTGGCGGTGGCGGTGGCGCCCTCGCCGGCGAACTTGGCCACGGTGGCCCGGACGTCCACGTGCTCGGGCACCGTCCCGAGGAAGGCCCCGGCCTTGGCCTTCACCTTGCCGGTGATCCGGCTGAGCCGGAACACGCGGGCGTCGCCGCGGTCCCGGTCGTACCCGGCCAGGTACCAGTGGCCGCGCCAGCACTCCAGTGCCCACGGCTCGACGCTGCGCTGCTCGACGGCGGCGGCCCCGGCCTTGCGGTACTCGAAGGTGACCGGGCGGCGGTCCCGGGCGGCGGTGAGCAGCGGCTCGAACGCGGCCTCCCGGGCCGGGATGCGCGGCTCCAGGGCGGTGCGGCCCTCGGCCTCGCCGAACGGCACCCCCGCGGCGCGCAGCTTCTGCAGCGCGCCGCTGGCCGCGCCGGACATCTTGGCCTGCTGCCAGACCCGGGCGGCCAGGGTCAGCGCGGCGGCCTCCTCGGCGTCCAGCGCGATCTCCGGCAGCCGGTTGCGGTCGGCGCGGGCCAGGTAGCCGAGCTCCCCGTCCAGGGCGCTCTCGTCGACGTCGATCACCAGGCCGAGCTCGCGCAGGTCGTCCTTGTCCCGCTCGAACATCCGGTTGAAGGCGTCCTCGCTGCTGTTCTGCCAGGCCTCGCGGTACGCCTCGATGGATTCCCGCAGCTCCTTCTTGGAGAGCGGCCGTCTGGTGTTCATCAGGCACAGGGCGAGATTCATCAGCCGCTCTGCCTTGGCGATCGCCATCGCTGACCCTTCCGGTGTGCCGCGCCGCGCGCGGGGTGCGCCAACCGGGCGATCCCCGCCCGGCGGGACCGACCGTACCGGTAGCGGTACGCACTGCAAAAGCCGCGTCCCACGCCTGGTCGTCCCCGCGCGCCCACCGGGCCCGGAGACGGCCTCGGGCCGGGCCCCGGAGGGGTCCGGCCCGAGGGTGGAGCAGGCTCAGACGCCCAGCAGGTCGACCACGAAGATCAGGGTCGAGTGCGGCGGGATGGCCTGGGTCGGCGACTGGGCACCGTAGGCGAGGTGCGAGGGGATGGTCAGCTCGCGGCGGCCGCCGACCTTCATGCCGACGACACCCTGGTCCCAGCCCTTGATGACGCGGCCGGCGCCCAGCGGGAAGCGGAACTCGTTGGGGCTCCGGTTCCAGCTGGCGTCGAACTCCTCGCCCGTCTCGAAGGTCACGCCGACGTAGCGCACGGTGACGACCTGGCCCGGCTTGGCCTCGGCGCCGTCGCCCACCACGAGGTCGCGGATCTGCAGCTCCGTCGGGGCGTCGCCGACCGGGAAGTCGATCTCGGGCTTCTCGTTGAGGTTGACGCTCACAGTTCCTCTTCTCACGTTCGCAATTTCCCTACACGACCAAGCGGCGGGCGCCCGCATCGCGGTCCGTTCCGGACCACGGTACGGGCGCCCGCCGCCCGTGGGGCACCGGCCACGCGGCCGCACCCCGAGGTCACACGTCGACCATTGTCACCCGAAAGTGGATCAGCCCTGACCGGCGTCGAGGATGTCGACCACGAACACCAGGGTCGCGCCGGGCGGGATGTCGCCCTGGCCCTTGTCCCCGTAGCCCAGCGAGGCCGGGATCACCAGCTCGACCCGGCTGCCGACGGTCTGGCCCACCAGGCCCTGGTCCCAGCCCTGGATGACCTGGCCGCCACCGACCGGGAAGGAGAACGCCTGGCCCTTGCTGAGCGAGGAGTCGAAGACCTTGCCGTCCTTGAACAGCGCACCGGTGTACTGGACGACGACCTTCTCGCCCTTCTCCACCGCCGGCCCGCTGCCCTTGATCAGGACGTGGGTCTTCAGCTCGGTCGGGTCCTTGGCCCCGGCCACCGGCGTGATGTCGGCCGGCTTCTTGCCGTTGTCCTTGACCTGCGGGAAGTCCGCCGGCGGCGGGGTGACGGTACCGCTCACCACGGCGTCGGGCGCGTTGGTGTTGCGGATGTCGATCACGAAGATCAGGTCGTCCTTGGCGCCGATCGACATGTCCGGCTTGCCCTGCGCGCCGAAGGCGGCGGCCGGCGGGGCCACCACCAGCAGCCGGCTGCCGGCCTTCTTCCCCACCACGGCCTGGTCCAGCGCCGGGATCAGCGAGTCGGTGCCGGCCTGGAAGATCTGCGGCTTGCCCTTGTCGTCGTACGAGCTCGGGATGTCCTTGCCGGTGTTCCAGTCCTTGGCGGTGTAGTCCACCGAGGTCCAGGAGTTCTTCTCGACCTTGGCGCCGCTGCCCTCGGACAGCACCTTCACCACGAAGGAGCCGTCGGACTTGTCGCCCGGCACCTGGATGTCGGCCTTCTTGCCGAAGTCACCGGCGACGGTCGGCAGCACCTTGGCGCTGTCCTTGATCGGCGGCACCGGTTCGGCGCTCGGCGTGGGCGGCGCGGTCGTGGCCGCGTCCGGCTTGGCGGCCGAGGTGCTGTCCTTGGAGTCGTCCTTGTTCACCATGTACAGCGTGACGCCGCTGCCGACCAGCAGGACGGCGAGCACCGTGCCGAGGATCACGCCGAGCTTGCCCACGCCCGGCGGGTTCTCGTCGTACCCGGCCTCGGAGGTCTCGGCCTTGCGCACGCTGCTGGCGAAGATCTGCGGGGCGTCGTCCGACGAGCTGCCGCCCGCGACGCGCGGCTTCTCGCCGGGCTGCACCCAGCCCGCCTGGTGCGCCAGGATCGACGGGGGGACGACGATCGATTCGCGATCCCCCGCGACCGGCCCGCCGGGACGAGAGGCGGCCGGGTCACCCGCAGAGCTGTCGTTCGCCGCGGTGCCGGCCCCGCCCGGGCTCGGCGTCTTCTCAGTCATGACTCCCCATCCATCTCGCCACGAGGTCTTCCAGGTCTGCGCCCGGCGTGGTGACCGCCGGCCTGCCGCCGCACCGCCCGCCCGGACCTCGGCGCCGGGCGGCGCCTGCCACAGTGCGAGGGGCAGTATGACAGCTCAGGATGAGGGCGGACGCTTCGTTGTACGAGCGTCCGCCCAAGCGTACGGAATCCTCCGGGTCACTTCCTAGCGCGTGCCCGACAATTCCCGCCGGGCGTCCGGCGCGTACCGTCGGACGGACCCCGGAGCGCCCGCTGGACCGCTGGACCGCTGGACCGCTGGACCGCTGGACCGCCGAACGGCTAGACCGCCTCCAGGATGTCGATCACGAACACCAGCGTGGAGTTCGCCGGCACCGCCCCCTGCGGCTGGTCCTTGTAGCCGAGCGCCGGCGGGACCACCAGCAGCACCCTGCTGCCCACGTTCTGCCCGACCAGGCCCTTGTCCCAGCCCTCGATCACGCTCCCGGTGCCGATCTGCACCGCCTGCGCGCCTCCGTGCGACCAGGAGGCGTCGAACTGCTGCCCGTTGCTCCACAGCACGCCGGTGTACTGGACGATCAGGGTCTGCCCGCTCTTGACCTGCTTGCCCTCGCCCTTGATCAGCACCGCCTGCTGGAGCTCGGCGGGCGCGGCCTGCCCCTCCGGGATGGTGATCGTCACCGGCGCCTTGCCGTTGTCCTTGACCTGCGGCAGCGTCGCGGGGGGCTCGGTCATGGTGCCGGTCAGGGTGGAGTCCGGCGGCAGGCTCTCCATGATGTCCAGCACGAACACCACGGTGTCCCCCGGGCCCACGCCGAGCTGGCCGGAGCCCTTGTCCGCGAAGGCCGCCGCCGGCGGGGCCACCACCAGCAGCCGGCTGCCCACCTTCTTGCCGATCACGCTCTGGTCCAGCGCCGGCACCAACTGCCCGCTGCCGGCCTGGTAGAGCTGCGGCTTGCCGTTCTGGTCGTACGAGCTGGCCAGGTCCTTGCCGGTGCTCCAGTCCTTCGCCGTGTAGTTGACGGTCACCCAGTCGCCCTTGTTGACCGTCGACCGCTCGCCGTCGACCACCGTGTTCACCACGAACTGGCCGCTCGGCTGCCCCTCGGGCAGGTTGATGGTGGGTTTGCTGCCGAAACCGCCACCCGACACCGTGGGCATCGGCGAGGCCTCGCTGACGGGCGAGGGCACCGTCGGAGCGGCGGTCGCGGCGGACGGCGTCGCCTGGCCGGCCGGCTTGGACGAACTGCTGCAGGCGACCGCGAACAGCAGCGGCAGGGCGAGAAGCAAACCGGCGGTGCGGCGCACGGTGGTCCTAACTGTCGATCGAAGTCGGCTCTCCTGACTCGACGGACAGCGTATGCCGAGCATGCGTCCGGCCCCGGTAGACACCACCGGGGCCGGACGGCGCGTGATCACGGCGCCCCGATCACGGGCCCTACATCCCCGCGATGAGCTTCTCCACCCGCTCGTCGACCGAGCGGAACGGGTCCTTGCACAGCACCGTGCGCTGCGCCTGGTCGTTCAGCTTCAGGTGCACCCAGTCCACCGTGAAGTCCCGGCGCTGCTCCTGCGCCCGCCGGATGAAGTCCCCGCGCAGCCGGGCCCGGGTGGTCTGCGGCGGGATCGACTTGGCCTCGAAGGTCTTGAGGTCGGTCGTCACCCGCTGCGCCTGGCCCTTGCCCTGGAGCAGGTAGAACAGGCCGCGGCGGCGGTGGATGTCGTGGTAGGCGAGGTCGATCTGGGCGACCCGCGGGTTGGACATGCTCATCTGGTGCTTCTCGCGGTAGCGCTCGATGAGCTTGTACTTCATGATCCAGTCGATCTCGGTGGCCACGCCGTCCAGCTGCTCGGTGCGCACGGCCTCCAGGGTGCGGCCCCACAGGTCGAGCACCCGGGCGACGGTGCCGGTGTTGATGCCCTTGCGGTCGGCGAACTCCAGGGCCTTGGAGTAGTACTCCTCCTGGATGTCCAGCGCGCTGGCCTCCCGGCCGTTGGCCAGGCGCACCTGGTGGGTGCCGGTGAGGTCGTGGCTGACCTCGCGGATCGCCCGGATCGGGTTCTCCAGGGTGAGGTCGCGCATCACCACGCCCGCCTCGATCAGCCGCAGCACCAGGTCCGTGGCGCCGACCTTGAGCAGCGTGGTGGTCTCGGACATGTTGGAGTCGCCGACGATCACGTGCAGCCGGCGGTAGCGTTCGGCGTCCGCGTGCGGCTCGTCCCGGGTGTTGATGATCGGACGGGAGCGGGTGGTCGCCGAGCTGACGCCCTCCCAGATGTGCTCGGCCCGCTGGCTGACGCAGTACACCGCCCCGCGCGGGGTCTGCAGCACCTTGCCGGCGCCGCAGATGAGCTGCCGGGTCACCAGGAACGGGATGAGCACGTCGGCCAGCCGGGAGAACTCGCCGTGCCGTGCCACCAGGTAGTTCTCGTGGCAGCCGTAGGAGTTGCCGGCCGAGTCGGTGTTGTTCTTGAAGAGGTAGACGTCCCCCGCGATGCCCTCCTCGTGGAGCCGCCGCTCGGCGTCCACCAGGAGCCCTTCGAGGATGCGCTCGCCGGCCTTGTCGTGCGTCACCAGCTCGACCACGTCGTCGCACTCGGGGGTGGCGTACTCGGGGTGGGAGCCGACGTCGAGGTAGAGGCGGGCGCCGTTGCGCAGGAAGACGTTGCTGCTGCGGCCCCAGGAGACGACCCGGCGGAACAGGTACCGCGCCACCTCGTCCGGCGACAGCCGCCGCTGCCCGCGGAACGTGCAGGTCACGCCGTACTCGTTCTCCAGCCCGAAAATCCGGCGGTCCATGAGCACTCCATTCTGGTCGGAGCTGTCCGAAACCGCCTCCACGACGACTGGGCCGCCGCAGGGGCACCGGAGTCCCGTACGACGGCGGTCCGGCCGCCGTACGGGACTCCGCAGGCACTGCTACTCCGGCGTGGTGTCCGCCGGGTTCTCCTCGTCGTCCGCCTCGGCGGACTGGTCGCCGTCGAGCAGCCGGCTGAGCTGGTTGCCGAGGATCCGCTTGAACTTGCGCTGCTGGAACCGCTGGCGGTCGAGGACCGCGACCTCCAGTTGTTCCGGGGTGAGGGTGCGCGGGCTGCCGCCGTTGGGGTCGCGGGCGAGCGAGTCCACGGCCACCTTGACGGCCTCGGTCAGGCTCAGGCCGGCGCGGTGGCGCTGGCCCAGGTAGTTGCCGATCGAGTCGGCGTTGCCGCCGACCACCACGTAGTTCTTCTCGTCGACGACCGAGCCGTCCGGGGTGAGCCGGTAGATCTGGTCGTGGTCGGCGGTGCGGCCCACCTCGGCCACGATCAGCTCGACCTCGTACGGCTTCTCCCCGACCGAGGAGAAGATGGTGCCCAGGGTCTGGGCGTACACGTTGGCCAGCCCCCGGGCGGTGACGTCGGCCCGGTCGTAGGAGTAGCCGCGCAGGTCGGCGTAGCGGACGCCGCCGATGCGCAGGTTCTCGAACTCGTTGTAGCGGCCGACCGCCGCGAAGGCGATCTTGTCGTAGATCTCGGAGACCTTGTGGAGCGCTCGGGAGGTGTTCTCCGCGACGAAGACGATGCCGTCGGCGTAGGTGAGCACGACCACGCTGCGGCCGCGCGCGATGCCCTTGCGGGCGTACTCCGCGCGGTCCGCCATGGCCTGCTGGGGCGAGACGTAGAACGGTGTCGACACCGGCGGTCGTCCCTTTCCTGTGAGGTGATGGCTAGATCAGCGGGGCCTGCGGACCGTTCGGGCGGGTCAGGCGCTCGTCGGTGATGGCGACGGCGACCTGGGTGACCTCCGCCTCGGTGAGGCGGCGGAAGCCGTCCTCGGTGATCAGCGAGACGATCGGGAAGATCTTCCGGGCGAGGTCCGGGCCGCCGGTCGCGGAGTCGTCGTCCGCGGCGTCGTAGAGCGCCTGGACGACCAGGGTGACGGCCTGGTCGGCGGTGAGGTCGTCGCGGTAGAGCTTCTTCATCGAGCCGCGGGCGAACACCGAGCCCGAGCCGGTGGCGGCGAATCCGCGTTCCTCGGAGCGGCCGCCGGTGACGTCGTAGTTGAAGATCCGGCCACGGCCGAGCTCCAGGTCGTAACCGGCGAAGATCGGCACGACCGCCAGGCCCTGCATCGCCATGCCCAGGTTGCCCCGGATCATGGTGGTCAGCCGGTTGGCCTTGCCCTCCAGGGAAAGCGTGGTGCCCTCGATCTTCTCGTAGTGCTCCAGCTCCAGCTGGAACAACCGGACCATCTCGACCGCGAGGCCCGCGGTGCCGGCGATGCCGACCGCGCTGTACTCGTCGGCCGGGAAGACCTTCTCTATGTCGCGCTGGGCGATGACGTTGCCCATGGTCGCCCGGCGGTCACCCGCGATCACCACGCCGCCGTCGAAGACCGCGGCCACGATCGTGGTCCCGTGCGGGGCCTCGACCGCGGCTCCCTCGGGCAGCCCCCGGTGGCTGGGGACCAGCTCCGGCTTGTGCTCGGCGAGGAAGTCGAGGAACGACGAGGACCCCGGGGTCAGGAAGGCAGCCGGTAGACGCCCGGTGCCACGAGTGTTGGCTTCCACACGATTCCTTCCAGGTAGCTTGAAGCGCGCAATGCCCGCACCCTACCCGCCGACGATCACTGTCCACGCGTGGAGGGGCCGGTGCCGGGGGGCCGGGCGGCCGACGCCGCCCGACCGCCCGGGACGGTCGCGACCGTGAAATTGCCGATTACCGGGGAAGGGCTATTGCCCGCCCTTCTGGACGAATCCCCGCACGAAATCCTCGGCGTTGGATTCGAGGACCTCGTCGATTTCGTCCAGTACCGCGTCGACGTCGTCGCTCAGCTTTTCCTGGCGCTCCTTGAGGTCGTCGGAATCCTGAGTTTCCGCGACCTCCTCCGAGACCTCCTCGGAGGAGCGGTTTGCCCGCTGCTGGCCGCCACCGGTGTCCTTGCTCGCCATTTCCCTCACCCCGCTCGATTCGTCTGGCACGGTTTGGTCGGTCGGTCGTTGCCCGTTGGCACCGACCCTATACACAAGGTGCGACTGCCGCTCCCGGTTTGCCGGTGGCGCCTCCTGTCCAACACCCGCTGCCACCCCGGATGATTCCCATTCGGCGGACGTTCACCCGTGGTGATCGAAAAGTTACCCGCCGGACAGTACACGAAGCAGGTCCTCGGCCGTCCGGCAGCGGTCCAGCAGTTCCTTGACGTGGTTGCGGGTGCCGCGCAGCGGCTCCAGCGTCGGTACCCGCTGCAGCGAGTCACGGCCCGGCAGGTCGAAGATCACCGAATCCCAGGAGGCCGCCGCGACGTGGTCGGCGTACTGCTCCAGGCAGCGCCCCCGGAAGTACGCCCTGGTGTCCTCCGGCGGCTTGGAGACGGCCCGTTCGACCTCCTCCTCGGTCAGCAGCCGCTCGAACCGGCCGCGGGCCACCAGGCGGTTGTAGAGGCCCTTCTCGGGTCGGACGTCGCTGTACTGGAGGTCGACCAGGTGCAGCCGGGGGTTGTCCCACTCCAGGGCGTCCCGGCTGCGGTAGCCCTCCAGGATCTCCCGCTTGGCGATCCAGTCGAGCTGCCGGGAGAGCGACATCGGATCGCGCTCCAGCTTCCCGAGCACGTCCTCCCAGCGCGCCAGCACGTCCACGGTCTGCTCGTCGGCGTCGGTGCCGAAGCGGTCCTCCACGTACTTGCGGGCCAGCTCGAAGTACTCCAGCTGGAGCTGGACGGCGGTGAGCTTGCGGCCGTTGCGCAGGGTGATCAGGTGCTTGAGGGAGGGGTCGTGGGAGACCCGGTGCAGGGTGCGCACCGGCTGGTCGACGGCCAGGTCGGAGGCGATGAAGGCGTCCTCGATCATCGACAGGACCAGTGAGGTGGTGCCCAGCTTGAGGTAGGTGGAGATCTCGGAGAGGTTGGCGTCCCCGATGATCACGTGCAGCCGGCGGTACTTCTCGGCGTCGGCGTGCGGCTCGTCGCGGGTGTTGATGATCGGCCGCTTGAGGGTGGTCTCCAGGCCGACCTCGACCTCGAAGTAGTCCGCCCGCTGGCTGATCTGGAAGCCGTGCGCCGAGCCGTCCTGGCCGATGCCGACCCGGCCGGCGCCGGTGACCACCTGGCGGGAGACGAAGAAGGGGGTGAGGTGGCGGACGATGTCGGCGAACGGCGTCGCCCGCTTCATCAGGTAGTTCTCGTGGGTGCCGTAGGAGGCGCCCTTGTTGTCGGTGTTGTTCTTGTAGAGGTGGATGGTCTGCCCGTTGGGCAGTTCCAGCGCGCGTTGCGCGGCGGCCGCCATGATCCGCTCGCCCGCCTTGTCCCACAGCACGGCGTCGCGCGGGTTGGTCACCTCGGGCGAGCTGTACTCGGGGTGGGCGTGGTCCACGTAGAACCGGGCCCCGTTGGTGAGGATCACGTTGGCCAGGCCGATGTCCTCGTCGGTCAGCTGGCTCGCGTCGGCCACCTCGCGCGCGAGGTCGAAGCCCCGCGCGTCACGCAGCGGGTTCTCCTCCTCGAAGTCCCAGCGGGCCCGCCGCGCCCGGTGCATCGCCGCCGCGTAGGCGTTGACGATCTGGGACGAGGTGAGCATGGCGTTGGCGTTGGGGTGGCCGGGCACGGAGATCCCGTACTCGGTCTCGATGCCCATCACGCGCCGTACGGTCATGCGGCCCTCCTTGCCCGGTGCGCCGCCCCCGGCGGGCGGAACACACTGACGTACCGCTGAACAACACCGACGCCGGCGATCTGCCCGCGGCGGTGGATCGAGCCTAGAACCCGGCGCCGACCGGCCGGCCCCGAGACGCGCCGTCCGGCTGCGGGGCCGCGAGGCGCCACAGCCGGACGGTGTGCGTACAGCTCCGGGGACCGCTGCCGGCCCGGGTAACCGCGTGCTTACAGGTACTGCCCCGTGTTGGCGACAGTGTCGATGGAGCGGCCGGACTCGGCGCCCTGCTTGCCGGTGACCAGGGTGCGGATGAAGACGATCCGCTCGCCCTTCTTGCCGGAGATGCGGGCCCAGTCGTCCGGGTTGGTGGTGTTGGGCAGGTCCTCGTTCTCCTTGAACTCGTCCACGCAGGCGGCGAGCAGGTGGGAGACGCGCAGGCCGCGCTGGCCGTGGTCCAGGTAGTCCTTGATGGCCATCTTCTTCGCGCGGTCGACGATGTTCTGGATCATCGCCCCGGAGTTGAAGTCCTTGAAGTACAGGACCTCCTTGTCACCGTTGGCGTAGGTGACCTCCAGGAAGCGGTTCTCCTCCGTCTCGGAGTACATCCGCTCCACCACCGACTGGATCATCGCGGCCACCGTGGCCTCGACGGAGCCGTCGTGCTCCTTGAGGTCGTCCGGGTGGAACGGCAGCGAGTCCTTGAGGTACTTGGAGAAGATGTCCTTGGCCGCCTCGGCGTCCGGGCGCTCGATCTTGATCTTGACGTCCAGGCGGCCGGGCCGCAGGATCGCCGGGTCGATCATGTCCTCGCGGTTCGAGGCGCCGATGACGATGACGTTCTCCAGGCCCTCCACGCCGTCGATCTCGGCGAGCAGCTGCGGGACGATGGTGTTCTCCACGTCCGAGCTGACGCCGGAACCGCGGGTGCGGAACAGCGACTCCATCTCGTCGAAGAAGACGATGACGGGCGTGCCCTCGCTCGCCTTCTCCCGGGCCCGCTGGAAGACCAGGCGGATCTGCCGCTCGGTCTCGCCCACGTACTTGTTGAGCAGCTCGGGGCCCTTGATGTTGAGGAAGTAGCTCTTCCCCTGGGGGCGGCCGGTGACCTCGGCGACCTTCTTGGCCAGCGAGTTGGCGACGGCCTTGGCGATCAGCGTCTTGCCGCAGCCGGGCGGGCCGTAGAGCAGGACGCCCTTCGGCGGGCGCAGCTCGTACTCCTTGAAGAGGTCGGCGTGCAGGTAGGGCAGCTCGACCGCGTCGCGGATCAGCTCGATCTGGTTGCTCAGTCCGCCGATCTGGCGGTAGTCGATGTCCGGGACCTCCTCGAGGACCAGCTCCTCGACCTCGGCCTTCGGCACGACCTCGTACACGTAGCCGGAGCGGGGCTCCAGCAGCAGGGCGTCCCCCGCCCGGACGGTGGCCCCGCGCAGCGGTTCGGCGAGGCGCACCACCCGCTCCTCGTCGGTGTGGCCGAGGACCAGGGCCCGCTCGCCGTCCTCCAGGATCTCCTTGAGGGTGACGATCTCGCCGATGTTCTCGAAGGCCATCGCGTCCACGATGTTGAGGGCCTCGTTGAGCATCACTTCCTGGCCGCGCCGCAGCTCGTCCAGGGCGACGTTCGGGCTGACGTTGACACGGAGCTTGCGCCCGCCGGTGAAGATGTCGGCGGTGCCGTCCTCGTTCGCTTCGAGGAAGGTGCCGAAGCCGGCCGGGGGCTGTGCCAGCCGGTCCACTTCCTCCTTGAGAGCCACGATCTGGTCGCGGGCCTCGCGCAGGGTGGAGGCGAGCCGTTCGTTCTGGGCGGTCACGCCGGCCAGGTTGGTCTGGAGCTCGACGATGCGCTCTTCGAGGACTCTCGAATTGCGCGGCGAGTCGGCGAGCTTGCGGCGCAGCACGGCGATCTCCTGCTCAAGGTACGAGACCTGAGCGGCCTCGTCGGAACCACGAGCGGGCCTGCCGGTGCTGCGGTTGTAGTCGTCATCGTGGGCTGCCACGGTCCTCACCTCCTCCGGGGAGCTGGACGCTTCCAGACCCTACCTGGGACCAGGGGTCCGTAAACCCCTAGATCAAGAAAGATGGAACGGGCGTGTCCGATCTTCGCCCCAGCGTGCTTCCCCTCTGCTAAGGGGATACCCACCGCACACCTCCCAAAGCGGACCGGATGTATCGTCGGGCGAAGTGATATCCGATCGCGACCCCCGTGCGGGGTGCGATCGTTGTACGAATGGCGGGATTGCCCCAGGAAAGCGGGCGACCCGGGACAGAAACGGCAGGGGACCATGTCGGTGACCGAGCAGACCGCGGCGGCGACCGAGGAGCTGGAGGTGTGGATCGACCAGGATCTGTGCACCGGCGACGGCATCTGCGCGCAGTACGCCCCCGAGGTCTTCGAGCTGGACATCGACGGACTGGCGTACGTGAAGGGCCCGGACGACGAGTTGCGCCAGCAGCCCGGGCAGACCGCCCCGGTGCCGCTGACGCTCCTTCAGGACGTCGTGGACTCGGCGAAGGAGTGCCCCGGCGACTGCATCCACGTGCGCCGGGTCGTCGACCGGGTCGAGGTGTACGGTCCGGACGCCGAGTGAGCGCGGT
Source organism: Kitasatospora sp. NPDC048194 (assembly GCF_043202455.1). Taxonomy (NCBI): domain Bacteria; kingdom Bacillati; phylum Actinomycetota; class Actinomycetes; order Kitasatosporales; family Streptomycetaceae; genus Kitasatospora; species Kitasatospora sp. NPDC048194. Next base: position 190,566 of record NZ_JBIDAK010000011.1, read on the forward strand.
GAGTTGAGCGGCCGGGCCTCAGGCCTGGCCGGCCGGGGCGGCGGTCTGGGAGCGTTCCCAGCCGCCGCCCTTGCGTGTCCAGGTGAGGTCCAGTGAGACGTCGGGGCGGAAGCGCGGCACGTCCTCGCTCGAATACCCCTGCGCGCGCCCGGTGATGGCACCGTCGGAGCGCACCGCGAGCCGGCTCAGGGTGAGGTTCTCGCGCTCGGTCAGCAGGGTGGCGACCACCGCGGGCCGCTGGTCGGTGCCGAAGCCGAGCAGGTAGACGGAGTCCGGCGGGGTGCCGGTGTCGGTGGCGCAGTGCGCGACGACGACCGTGCCCGGCTGTCCGTCAGCGAGCCGGGCGGACACGCTGAGGACCTTGACCGGGAACGGGCCGCAGTCCAGCGGCAGTTGGGCCTTGGCCGGATCGGGGGCGGCGGTCGCGGCGAGGGTCTCAGGGGCTTTGCCGCGGGCCGGCACGGGGCTGCCGGTCGCCGGGGAGGCGGCGAGGGCGGCGGCCACCACCGCGCCGCAGCCGGCCAGGGCGACGGCCCAGTGCCAGGGAGCGGTTCGCGCGTGCCCGGGCCGGGTGCGGCCCCGGGATGTCTGCTGTCCAGCCGTCGCCGTCGTTCCGACCGCGGTCTCCACCAGGCGTCCCCTCCAGAGCTCCAGGAGCTGGTCTGCGTGCGCGAGCATCGTCCCACACCGTGCCCGGGGGCCGTCCGCCGGGGAGCCGGGCGCGCGGGCGGCAAGAAGGAAGGGGTGGCGCGAGCTCCACGCTCGCACCACCCCTTCTCCGAGGGTGTGGGCTCAGCCCAGGTCGGGCTGCCGGCCCTCGTCGGCGCGGGCGGCCTTGCGGGCCGCGGCGCGCTCCTGGAGGGTGGGCTCGGGCGCCCCGCTGTCGTAGTCCTCGCCGTACGCGCCCTTGGCCGGGCGGCGGCGGCGCAGCGGCGGCTCGACGCCGTCCGCCAGGCGGCGGGCGGTGAGCAGGAAGCCGGTGTGGCCGATCATCCGGTGGTCCGGGCGGACGGCCAGGCCCTCGAGGTGCCAGGTGCGGACCATGGTCTCCCAGGCCTGCGGCTCGGTGAAGGTGCCGTGCTCGCGCAGCGCCTCGACGGTCCGCGACATCTGCGTGGTGGTGGCCACGTAGCAGCAGATGAGGCCGCCGGGGACGAGCGCCTTGGAGGCGACGTCCAGGCACTCCCAGGGGGCCAGCATGTCCAGGATGATCCGGTCGACGTCGGTCTCGACCAGGTTGTCCTGGAGGTCGCCGACGGTGAGCTTCCACGCCGGGTGCGGGCCGCCGAAGTAGCGCTCGACGTTGCCCCGGGCGATGTCCGCGAAGTCCTGGCGGCGCTCGTAGGAGGCCAGCATGCCCTGCTCGCCGACGGCACGCAGCAGGTACGTGCTGAGCGCGCCGGAGCCGACGCCGGCCTCGACGACGCGGGCGCCCGCGAAGATGTCGGCCATCGCGAGGATCTGCCCCGCGTCCTTGGGGTAGATCACGGCGGCGCCGCGCGGCATGGACAGGACGTAGTCGGGGAGCAGGGGACGCAGCGCGAGGTACGGGACGTTCCCCGTGGTGCGCACGACCGTGCCCTCGGGGGCGCCGATCAGCTCGTCGTGGGGGAACGCACCCTTGTGGGTGTGGAACTGGTTCCCGGCCTGGAGCGTGAACGTGTAGTGGCGACCCTTGGGGTCGGTCAGCTGGACCTGGTCCCCGACCTGGAAGGGCCCGCGTCGGCGGGCGGCACCGGTCGGTTCGGACATGCGGCCAATCCTAAGGGACCGCGGCCCGCCGCCCGACCACGCCCGGAGCGGCGCCGCCGCGGCCGCCCCCGGGTCACCGGCCGGCGACCGCCGCGGTCAACCGCTGCTCGATGTCGGTGAGCGCGGCCACGCCGTACATCCGGCCGTCCGCCTCGACCACCAGGTACTCCCCCGCCGGGGTGGTCTGGATGGCCCGCAGCAGCGCCTCGCCGCTCAGCTCCGCGTCCAGCCGCAGGCCGGGTTCGAGGTCCCGGGCGAGCGGGCCGACGGCCACCCAGGGGCGGCGGTGCTCGGGCACGGCCCGGACGGCGGACTCGCGCACGATGGCGATCGGCTCGCCCCGGCCGTCCACCACGACGACCGCGCCGGCCTGGGCCTCGCGGGCCCGGCGCATCGCCTCGCCGAGCGGGGTGTCGGCGGTGACCTCGACGGCCCGGCGGGCGAAGTCGCGCAGCCGCAGCCCGGGCAGCACCTCCTTGAGCCGGGCGTTGCGCAGGCTGCCGGTGGCGCCGTTCCAGATGACCGCGGCGAGGACGGCGGCGAGCACCGCGTCCACCAGGGTGTCGGTGGTGCCGCGCTCGACCCCGCGGGAGGCGCTGACCAGCGGCAGGCCGAACAGCACCACGACCGCCAGCGCCCGGCCGACCCAGGCGGCGGCGACCGTGCCGGTCATCGCCCGCCCGCTGACCGCCCAGACCAGGGCGCGCAGCATCCGGCCGCCGTCCAGCGGCAGGCCCGGCAGCAGGTTGAAGGCGGCGACGACCAGGTTGGAGACCATCAGACCGGTGAGCAGCACCCCGGGCACGGTGGACAGCTCCACGGCGCGCAGCGCCAGGTAGCAGATCCCGCCGAGGACGAGGGAGAGCAGCGGGCCGACGAAGGCCAGCCAGAACTCGCGCCACGGGGTCTCGGCCTCGTTCTCGATCTCGGAGACGCCGCCGAAGAACTGCAGCTGGATCCGCCGCACCCCGAGCTTGTAACGCAGCGCGACCAGGGTGTGGGCCAGCTCGTGCACCAGGACGGAGGCGTAGAAGGCGACGGCGAAGAAGAACGCGACCAGGTAGCGGGTGCCGCCCAGCTCGGGCAGGACGTCGCCGAGCTGCCCGCCGAACACCCAGGTGATCAGGGCGGCGATGACGAACCAGGACGGGGTGACGTAGACCGGCACCCCGAAGGGACGCCCCATCAGGAGGCCGCCGCCGCGCTCCGGCGGCCGCCCGCCCGGGCGCCCACCGTCCTTCGGCGGCTGGTCGGAGGTCTGCTGCCCCCTGGTGTCGCTCACCGTGATCCCTTCGGTCGTGCCACCGTCGTGCCCCCGGTGCGCCCACGCTACGTGATCGCGGCCCTGCGGCGCCGCGCGCCCCTCTGTCACCCCTCATACCCACTGGACGGCGCCCGGACCGGGCCGGGACCGACGGGTGTGCCAGCACGGTGGCAGCGGGATGACAGCGAAGGGCAATAGGGTCTTGGGCATGCAGCAGACCGACACCAGCAGCGCCGTCGACGCCCCGGCGCGCCCGGCGGCGCCCCCGACCGGGCTGTCCCCGTCCCGCGCGGGGGACTTCCTCACCTGTCCCCTGCTGTACCGGCTGCGGGTGATCGACCGGCTGCCCGAGCCGCCGAGCCCGGCGGCGACCAGGGGCACGCTGGTGCACGCGGTGCTGGAGCGGCTGTTCGACAGCCCGGCGGCCGAGCGGACGCCGGAGCGGGCGCTCGGCCTGCTGCGCCCGCAGTGGGAGCGGCTGCTGGGCGAGCGCCCGGAGCTGGGCGGGCTGTTCCCGGACGATCCGGACGGCGCGGCGCTCACCCGCTGGCTGGCGGACGCCGAGAAGCTGGTCGGCCAGTGGTTCCGGCTGGAGGACCCGACCCGGCTGCACCCGGTGGAGCGCGAGCTCTACGTGGAGACGGCGCTGGAGTCGGGGCTGCTGCTGCGCGGCTACATCGACCGCGTGGACGTCGCCCCGACCGGTGAGGTCCGGCTGGTGGACTACAAGACCGGCCGGGCGCCCTCGCGGGACTTCGAGGGCAAGGCGATGTTCCAGATGAAGTTCTACGCGCTGGTGGTGTGGCGGTGGAAGGGTGTGATCCCCAAGCGCCTCCAGCTGGTCTACCTGGGCGGCGGCGGGGACGTGGTCAGCTACGACCCGGACGAGGCCGACCTGCTCGCGGTGGAGCGCAAGCTGCAGGCGCTGTGGGAGCGGATCAGCCACGCGGTGGCCACCGGGGACTTCCCGGCCACCCGCAACCGCCTCTGCGACTGGTGCGACCACCGGGCCAGCTGCCCGGAGTTCGGCGGCACCCCGCCGCCGTACCCGTTGCCGCTGGCCCGTACATCGGATGAGAGCGATCCCACGGGGGATCCGATGAGCAAGGAGTCCTAGTGACGATCCGAGTGCTGCTGGTCGACGACCAGCCGCTGCTGCGCACCGGTTTCCGGATGATCCTGGAGGCCGAGTCCGACCTGGTGGTGGTCGGGGAGGCCGGCGACGGTCAGCAGGCGCTGGACCAGGTGCGGGCGCTGCAGCCCGACGTGGTGCTGATGGACATCCGGATGCCGCGGATGGACGGCGTCGAGGCGACCCGCCGGATCGCCGGCCCCGGGCGGGACGGCCCGGCCAAGGTGCTGGTGCTGACCACCTTCGACCTGGACGAGTACGTGGTGGAGGCGCTGCGGGCGGGCGCCAGCGGCTTCCTGCTGAAGGACGTGCCGGCGGAGGAGCTGGTGCAGGCGATCCGGGTGGTCGCGGACGGCGCGGCGATGCTGGCTCCGAGCATCACCCGCCGGCTGCTGGACATGTACGCCACCAAGCTGCCCTCGGGCGACGAGGCGCCGCCGCAGGCGCTGAACGCGCTGACCGAGCGGGAGCTGGAGGTGCTGAAGCTGGTGGCGCGCGGACTGTCGAACGCGGAGATCGCGGCCGAGCTGTTCGTCAGCGAGACCACCGTGAAGACCCACGTCGGCCACGTGCTGACCAAGCTCCAGCTGCGCGACCGGGTGCAGGCGGCGGTGTACGCCTACGAGAGCGGGCTGGTGCGGCCCGGCACCCTGTAGCGGCCGGCGGCGGCCCGCGGAACACGGCGGCGGCCCGCTCGCTCCCCCGGTGCGGGAGGCGAGCGGGCCGCCGTTCGTGCGGGCGCCGCTACTTGCTGTTGCGGCCGATCTCCCAGAACCGGAAGTAGCCGGTGGTGTCGACGGTGGACTCGACGCCGGTGACGTACGAACGGGCCGCGTAGAAGGCCTTGTTCTGGTACAGCGGGATGAGCGGCACGTTCTCGGCGACGATCTGCTGGATCTGCGCGTAGCCGGCCGCGGCGGCGCTTCGGTCGGCCTGCTTGAGGCCCTCCGGCACCAGCTTCTGGCTGATCCGCGGGTCGTCCCAGCCGTGGTGGTAGACACCGCCGTCCACCAGCAGCGGGGCGATGTAGTCGTCCGGGTCCGGGTAGTCGGCGAACCAGCCGATGGTGTACGCCTGGTACTTGCCCTCGGCCCAGCCCTTCTTGAAGGCGTCCCAGTCCGGCTCCTGCTGGACCGTCACCTGGAAGAGGCCGCCGGTCTCCAGTTGCCTCTTGAGGGTGTCGGCCTCGGCGCTGCCGGCTCGCGAGCGGGACCAGGTGAGGGTCAGTTTGACCGGGGTCTGGACCTTGTTGTCGGCGAGGGCCTTCTTGGCCTTGGCGACGTCCTGGTCGCCCCAGCGGTCGAAGAAGGCGGTGGTGTGGCCGGTGACGCCGGCCGGGACCATGGCGTACAGCGGCTGGACGGTCCGGGCGAAGACGTCGCGGGCGAGCGCCTTGCGGTCGAGCAGCGCGGCGGCGGCCTGGCGGACGCCGACGTTGCTCATGACCGGGTCCTTGGTGTTGAAGACCAGCGAGCGGGTGTCGTTGCTGTCGCCCTGGACCACCTGGAGGTCGGTCTTGCCGCTCTGCTGGTCGGCGAGGACCTGGGCGGCGGTGTTCGGCTCCAGGCTGTTGTCGGTGAGGTCGACGTCGCCCTTGTCCAGCGCGGCCTTGAGGTCGGTGGCCTTGTCGAAGTACCGCACGGTGAACTTGTCGTTGCGCGGCTTGGCGTCACCGGTGTACTTGTCGTTCGGCACCAGCACGGCCTTGGCGAGCTGCTTGCCCGCGCCCTCGCCGCTCATGGTCTCGACCGAGTCGATGCGGTACGGGCCGGAGCCGACCTGCTTGTCGTTGGGCAGCAGCTGGTCGGCCGGGTAGACCTGGTGGTCGACGATGGCGCCGGCCGGGCTGGCCAGCTTGGCCGGCAGGGTCGCGTCGGGCGCGGTCAGGTGGAAGACCACCTCGGTGTCGCCCTTGACGTCCACGCTCTTGATCGAGGACAGCAGCGCGGACGGACCGTTCTTGTCGTTGATCTTCTTGCTGCGGTCGATCGAGAACTTCACGTCCTCGGCGGTCATCGGGTGACCGTTGGAGAACTTCAGGCCGGGCCGCAGGGTGCAGTGGTACTCGGTGGCCTCGCCGGCGGTGAACTCGCAGGACTGCGCGGCGTCCGGGGAGGGCGCACTGGAGGCCGCCTGGAAGGTCAGCAGCGACTGGAAGGTGTTGCGCAGCAGCAGCCAGGCACCGGAGTCGTAGGCGGCGGCCGGGTCCAGGACGCCGGTCAGCTGGGCGGTGCCCATGGTGATGGACTTGGCGCCGCTGTCCCCCTTGACGGCGTCGGTGACCGATCCGCAGCCGGCCACCGAGACGGCGACCAGACCGGCGCAGCCGAGTGCTGCCAGGCGTTCAGCTGAAGTCTTCAAGAGTGCGTCCTTCTGGGTGGCACGAACCCGAGTAGCGTGCCATATCGAACACGCACGACCGATACCCGCGCAGATGACGTTTGGGAAACGGTCGTTGGGGGCATCACGGCGCGCCAGACGAGTTGTCAGCCAATGCCCGTTTTCTCCCCGGAGCGGGAACGGCGGCGGCACCGCGGGGTGGCCTACCTGCGAGTAGCACCGGGGTGCAATGAGACGACAATCACACTCAAGTGATGCTCAGGTCGGCTGGCCTCGCGCCCGTCACGGCCGTCAGCCCCTCACGGCCGTCGTGCCGTCACGGCCGTCACACCCGGGAGACGACCAGCGAGCGCAGCAGCTCGAGGTCCACCTGCTCCAGCGACGGCACCACCAGCCGCCCCGGAGCCGGCTCGATCGGCGCCACCGAGGGCACCGCGACCACCGGGCAGCCGGCCGCCTCGCCCGCGCGCACCCCGGTCGGGGTGTCCTCGACCACCACGCAGCGGGCCGGCTCCGCGCCCAGTCGGCGGGCCGCCTCCAGGTACGGGTCCGGGAAGGGCTTGGTGCGCGCCACCTCGTCCCCGCCGATGGTGAAGGCGAAGCGCTCGGCGCCCAGCGAGCGCAGCACGATGTCGATCACGTGCCGGTGCGAGGCGGACACCAGCGCGGCCGGGACGCCGTGCGCGGCCAGGGTGTTGAGCAGCCGCTCGGCGCCGGGCATCAGCGGCACGCCGCCCGCCAGCAGGTCCACGAAGCGCTGGTTGACCAGCACGCCCAGGTCGGCCGGGGCGATGTCCACGCCGGTCCGGGCGACCAGGTAGTCCATCACCCTGGTCATCGGACCGCCCACCACGTGGGCCCGGTCCGCCTCGTCCAGCTGGTGGCCCAGCTCGGCGAAGAGCGTGACCTCGGCCTGCCACCAGAAGTCCTCGGTGTCCACCAGGGTGCCGTCCATGTCCAGCAGCACCGCCTGCAGGCCGCGGTCGTCTCCGTGGTCGAGCGCCAGGGCGGCGGTGGAGCTGGTGGTCATGGTGGGCCCTTCCGTCGGTACCCGCGGCACGCCCTCGGACGTTCCCCGGGGATGGCACAGGCCGGCCCGCTGGTGAGCGGACCGGCCCGTTCAGGATCATCAAGGATACGCCCGGTTCGCCGGAAAAGAGCGAACGGAGAAGGACGTGGTGGTTACCGCGCGTTGAAGTACTTCGCCTCCGGGTGGTGGATCACGATCGCGTCGGTGGACTGCTCGGGGTGCAGCTGGAACTCCTCGGAGAGCACCACGCCGATCCGCTCGGGCTTCAGCAGCTCGGCGATCTTGGCGCGGTCCTCCAGCTCGGGGCAGGCCCCGTAGCCGAGGGAGAAACGGGCGCCCCGGTACTTGAGCGCGAACATGTCCTTGACGTCCTGCGGGTCCTCCCCGCCGAAGCCCAGCTCGTAGCGGACCCGGGCGTGCCAGAACTCGGCGAGCGCCTCGGCCAGCTGCACCGAGAGGCCGTGCAGCTCCAGGTAGTCGCGGTAGGAGTTCCCGGCGAACAGCTCGTTGGCCGCCTCCGAGATCCGGTTGCCCATGGTGACCACCTGGAGGCCGACCACGTCGCGCTCGCCGGACTCCTCCGGGCGGAAGAAGTCCGCGAGGCAGAGCCGGCGCCCGCGGCGCTGGCGGGGGAAGGTGAAGCGGGTCCGCTCGGTGCCGTCCTCGTGGTAGACGATCAGGTCGTCGCCCTTGGAGTTGGCCGGGTAGTAGCCGTAGACCACGGCCGCCTCCAGCCAGCCCTCGGTCTGCAGGCGGTCCAGCCAGGCCCGCAGCCGCGGGCGGCCCTCGGTCTCCACCAGCTCCTCGTAGGACGGCCCATCGCCGGTGCGCGCCGCCTTCAGCCCCCACTGGCCCTTGAACAGCGCGTCCTCGTCCAGCCAGGACGCGTAGTCGGCGAACGGGATGCCCTTGACGATCCGGTCGCCCCAGAACGGCGGGGTTGGCACGGTGTTGTCGACGGCGACGTCCGAGCGGATCTGGCCGAGGTTCACCTCGGGCTCCGGCTCCGCCACCTCGACCCGGGCGTGCCGGCGCTGCTTGAGCTCCGGCAGCTTCGCACCGGGCACGCCGCGCTTGACCGCGATCAGCGCGTCCATCAGCCGCAGGCCCTCGAAGGCGTCCCGGGCGTAGCGGACCTCGCCCTCGTAGATCTCGTGCAGGTCCTGCTCGACGTAGGCGCGGGTCAGGGCGGCGCCGCCGAGGATCACCGGGTAGGACGCGGCCAGCTTGCGCTGGTTCAGCTCCTCCAGGTTCTCCTTCATGATCACCGTGGACTTCACCAGCAGGCCGGACATGCCGATGACGTCCGCGTTGTGCTCCTGCGCGGCGTCCAGGATCGCCGAGACCGGCTGCTTGATGCCCAGGTTGACCACGTTGTAGCCGTTGTTGGACAGGATGATGTCGACCAGGTTCTTGCCGATGTCGTGGACGTCGCCCTTCACGGTGGCCAGCACGATGGTGCCCTTGCCCTCGCTGTCGGACTTCTCCATGTGCGGCTCCAGGTGCGCCACCGCGGTCTTCATCACCTCGGCGGACTGGAGCACGAACGGCAGCTGCATCTGGCCGGAGCCGAAGAGCTCGCCGACCACCTTCATGCCCGCCAGCAGGGTGTCGTTGATGATCTCCAGCGCCGGGCGCGCGGTCAGCGCCTCGTCGAGGTCGGCCTCCAGGCCGCCCCGCTCGCCGTCGATGATCCGGCGCTGCAGCCGCTCCTCCAGCGGGAGGGCGGCCAGCTCCTCGGCCTTGGAGGCCTTGACCGAGGCGGCGGAGACGTTCTCGAACAGCTCCAGCAGGCGCTGCAACGGGTCGTAGCCGTCCCGGCGGCGGTCGTAGACCAGGTCGAGGGCGGCCTCGCGCTGGTCCTCGGGGATCCGGGAGATCGGCAGGATCTTGGAGGCGTGGACGATCGCCGAGTCCAGGCCCGCCTCCACGCACTCGTGCAGGAAGACCGAGTTGAGCACCACGCGGGCGGCCGGGTTGAGGCCGAAGGAGATGTTCGACAGGCCGAGGGTGGTCTGCACGTTCGGGTGGCGGCGCTTGAGCTCGCGGATCGCCTCGATGGTCTCGATGCCGTCCCGGCGGGACTCCTCCTGGCCGGTGGCCAGGGTGAAGGTGAGGCAGTCGACCAGGATCGAGCCCTCGTCGATGCCGTAGTCGGTGGTCAGCTCGGCGATCAGCCGCTCGGCGATCTCCACCTTCTTCTCGGCGGTCCGGGCCTGGCCCTGCTCGTCGATGGTCAGCGCGATCAGACCGGCACCGTGCTCGCGGGCCAGCGAGGCGATCCTGCCGAAGCGCGAGTCCGGGGCGTTGCCGTCCTCGTAGTTGACCGAGTTGAGCACCGCCCGGCCGCCGAGCGCCTCCAGGCCGGCCCGCAGCACGGGCGGCTCGGTGGAGTCCAGCACGATCGGCAGGGTCGAGGCGGTGGCCAGCCGGCCGGCGATCTCCTTCATGTCGGCGACGCCGTCGCGGCCGACGTAGTCCACGCACAGGTCCAGCAGGTGGGAGCCGTCCCGGATCTGGTCGCGGGCGATCTCCACGCAGGCCTGCCAGTCGCCGGCCAGCATCGACTCGCGGAACTTCTTCGAGCCGTTGGCGTTGGTGCGCTCGCCGATCGCCAGGTAGGACGTGTCCTGGCGGAACGGCACCGCCTGGTAGAGCGAGGCCGCCGAGGGCTCCGGCCGCGGGTCGCGCGGGGCGATCGGACGGCCCTGGACCCGCTCGACCACCTGGCGCAGGTGCTCGGGGGTGGTGCCGCAGCAGCCGCCGACCAGCGAGAGGCCGTACTCGCGGGTGAACAGGTCGTGCGCCTCGGCCAGCTCGGCCGGGGTCAGCGGGTAGTGGGCGCCGTCCTTGCCGAGTACCGGCAGGCCCGCGTTCGGCATGCAGGACAGGCCGATCCGGGCGTTCTTCGCCAGGTAGCGCAGGTGCTCGCTCATCTCGGCCGGGCCGGTGGCGCAGTTCAGGCCGATGTAGTCGACGCCGAGCGGCTCCAGCGCGGTGAGCGCGGCGCCGATCTCGGAGCCCAGCAGCATCGTGCCGGTGGTCTCCACGGTCACCTGGACCAGCACCGGCAGGTCGATCCCGGCTTCGGCGAGGGCGCGCTTGGAGCCGAGGACCGCGGCCTTGGTCTGCAGCAGGTCCTGGCTGGTCTCGACCAGGAGGGCGTCGACGCCGCCGGCGATCAGGCCGGCCGCGTTCTGCTGGAAGCCGTCGCGCAGCGTCTCGTAGGGGGCGTGGCCGAGGGTCGGCAGCTTGGTGCCGGGGCCGATCGAGCCGAGCACCCAGCGGGTGCGGCCGTCGGCGGCGTGGGCGTCGGCCACCTCGCGGGCGATCCGGGCACCGGCCTCGGACAGCTCGAAGATGCGGTCGGAGATGTCGTACTCGCCCAGTGCGGCGAAGTTGGCGCCGAAGGTGTTGGTCTCGACGCAGTCCACGCCCACGGCGAAGTAGGCCTCGTGGACGGAGCGGACGATGTCGGGGCGGGTGATGTTGAGGACCTCGTTGCAGCCTTCGAGGTTCTGGAAGTCCTCCAGGGACGGGTCCTGTGCCTGGAGCATGGTGCCCATCGCACCGTCGGCGACCACCACCCGGGTGGCCAGCGCTTCACGCAGCGCGTTCGCGCGGCTCTGCTGGGTGATGGACGGTTCGGCTGCAGTGGCCATGGGGCTTCTCCCTGGTGCGACGGCTGTCGGCTTTGCGCGTCCGCTTGGTCGGACCCGCACGTGGCCAGCGTATCCGCCCGGCGGCTTGCGCTGCGGGCCCATTCCGTATCCTGAGCGCTCGGCTCGAGGGGGGATCAAGCGCGTGACCAGGTTCCGAACCGCGGTGGCACGATCGGGCCGGGCCCTGGCGGCCCCGTTCCGGGCACTGCGCGAGCGGTGGAGGCGCTGGTCGCGCCGGCGCCGGGCGCTGCTGGTGCTGGGACTGGCGGTGGCGGTACCGGTCGCCGCGCTGGGGTCCGCGTTCGTCGCGATCCGGCTGCACTACTCGGGTGAACCGTCCGCCGAAGCCCGCACCCGCGGGCGGGACGCGCTCTGGCTCGGCCACTCCTGGGTGGACGGCCGCAGGACCGACGCCGATGTCGAGGCGCTGGCCCACCTGCTGGCCGGCACCGGCGTCCGCGACCTGTACGTGCACACCGGGCCGCTGGAGCACGACGGCTCGCTGCCGGCGTCCGTCCACCCGCGGGCCCGCTGGTTCACCGACACCGCCCACCGGATGCTGCCGGGCATCCGCCTGCAGGGCTGGCTGGGCGACGAGGTCGAGCCGGAGCGGGACGGGCTGGACCTGGACGACGCCCCCACCCGGGACCGGATCACCGCCTCAGCCGCCCAGGTGCTGGACCAGGGCTTCGACGGGGTGCACTTCGACATGGAGCCGATCCGCCCGGGAACGCCCGGCTGGCTGGCGCTGCTGGACCAGGTCCGCCCGGTCACCGCGGCGCGCGGCGCCGCGCTCTCGGTGGCGGCCCCGCAGATCGACCCCGTCCCCGGGCTGCACACCGCGGGCATCCTGCTCACCGACCACGGCAAGTGGTGGGACGAGGCGTACTTCCGGGAGACCGCCCGCCGGGTCGACCAGATCGCGGTGATGACCTACGACACCTCGATGCCCACCGAGCCGCTGTTCGGCGGCTACGCCGCGCTCCAGACCGAGCTGGCCCTGGAGGCCACCCCGCCGGACGTCGACCTGCTGATGGGCCTGCCGTTCTTCTGGGACGACAAGTGGGGCCACTGGGGCCGCGCCGAGACCGTCCCGGCGGCGATCCGGGGCGTCCGGCTCGGCCTGGGCCGCCAGGATCCGGGCCGGGCGGCCTTCGGGGTCGCGCTGTACGTGGACTTCGCCGCGACGCCCGAGAACTGGGCGGCGTACCGGAGCGGCTGGGTGGACGTCGGGTCGTAGCCCCGCTCAGGCCGCCATGCGGTGGGCCAGGGCTCCGAGGTAGCGGTGGAGGGTGGCGTCCTCGCCGGTCACGTAGTGCGCGACGGCCCGGTACAGCGGCTTGCGGACCTCGCCGCGCTCGGTGACGGTCAGCGAGCAGCCCGGCCCGGCCGGGGTCAGCACGTACGTCCAGGTGCCGCCGTAGGGCAGGTCCGGATCCGCGATGCCGGTCACCAGGCGGTGCGGGGCCTCGCTGGCCACCACCTCGTAGGTGGTGTGGCCGTGCCGGTCGTACTCGCGCCAGCGCGGCCGGCCGCCGGCCCCGGCGGGCAGCCGTTCGACGTGGGTGAGGCCCGGGCGCCAGGCGGGGTAGAGGTCGATGTCGGTCAGCACGTCCCAGACCGCGCCGGGCGCCTGGGCGAGCTCCAGGCCGCCCTCGGTGACGTGTTCCACCGGTAGCCGGCGCCCGGCCCGGTCCGCCGCCAGCAGCGCCGCGCCGGCCAGCGCCATGGCGGCCGCGCCGACCCACAGCCCTCGGTTCATCGGTCCGGCCCCTTCCGTCCGACTGCCCTCTCCTCATCATCCCGCCGCCGCGTGCGCCGGGCACTCCGTCGCACTGCGTCACATTGCGTCGCAAGAATGTCACCCGCAGTCGCCGTTCGGACACGATCCGCCCGCACGCCCCCGCCTGACGTGACGTCAGCTCGAGCCGTCCGGATATCCGCTGGATCGCGGCCGTCCCGTCCCCCAGACTGTCCCGGTGCCCGGCCGCCGTGCGCTTCAAAGCCCGTAGGCTGGGCAGGTAGGGACCATGGAGCGAGACGTTCCATGGGAGACGAGAGGTTCGACAGGCGGCAGCCGGCCCGTCGGCGCTCCGGCAGGCCAGCCGGAGCGGCGCCGGTCCGAGCGCCGACCGGAGGGAGACGCTGGGTGATCGAGCTGGAAGATGTTCCCGAACTGATCGACCCGGTGATGGTCTGCGCCTTCGAGGGGTGGAACGACGCGGGCGACGCCGCCTCCGCGGCTCTGGCGCATCTGGACGAGACCTGGGGCGGCAAGGTGTTCGCCGCCCTGGACGCGGAGGACTACTACGACTTCCAGGTCAACCGGCCCACGGTCTGGATGGACGGCGGCATCCGCCGGATCACCTGGCCGACCACCCGGCTCTCGGTGATCCGGGTGACCGAGCCGGTGACCCGGGACGTCGTGCTGGTCCGCGGCATCGAGCCGAGCATGCGCTGGCGCTCGTTCTGCAACGAGGTGCTCGGCTTCGCGCACGAGCTGGGCGTCGAGCTGGTGGTGATCCTGGGCGCGCTGCTCGGCGACACCCCGCACAGCCGTCCGGTCCCGGTCAGCGGAGTGACCTCCGACCCGGAGCTGGCCCGCCGGCTGGACCTGGAGGAGAGCCGGTACGAGGGCCCGACCGGGATCGTCGGGGTGCTCCAGGAGGCCTGCACCCACGCCGGGGTGCCGGCCGTGACGCTCTGGGCGGCGGTGCCGCACTACGTCGCGCAGCCGCCCAACCCCAAGGCCACCCTGGCGCTGATCAACAAGCTGGAGGACCTGCTGGACCTGCGCATCCCGCCGGGCGAGCTCGGCGAGGACGCCCGGGCCTGGCAGCTGGGCGTGGACCAGCTGGCCTCGGAGGACAGCGAGGTCGCGGAGTACGTCCAGCAGCTGGAGGAGGCGCAGGACACCGCCGAGCTGCCGGAGGCCTCCGGGGACGCCATCGCGCGCGAGTTCGAGCGCTACCTGCGTCGCCGGGAGAACGTCGGGCCGACGGGCGAGAAGCCGGTCTCCGGGCACGCGACGGCCGAGCGGCCGGCCGAGCCGGACGCGCCGGGGCCGGCCCGCGAGAGCCAGGACGGGCCCGAGGAGGAGTAGTCCGCGGCGGCGGAGGAACGCGGAAGGGGCGTCAGGACGCTTGGTCCTGACGCCCCTTCGCGTCTTTCAGAGCGCGACGCCGAGCAGGGCGTCCACGGTGCGGGTCACCAGGCCGGGCGCGCCGGTGTCGGTGCCGCCCTCGCCCTCCTGCCGGGCGGCCCAGCGGTCCACCGCGGCCAGGGCGGCGGGGGCGTCCAGGTCGTCGGCGAGCGCCGCGCGGACCTCGGCGAGCAGCTGCTCGGCCGACGGGCCGTCCGGCCGCGAGACCGCGGCGCGCCAGCGGGCGAGGCGCTCCACGGCCTCGTCCAGGGTGCCCTTGGTCCACTCCCAGTCCTCGCGGTAGTGGTGCGAGAGCAGCGCCAGGCGGATCGCCGCCGGGTCGACGCCCTCGCGCCGCAGGGCGGAGACGAAGACCAGGTTGCCGCGGGACTTGGACATCTTCTTGCCGTCCAGGGCGACCATGCCGGCGTGCACGTACGCCTTGGCGTACGGGTGGGCGCCGGTGGCGACCTGGGCGTGCGAGGCGCCCATCTCGTGGTGCGGGAAGGAGAGGTCGCTGCCGCCGCCCTGGATGTCGAAGGTCATGCCCAGGTACTGCAGCGCGATCGCCACGCACTCGATGTGCCAGCCGGGGCGGCCGCGGCCGAGCTCGGTGTCCCAGGCCGGCTCGCCCGGGCGGGCGGCCAGCCAGAGCAGGGCGTCCAGCGGGTTGCGCTTGCCGGGGCGGTCCGGGTCGCCGCCGCGCTCGGCGAAGACCGGGCGCATGGCGTCCCGGGTGAGACCGGAGACCTCGCCGAAGTGCGGGTCGGCGTCGACGGAGAAGTAGATGTCCTCGTCCACCTTGTAGGCGGCGCCGGAGGCCAGCAGCTTCTGGACGAACGGGACGATCCACGGGATCGACTCGACGGCACCGACGTAGTGGGCCGGCGGGAGGAGTCGCAGGGCGGTCATGTCCTCGCGGAACAGGGCCGTCTCGCGCTCGGCCAGGGCCACCCAGTCCTGGCCGGTCTCGACCGCGCGCTGGAGCAGCGGGTCGTCCACGTCGGTCACGTTCTGGATGTACAGGACGTCGTGGCCGGCGTCCTTCCAGACGCGCTGCACCAGGTCGAACGCGTTGTAGGTGGCGGCGTGTCCCATGTGGGTCGCGTCGTAGGGGGTGATGCCGCAGACGTAGATCCGGGCGGTGCCGTCCTGCGGCACGACCTCCCGGACCTTGCCCGCTGCGGTGTCGAAGATACGGAGAGGGAGCCCCTGACCAGGCAGGGCGGGAACCTCGGAGGCGGGCCAGGCATGCATGGGATCGACTTTAACCTTGAGAACATTTGAAAGCCTAACCAGTAACAAAGATCGACTGGATTCGCTTCCTGTCGTTGCCTGAGCGCTTCCTGACTGGTACGGCACGTTCCGCCTGCCCGGATCCGGGCGCGGATGAGCGCCCGGTCGGCCCTGCCGCCGACCGGGCGCCCGGCTCCTCGGGGGCGCGGGCGGAGCCGCTACGACCGCTGCCAGAGGGCCGGCACGTTCGGCGGCTCCCAGCCCACCATGGCGGTGTGCGCCTGGAGGCAGACGTAGGAGGCGCCGGAGTAGGTGACGCGGTCGCCCGCGCGGTACGCCGCGCCCGGGGTCCAGCCGCCGCCCGGCGGCGTGGTGGGGCCACCGGTCGGAGTGGTGGTCGGGGTCGGCGTGGGCGTGGGCGTGCCCGGGCTCTGCGGCACGTCCAGCACGAAGTCGTAACTCGCCTCGCGGACCGGACCGTTCTGTCGGACGGTCATCAGCAGCCGGGCGTCGAAGATGCCGTCGGTGCCGTTGCGCGGCTCGCCCGGGAAGTAGAGCTGGGTGGTCAGGACGGGGCGGCCCGGCGCCTGGAGCTTGACGTGCAGGTGCCGGGTGCGGCCCGGGTAGAGGCCCGGGACGACGGTGTCCAGCCGGTACGCGCCGCCGGCGTCGGTGAACTGGTGGCCGCGGAAGGTGTAGCCGGCGTTGTCGTAGGCGCCGCTGTCGTCGGCCTGCCAGAAGTCCAGCAGCACGCCGGGGACGGGCCGGCAGGCGCGCCCGAAGACGTATCCGCTGACGGTCAGCCGGGTGCCGGGGCCGTCGCCGACCATCGAGGTGCGCAGCGGGGAGTCGGGTTTGAAGTACGGCCCCTCGATCTGCTCGACGGTGGGGTCGTCGCCGTCGTGGCACTCGGGGGTGAGGCCGGGGGCCCGGCCGTTGCCGGCCTGCTCGCGGGCCAGCGCGGCGCCGCTGCCGATCAGCAGGGGCGCGGCCCCGAGCGCGGCGGCGGCCTTCAGGACGGTCTTGCGGCTGATCATGCCGTCGGGCATGGGCATGAGCCGTCTCCTTCCCGTGGAGTCGGGCGTGCGGTGGGTGGCGGGAGCGTGGGGGTCTGCGGGAGCGGGGTGGCGGAAGCGGGGGCGGCCCTTGCCATGGTGGGGGCATGACAAGGGCCTGACCGGCCGCCCGCCCGCGCGCGCCGGACCGGCCGCCGGTGGCCACCAGCAACGCTACGGACCGTCCGGCGCGACCGCGATGGACATGATCCGGGGATCGTGGTGATTTCCGTCGACGCGGGCCCGGAACTCCCCCGGCGTCATGCCGGTCTCCCGGCGGAAGAAGCGGCAGAAGTACGCCGGATCCGCGAAACCCGCGTCCTGGGCGACCTGCCGGATGGTCAGGTCCGTGCAGGCCAGCAGCCGCTTGGCCTCCAGGGTCTGCTGGTGCCGGATCAGCCCGCCCGGGGTCCGGCCGGTGGCCTGCTTGACCAGGGTCTGCAAGTGCCCCGGGGAGACGCCGAGTTCCTGGGCGATGGAGGCCACCGAGTGCCGCACCCCGCCCGGCCGGGCGATCAGCCTCGCGAAGGCCGCCGCCAGTTCGGCCGGACGGCCGGGCGGGGCGGGGCGGCCGGCCGGCGCCGAGGCGCGCAGCGCCCGGACCAGCAGGATGTGCAGGCTCGCCCGCAGCACGCCCTGGTAGCCGGGCGCCCTGGTCAGGTACTCCTGCTCCATGTCGGCGAGCAACGCGCCGATCGCACCGGCCTGTTCACCGAGGCCGAGGGCCGGACGGGCGGCCAGGGCGCGCAGTGCGGCCAGGTCCTGCGGGTGGCCGAGCAGGAAGTCCTCGTTGAACAGGACGACCCGGCCGGTGAGTTCCTCGGCGTCCGCCCAGTGGTGCACCTGGCCCGGCGTGATCACGCACAACTGGGGCGGCGCCAGCGGCCGGTGGTCCAGGTCCAGGACGTGGGCGCCGCGCCCGCCGGTGACCTGGACGATCTCGTAGAAGGAGTGGCGGTGGGGGAAGTTGGCACGGGAGAGCGGGCCGATCGCGTCGAAGCCGCCGATGGCGAAGGGGAGCAGGTGGGGCAGCGGGACCTGCAGTCGGTGCAACGGCAGGTCCGGTGCGGTTCGGGTGGTGGGTGTCCGTCGCACGTCCATCGGAGCAGTGTGCGACCTGTTCCGGTAACAGGTCCAGACCATCCGTCGGCGCCCGCCGCTCTCCCCCGCCGTACGGCCCGGCGCGCCGCCGCTACACCGGCGGCCAGGGGATCGCGGGCCAGTCCCGGGAGGGCAGCGGATGGGTGCCGGAGCCGCGCAGCGCGGCGACCCGGGCCCGGGTGGCGTCCAGCTCGGCGGCGGTCAGGTGCGGGGCCAGGCGCTCGGCCAGCTCGCCGTCCAGCTGCTCGGCCAGCCGGGCCAGCACCTCCAGCGCCTCGCCGGGCAGCGGATCGCCCGCCCAGCCCCAGAGCAGGGTGCGCAGCTTGTCCTCGGTGTTGAACGTGACGCCGTGGTCGATGCCGTAGAGCCGGCCGTCGGCGGCGGGGATCAGATGGCCGCCCTTGCGGTCGGCGTTGTTGAGCACCGCGTCCAGCACGGCCAGCCGGCGCAGCCGCCGGTCGTCGTGGTGCACCAGCAGCGCCGGTCGGCCGCCCTCCACCTCGGCGTGCACGACTGGCAGCCAGCCCTCCTCCGGACCGTCCGGGTCCTGGAGCGCCAGCAGCGGCTCGGCCTGCGGATCCGGCTCGACCCACAGCTGCACCATGCCCGGCCCGTGCGGCCCCTCCCGCAGCACCGTGGGCGGGATCAGCGCCCAGCCTGTCGCGGCGGACAGCTCGTACGCGGCGACCTCCCGGCCGGCCAGCGTGCCGTCCGGGAAGTCCCAGAGCGGGCGCTCGCCGGCCACCGGCTTGTAGACGGCCTGCGCGCTCAACGAGCCGTGCGCGACCGTGCAGTACAGCGCGGCGTTGGAGGCCTCGGTCAGGCGGCCGTGCACGGTCAGTTCGCCCTGGCGCAGCAGGGCCAGGGCGGTGGGCACGTCCGCGGCGAGGGCGGCGGCGACCGCCGGGTCGGCCTGCGGCGGGGTCTCGGTGTTCAGCGCCGGTAGCCGTTCGCGCGCGGGCACAGGTGGCCCTCCGGATCCAGCGGCAGGTTGCAGAACGGGCAGGGCTTGCGGCCGGCCGCGACCAGGTCCAGCGCGCGCTTGGCGAACACCCTGGCCATCGCGCCGGTCAGCCGCACCCGCAGCATGTCCGGGCCGTTCTCGTCGTCCCGGAAGACCGCCTCCTCGCCCTCGTCCTCCTCGTCCTCGACCAGGGCCTGCGCCTCGACCACCAGGCAGCCGTCCACGCTGTCCCAGGCCAGGGCCATGGTGCCGACCCGGAACTCCTGCTCCAGCGGCAGGTCCAGCGGGGCGGTGTCGAGCAGGTCCTTGGGCGCGGTGGCCGGGATGGAGGCGTCGCCGCCGCTGCGCCGCAGCGCCTCGTCGAGGACCTCCTCGATCCGCTCGGCGAGCGCGGCGACCTGGGTCTTCTCCAGCAGCACGCTGGTGACCCGGCCCCGGGCACTGGCCTGCAGGTAGAACGCCCGGGCGCCGGGCTGGCCGACGGTGCCGGCCACGAACCGTTCGGGCTGGTCGTAGAAGAAGACCTGACGGGGCACGCTCTCGCTCCGGATCGTGTCGGTTCGGTGCGGATCCGCCGTGGGGGATCGCGGGTTGTCGGACGGATGGATCACTCTCCAGTCACCCTACGACCTCCGGGCACCGACCGGGGAGCCGAGCGGGAGGCCGGCCGGCGACCGGGGACGGGGTGGCACCGGCGGTTCCGGGTGGTGCCGCCGCTGGTGGGGCGCCGCGCGGCCGCCGCGGGGAGAGCCGCTCAGGCGGTGCCGCCGACCACCGCGTCCCCGGCCGGGGTGGCCGGGCCGGCCGGATCGGCGTGGGGCTTGGGGGCCAGCGAGGAGAGGTCGCCGGTGTCACCCATTCTCAGCACGAAGGGGCGCTTGGGGGTGTACCGGATCGCGGTGACCGAGCAGGGCTCGACGCTGATCCGCTGGAAGTGGTCCAGGTGCAGGCCGAGCGCGTCGGCCACCACCGCCTTGATCACGTCCCCGTGCGAGCAGGCGACCCAGACCGCGTCCTCGCCGTGCTCGGCGGCGATCTTGGCGTTCCACTCGCGGACCGCGCTGACCGTCCGGTGGCTCAGCTCGCGCAGCGACTCGCCGCCGGGGAAGGCCGCCGCGGCGGCGTGGTCCTGCACGGTGCGCCAGAGCGGCTCCTTGGCGAGCTCGGCCAGCGGGCGGCCGGTCCACTCGCCGTAGTGGCACTCCCCGAGCCGCTCGTCCTCGGCCGGCGGAGCCAGCTCGGGCCGGACGGCGACCAGCGGTTCCAGGGTCTGCCGGCAGCGCTCCAACGGGCTGCTGACGGCCTGCGCCAGCGGGATCGCGGCCAGCCGCCCGGCCAGCGCGGCGGCCTGGGCGCGGCCGGTGTCGTCCAGGTCCACGCCGGGGGTCCAACCGGCCAGGATCCCGGCGGTGTTCGCGGTCGAGCGGCCGTGGCGGACGAGCAGCAGGGTGGGCATGGGGCTCAGCCTACGGCCTCCGGGCGCCGTCGTGGGGCGGGGTCCGCGCCTCGGCCCCGGCGGCGGGCCGCCCCGGCCCGGTGCCGACCGGGCGCCGCGGCGCCGTACGGACGGGGTGCGCGGCGCCGTACGGACGGGGTGCGCGGCGCCGTACGGACGGGGTGCGCCGCCCCGGGCGGGCCGGGCGTCGCGGCGCTGTGTCGACCGGGCACTTCGGGGAACAATGGCACGCATGATCGTCCACTGCGCCGCATATCAGGACGGCCACCGGATCGGGGTCTCCGAGGACCCGAACGACGCGCTCACCGCCGCCCGCGCGGCCGGCCCGGGCGCCTTCGTCTGGATAGGCCTCTTCGAGCCGACCGTCGAGGAACTCGACCGGGTCGGCAGGGAGTTCGCGCTGCACCCGCTGGCCGTCGAGGACGCCGTCAGCGCCCACCAGCGCCCCAAGGTGGAGGCCTACCAGGGCTCGCTGTTCGTCGCCCTGAAGACCCTCGGCTACCACCCCGGCGCGCACGCCGTCACCAGCGGCGAGGTGATGGTCTTCCTCGGCCCGGACTTCGTGATGACCGTGCGGCACGGCGAGGACACCCCGCTCAGCGGGCTGCGGGCCCGGCTGGAGCAGCAGCCCGAGCTGCTGCGGTACGGGCCCAGCTCAGTGCTGCACTCGGTGTGCGACGCCGTGGTGGACGGCTACGTCGAGGTGGCCACCGCCCTGCAGGCCGACCTGGACGAACTGGAGGCGGACGTCTTCGCCGCCGGCCGGGTCGGCCGGGACGTCGCCGGGCGGATCTACGGCTGCAAGCGCCAGGTGATGGCCGTGCGCCGCGCCGCCGCCCCGCTGATGGAGCCGATGCTGCGCCTGGAGCGCGGCGCCCCGTTCGTCCAGCCGGAGACGGCGCCCTACCTGCGGGACGTCGCCGACCACCTGGCCCGGGTGAACGACCAGGTGGAGGGCATGGACCGGCTGCTGACCGACATCCTCAACGCCAACCTGGCGCAGGTGAGCGTGCAGCAGAACAACGACATGCGCAAGATCTCGGCCTGGGCGGCGCTGGCCGCCGTACCGACCATGATCGCGGGCATCTACGGGATGAACTTCGACCACATGCCCGAGCTGCACCAGCGGTGGGGCTACCCGGCGGTGCTGGCGCTGATGGCCGTGGTCTGCGTGGTGCTGCACCGGGTGTTCAAGCGGCACGACTGGCTGTGAGGCCGGGCGTGCGCCCCGGAACCGCCGGTGCCGCCTCGTACCGGCGGGTTCCCTCCCGCGCCGCCCGGTGTGCCGCTCGAACGCCCGGACCCGGTCAGGCCAGGCCGGCCCGCTCCAGCGCCTCGACGCCGGTGCGCAGCGCCCGGACCCGCTCGTCCAGGGTCAGACCGGACGGGGCCAGGGTGAGCGTGGTGACGCCCGCGTCCGCGTAGGCCTGCATCCGGTCGGCGATCCGGGCGGTGTCGCCGACCAGCGAGGTGGCGTCGATCAGGTCGTGCGGGACGGCGGCCGCGGCGCCCGCGTAGTCCTTGGCCAGGTACCTCTCCTGGATCTCGTCGGCCTCGCGCTCGTAGCCCATCCGCCGGGCGAGCTGGTTGTAGAAGTTCTTCTCCTTGCTGCCCATGCCGCCGATGTAGAGCGCGGCGTAGGAGCGCTGGGAGTCGACGCCGGCCTTGATGTCCTCGCCGACGGCGATGGTGACGGTGGGGCAGAGGTCGAAGCCCTCGAGCGTCCGGCCGGCCTTGGCGCGCCCGGCCCGCAGCGGGTCCAGGGAGAGCGCGGCGTGCTCGGGGGCGAAGAAGATGCCGAGCCAGCCGTCGGCGATCTCGCCGGTCTGCTCCAGGTTCTTCGGGCCGATCGCGGCGATGTACAGCGGGATGTGCTCGCGCACCGGGTGCACGGTGAGCTTGATCGGCTTGCCCGGGCCGCCCGGCAGCGGCAGGGTCCAGTGCGCGCCCTCGTGCACCAGGCGCTCGCGGGACATCGCCTTGCGGATGATCTCCACGTACTCGCGGGTGCGGGCCAGCGGCTTGTCGAACTTCACGCCGTACCAGCCCTCGGAGACCTGCGGGCCGGAGACGCCGAGGCCGAGGCGGAACCGGCCGCCGGAGAGGGTGTCCAGGGTCGCGGCGGTCATCGCGGTCATGGCGGGGGTGCGGGCCGGGATCTGGAAGATGGCGGAGCCGACGTCGATCCGCTCGGTCCTCGCGGCGACGAAGCTCAGCACCGTCGCGGCGTCCGAGCCGTACGCCTCCGCGGCCCAGCAGACCGAGTAGCCGAGCCGGTCCGCCTCCTGGGCCACCGCGATGTTGTCGGCGTCCATGCCGAGTCCCCAGTAGCCGAGGTTGATGCCGAGTCGCATGTGCCGAACCTTCCAGTCGGGGGCCTTGGTGGCGAGCGTAGCCGCGTACGCGCGGGACGGGCTACCGACGGGTAGGGGTGGGCTGGGTCACACCGTCGGCGTTGATCGTTCTGCGGGTCTGCGCCCCTGCCCGCGACCCGGCCGCTACGCTCAGCCGACGTGGGTAGTCCGCACCCCACCTGCGCGTTTGAAGGGCTTCGGGGGCTCCCGGGGCCATTGGCCAGTGGAGGGCCCGTCCGATGGAAATGCGTCGCCTCGGCCGTACCGGCCTGCAGGTCTCCCGCCTCGGTCTCGGCACCATGACGTGGGGCCGGGACACCGACGAGCACGAGGCCGCCGAGCAGCTCAAGGAGTTCGTCGACGCCGGCGGCAACCTGATCGACACCGCCGACGTGTACGCGGACGGCGGCGCCGAGTACCTGATCTCCCGCCTCACCGAGGGCCTCGTCCCCCGCTCCGAACTCGTCATCGCCACCAAGGCGGGCAGCGTCCCCGAGGCCGCCCGGCGCTTCGACGGCTCGCGCGGCCACCTGCTCGCCGCCCTCGACGCCTCGTTGCAGCGGCTCGGCACCGACCACGTCGACCTGTGGCAGGTGCACGCCTTCGACCCGATGACCCCGGTCGAGGAGACGCTCAGCGCCCTCGACATCGCCGTCTCCTCCGGCCGCGCCCGGTACGCCGGGGTCTGCGACTTCAGCGGCTGGCAGCTCGCCAAGGCCGCCACCTGGCAGCGCGCCCACGACCGGATGCCGCTGGCCGGGGCGCAGCTGGAGTACTCGCTGCTGCAGCGCGGCATCGAGCGGGAGGCGCTGCCCGCGGCGCTGGACGCCGGGATCGGGATCCTCGCCGGGTCCCCGCTCGGCCGCGGGGTGCTCACCGGCAAGTACCGCCACGGCGTCCCCCAGGACTCGCGCGGCGCCTCGACGTACCTGTCCGGGTTCGTCCAGCCCTACCTCGGGGAGCGCTCGCGGCGGATCGTGGACGCCGTCGCCACCGCCGCCGACGGGCTGGCCAGCAGCCCGCTCGCGGTCGCGCTGGCCTGGGTCAGGGACCGGCCCGGGGTGGCGAGCGCGCTGGTCGGGGCACGGACGGTGGCACAGCTGCAGGCGGCGCTGTCGGTGGAGGCGCTTACGCTTCCGGATGAGATCCGCGGCGCGCTGGACGACATCTCGTCGCCGGTGCACCGCTACCCCGACCAGGGGTGGACCGAGCTCTGACGGCCGGTCCGGGCCGTGGTCCGGGTTGTCGGCAGAACGTGCAGTGGAGTGACCTTTGGAGCGGACGACGATGAGTGACACGGGGAACGGCGCTCCGGAGGAGACGGCGGCCTCACCGGCCGACAAGGCCGCGGCGATCGCGGAGCTGGCGGAGCGGATCCGCAGCATCGGGCCGCAGGGCGGTGGGCCGGCAGGGTCGGGGCCCGGCGCCTCCGGGCCCGGTGGCCCGGGGGGCTCGCCGGTGTCGGGCTCGGCCGGGGCCCCGGAGGCTCCCGGCGCGCAGGTAGCGGGCGGACCGGGCGGGTCGGGAGCGCCGGGCGGGTCGGGGGTGCCCGGCGAGGGCGCGCCGGCCACGGCCGCCGCCACTGCGGCTGCCGGGGAGCCCGACGGCCCGCGCGGCGACGCGCTCCAGGAAGCCGCCCGGGTGCTGACCGCCGGCGGCGCCCCGGCCGACCTGGCGCCCGCCGCCGTGGCCGAGTTCGGCGAGGACGCGGCCGAACGGCTGCGCGCCGACCCGTGGGCGGTGCTGGGCCTGCCCGGCGTCCGCCCCGAGCACGCGGACGGCTTCGCCCGTGAGCTGCTCGGCCCCGGGGCCCGGCCCGACGACCCGCGCCGCGCCCAGGCGCTGGTGCTGTGGCTGCTGGAGCAGGCAGCCCTGCGCGGGCACTCGGCGCTCGAGCTGGCCGAGGTGACGGCCGGGCTGGAGCGGCTGCGGATGCCGGAGGCGGCCGCCGCGATCCAGGCCGCCGTCGAGGACGGGCGGGTGCTGCCCTTCCAGGAGGAGCTGAGCGGGCCGGAGGCGCAGGCCGCGGGCGGCGAGGACGACGAGCCGCCGACCCGGACGCTGCTCGCGCTGGAGCGGCTGGCGATGGCGGAGGACAGCCTCGCCGAGGGGCTGCTGCAGCTCATGGCCACCTTCGTGCCGGGCGAGGACGCCGAAGACACCCACGACGTGGCGGACGACCAGGACGGCGAGGCCGCCGAGGACGTCGAGGGTGCGGACACCGGACACGGCGAGGCCGCCGAGGCCGCCGAGGCCGCCGAGCCGGCGGAGGCGGGCGGGGATGCCGCCGAGGCCGCCGAGCCGGCTGCGGAGGAGGCGCCCGACCACGCCGACCACGTGCCCGCCGACCCCGGCCCCGCCGCCTGGGCGGCCGCCGCCGAGGCCGCGCCGTCCGCCTCCGCGACCGCGCTGATCCAG
Source organism: Kitasatospora sp. NPDC048194 (assembly GCF_043202455.1). Classification (NCBI taxonomy): domain Bacteria; kingdom Bacillati; phylum Actinomycetota; class Actinomycetes; order Kitasatosporales; family Streptomycetaceae; genus Kitasatospora; species Kitasatospora sp. NPDC048194. The sequence continues at coordinate 215,472 of NZ_JBIDAK010000011.1, forward strand.
GCCGTCGCCGACGCGGCCCTGGTGCTGCACACCGGCGGCGAGGCCGCCCGCGCCGAACCCGCCGCGCTGCTCGCCGCCGCCCGGAGCCTCGGGCTGCGGGCCTGGGCCGCCACCTGGACCGACCAGGGCCGGGAGTCCTTCGCCGCGCTCGCCGGGGCTCAGGCCCGGCCCCAGGTCGCCACCCTCGCCGAGCTGCTGGCCGGGACGGCCGGCCCCGGCCGCTCCCCCGACGGCTCGCTCGCCCTGGACCTCCTGGTCGTGCTGGACGCCCCGCTGCTGGACGTCGAACTGGCCGCCACCCTGGTGGAGTCGCTCGCGGACGGCACCCGGCTGGTGCTCAGCGGCGACCCGGGCCAGCTCTGGTCGGCCGGCCCCGGCCGGTTCTTCGCCGACCTGCTGGCCGCCAAGGTCTGCCCGGCGGTCGCCTCCCGCACCCCGGACTTCGGCCCGATCGGCGAGTTGGTCTCCGGCGTCGGCATCGGCGAGTTGCAGCCGGTCGAGGCGCCGGACAAGGAGGTGGTCATCCTGACCGCCAAGGACGGCGGCGAGGCCGTCCACCGCGCCGTCCAACTGCTCACCGACTCGATCCCGCGGGCGCTCGGCATCCCCGCCGAGCAGGTCGTGCTGCTGACCCCGGGCCACGGCGGTCCGGCCGGTACGCGGGCGCTGAACGCCGCCGCCAAGGCCCGGCTGAACCCCGGCCCCGGGCGGTTCGGCGGTTTCGACCCGGGTGACCGGGTGGTGGAGTCCCCGGCGCCCGGGATCACCCGCCCGGCCCGGGTGCTGGACGGCGACGCCACCGGTCTCCACCTGGAGTATCCGGACGGCTCCCGCCGGACCGTCCCGCCCGCGGAGGCCGGGCGGCTGCGGCACGGCTGGGCGCTGACGGTCCACCAGGCACTCGGCCGCCGCTGGCCCGGGGTCGTGGTGGTGCTCCCCGAGGACGCCGGGCCGACGCTCACCCGGCAGTGGGTCTACACCGCCTTCGGGCGCGGCGAGCGGCACCTGTCGGTGGTGCACGCGGCGGGCCCGGCGCTCGTCCAGGCCGTCGCCGAGCGCCCGGCGCAGCCGCGCACCACCCGGCTGCGGGCGCTCCTCGCGGAGAACGCGGCCTCGGCGTACTGACCGGGCGGGTTCCCCGGGCGACGGAAGGGCGGGCCCGGAACGACCGGGCCCGCCCTTCCGTCGCCTGCGGGGCGCGTCAGTCGTCGAGGTCCTCGTCGTCGTAGACCTCGCTCACGTCGAACCGGCAGATCAGCAGCCGAGGATCGGCGTGTTCGAAGGGCTCCGGCAGCCACTCGCCCGGCTCGGTCGGTTCGGCGGCCGCGACCCAGAGCGTGGAGTCCGCCTCCTCCAGGCCGAACTCCTCGCTGCGGGCGGCGATCTCGTCCGGCTCGTACTCGCCGAACAGCACGCCGATCGCGGCGTTCACCCCGCCCACCCCGCCGGGAGTGAGCGAATCGTCGAGCCGCTCGGCCTGGGCACGCAGTCGCTTGGGGTCGGCCACGTGGTAGTCGCGGCGGATCAGCACGCTGATCGCCTCGGGCTGTTCCGGGCCGTGGTAGCCGCCCGGGCCCTCGTCCCCGGGGATCTCGAAGGGGGTGACCTCGTCGTAGACCTCGTACAGGAGCTGGTCGTAGGCGATGGCCGCCGTCGCGAGCTGCTCGTAGGCGGCGGAGACGGCGGGATCATCCGCTGCGTTCGGGCTTGACACCGCTTCCAGATGACGGTCGATGGCGGCCTTGACCGCCTCAGCGGCGGCGCGTACCTCGGCAATGGTGGGCTGCGCGGCATCAGACATGGTGCAGACGCTATCTCCCCGCGGTGCCGGTACGCACAGCGGTTGTCGTCTACACCCGCGATTTCACCGCAACTTCCGCCTCGATGTCCGATCTCGCCCGTTCTGTCCCCTCACGGGACCGGCGCGGAAGGGGCGCGGAGGGCGCGCGAGCGGCCCGACGGGGCCGTCCGGGTGCGGCTTCTCGCGCCGGTATCCGGGTATCCCCTCCCCACGGACAACAGAACTGATGGACTGTCAGGTGAGCACCCCGGTAGCGAGCCGCCGAACCGCCGCTTCCGCACGGGAGGTCGGCCGGAAATACCCGGGCCGAGTGTCCGGGGCACGCCGTAGGCTTGCCCGCAGATGATTCCCAGGAGGAGCGTTTTGACCCCACCGAAGCCGGTCCGGCAGCCGGAGTACGAGTACCAGTCGCTTCGCATGCCGCGCGGCACCACGCGCAACGCGGCACGCCAACTACTCACCGAGCACGCCGAGTACGGGCACTGGGAGCTCGACCGGCTGAGGTTGTTCCCCGACGGCAGCCGGACGGTCCGGCTGAAGCGGCGGATCATCCGGCAGGTCCGGAGCTGGTGACGGAAGGCCCCCGGCCGCGCGGGCCGGGGGAACGTGCGCGACCGGGCGGCGTGCCCGTGAGCGCCCCGCGGGAGGGACTGCCACGGGCACGCCGCCCGGTCGGCGGCGGCGCTGAGCGCTCTGCCGCTCAGCGGGCGCCGGCGCGGGCGCGGCGGTAGAGCACGCCGCCGCCGATCAGCAGCGCGAGCCCGGCGGCGCCGTACACCTCGGCGCCGCCGGCGCCGGTGGAGGCCAGCTGGTTGCTCGCGGCGGCCTGCGCGACGGGGGTGACCGGAGTGCTGGTCCGTGCGGCGGCCTGGGTGACGCCGCCCGTCGCCGGGGCGGTGACGGGGGTGCTGCCGGTGGACGAACCGCCGTTGCGCCCGCCACCCTGGCCGGACTCACCGCTGCCGGCCGGCGGGGTGGCGGGGGTGTGGTCCTCGGGGCAGTCGTCGGTCGGCTTCGGCGCGGGCTGGGCCCCGTTGCCGCAGGAGTTGCCGAAGGCCGGGTTCGCGGCACCCACCACGTTCACCGAGTTGCCGCAGGCGTTGACCGGGACGTGCACCGGGGCCTGGACGCTGTTGCCGGAGATCACGCCGGGCGAGCCCACCGCGCCACCGCTGGCGGAAGCACCCGAGGCGGTGGGCCCCCGGTGCGCGTCGGTGGACGGCCCGTCGATGTGGGAGCCACCGGAGTGGGAGCCGCCGGCACCGGCGCCACCAGTGCCCGCGCCACCGGGCTGGGAGACGTGCACGGGCGGCGGGGCCGCGTGGCGACTGGTACTGGCATTGGCACAGCGGTTGCCGAAGGCGGGGTTCAGTACGCCGATCACATCGACCGTGTTGCCGCAGGCATTGATCGGTACCTCGACGGGCACCTGGACCGAGTTGCCCGAGGCGACGCCCGGCGAGCCCGCCGCACCTCCCTGCGCCTCGGCGCCCGCATAGGCGTAGCCGGCGGTCGAGGCCAGCACACTGCCGGTGGCCACGGCAGTGAGGATCCCCTTCTTGGCTACATTCCTCATGTTTTCCCCTGACGTTTTCGAGACGACATGGCGACCTTGACGTGAACCTTATGAAAGTCGGAATTTCTGTATAGCCGGAAATCACCCAAGGTCTTCGACTGCACAGGAGTTAACGAGAAGCCAACGGCGAGGTTGAGCCAAACGAACCCGCTTCACCCGATCGAGCGATGATGGCCCTCGAGCGTTGCCGATCCACCGGCGGCGGAGCCCCCGGATCCGGTAGGCGAAGCCCCCGACAGAAACCCCTGACACGCGACGGCCCCCGGTGCGGCGCGTCCGCCGCCCGGGGGCCGTGGTGGGAATCGGCTCAACGGGCCTCAGCAGCCCGGAGGTCGACTCAGAAGTTGGCGCAGTGGTTGCCGAACGCCGGGTTCAGCACGCCGATCACGCTGACGGTGTTGCCGCACACGTTCACCGGGATGTGGACCGGAACCTGGACCTGGTTGCCAGAGACGACGCCCGGGGAGCCCGCGGCCACACCGTCGGCAGCGGCGCCGCCGTGAGCGGACGCGACACCGGCGGCGGCGAGCACCAGGCCACCGGTGGCGGCGGCGACGGCGGCGATCTTCTTGACCTTCATCATTCCTCCTGTACGGACAACGCAACCCGTTCGGCGGGCTGCACAGGGATGAACGACGCTGCGGCAAACGGGGTACGGAACAGATTTCCCATTCACTCTCAACGGTGAGGGTTCGCACAGACAATCGGCACGCAACCGCATAGCTGAATCGTTTCTGTTGATCTCCAGAAACCCATCCCACAATCATGCGCTCGGACAATGCGGTCGGCCCGCCCCCGAGGCTTCGGGAGCGGGCCGACCGAGTCGCGTGATCAGCTGCGCACGACCGGGCTCGCGGCCGGCAGGCGCGCGGTCAGCAGGCGTCGATGAAGCGGTCCAGCACGCGGACGCCGAACTTCAGCCCGTCCACCGGCACCCGCTCGTCCACGCCGTGGAACATCCCGGCGAAGTCCAGCTCGGGCGGCAGCTGCAGCGGTGCGAAGCCGAAGCAGCGGATGCCGAGGTCCTGGAAGGACTTGGCGTCCGTACCGCCCGACAGGCAGTACGGCACCGCCCGGGCGATCGGGTCCTCGGCGCGCAGCGCCGTCTGCATCGCCTCGACCAGCGCGCCGTCGAAGCCGGTCTCGATCGCCCGGTCCGAGTGCAGGCTCTCCCGCTTCACCCGCGGACCGAGCACGCTGTCCAGCTCGGCCAGGAACTCCTCCTCGTAGCCGGGCAGGAAGCGCCCGTCCACGTGTGCGGTGGCCTGACCGGGGATCACGTTCACCTTGTAGCCCGCGCCGAGCATGGTCGGCTGGGCGGTGTTGCGCAGCGTGGTGCCGATCATCTTGGCGATGCCGCCGAGGACGCGCAGCGTCTCGTCCATGTTCTCCGGGTCGAGCTCGACCCCGAGCGCGTCGGACAGCTCGTCCAGGAAGGCCCGGACGGTCTTGGTGATCCGCAGCGGGAAGGTGTGCCGGCCGAGCCGGGCGACCGCCTCGCACAGCTCGGTGATCGCGTTGTCGTCGTTCTCCATCGAGCCGTGGCCGGCCCGGCCCTCGACCGTCAGGCGCATCCAGTGCATGCCCTTCTCGGCCGTCTCCACCAGGTAGAGCCGCACCTGGTCGTTGACCGTGAAGGAGAAGCCGCCGACCTCGCCGATGCCCTCGGTCACGCCCTCGAACAGCTCCGGGTGCCGGTCCACCAGGAAGCGGGCTCCGTAGGTGCCGCCCGCCTCCTCGTCGGCCAGGAAGGCCAGCACGATGTCGCGCGGGGGCTTGCGGCCGGTGCGCAGCCGGTCGCGGATGACCGCGAGGGTCATCGCGTCCATGTCCTTCATGTCGACCGCACCGCGGCCCCAGACGCAGCCGTCCGCGATCTCGCCGCCGAAGGGGTCGTACGTCCAGTCCGCCGCGTTCGCGGGCACCACGTCGGTGTGGCCGTGGATCAGCAGGCCCGGGCGGGACCGGTCCTCGCCCTCGATGCGGACGACGGTGGAGGCCCGGCCCTTGGCCGACTCGAAGATCTGCGGCTCGACCCCGAACTCCGCGAGCTGCTCGGCCACGTACTCGGCCGCCTTGCGCTCCCCCGGGCCCGAACCGTCCCCGTAGTTGCTGGTGTCGATCCGGATCAGATCGCGACAGATCCCGGCGACCTCCGACTCAGCCGTCACCTTCGGCGCCGTCGACTCGCTCCGCTCGCTCACGGTCACTCCTCGTCTTGGGCCCGCACCGACGCACCAGCGCGCCACCCCCAGGACCTGCACCCGGGCCGTACGAGCACGTCCGCCCATCCTCTCCCAGCCCCCCATCGCGATCCACCCCCCGCACGGCCCCGAAACCCCCTGGTCACGCCGCCGCCACAGACCGCCCCTTGCCCCCGCCGCCCACCGCGCTCCCGGGGCCGGAGCCGTTTTGGGAGCTCAAGCCGATCTTTGCTACAGTTACACCTGTCAGCGCGACGGACGAGAGATCGGAAGCCGCGAGGACGACACCCGGTCCGGGTGGCGGAATGGCAGACGCGCTAGCTTGAGGTGCTAGTGCCCTTTATCGGGCGTGGGGGTTCAAGTCCCCCCTCGGACACCAGCAGAAGGGCCCCTGATCATCAGGGGCCCTTCGCGTTTCATCAGGAGGGGGTAGCCGCCGGGCGGCGGGGCCCTCCTTCTCGGTAACGGTGGGCTCGGGGAGCCACCTCCGGGGCGGTGTCACGCCCTCGGCAGTACGGGCAAGGTCAGCCGTTGTTCCAGGAGGCGCCCGAACCCGCGAAGGAGCCGGAGACGCCGTTGTCGTCCGCCCAGAGCCAGAAGTCGGCGTGCGAGATGCCGTCCGAGCCGACGTGGGACTCGGCGCCCGCGACGCCGGCGCCGTTCTGGTTCGCGACGAACTGGCCCTTGCCCCAGTCCGCGTCCAAGCCTTCCTGGGCCGAGGCCAGGCCGGCACAGCCGATCACGAGCGGGGCGGTGAGGGCACTGACGGCCAGGACACGCTTGAGAGCACGCATGAGATTCTCCTCCACGGAGTTCGGTGTCGAGGTGGCGGCGCCGGTCGGCCCCGCCGCGATTCAGACAGCCACGCTCCGCAACGCCTCGCAACCGGCGGCACGCCCGGAGCGGCCTCACGTTCCGTCAGAATCGCCGCGACCACCAGCAGAAACGCGGATCGGATGATCGTCGCCAGGATCAGTCGGCCGGAGCACGCCCGGGACACCCGGGTGCCCGGACCGGTCCGCGCCGGTCGCTCGGAGCCGTCCGGCCCGACGCCGTCGTGACGCCCGCCGACGTCATTCGAACGGGCCGATACAAGGATCGGTCGCATGGGAACTGTTGTGGGGCGCTCCGCTCCACCGCCACGGACCGGCCCGTCGGCGGGGAGCGTCAGCCCCGGCGGGTGTCCTCGCCCAGGGCGCTCTCGATGCCCTGGACCATCCGCCACAGCGGGGCACGGCGGCTGGCCACCAGGACCACCACGTCGTCGGCCGGGCCCTCGCCGTCCGGGGCGGTCTCCGCGGGGCGGTCGCTCCAGGTGCTGGTGACGAAGGCCATCGCCGCGTCCACCTCGGCGACCCAGTCGCTCTCGCCGCCCGAGCGCAGCCAGGTGCGCAGGGCGTGGTTGTGCGCGGCGACCACCGCTGCGGCGATCACGTCGGCGCGCAGCGGGCCGTCCGGGCGGTCGGCGAAGCGGCTCCGCAGGTAGGCGGCGAGGGTGTGCTCGTAGCGCCAGACCACCGAGAGCTCGTACGCCCGCAGACCGGGCACCTTGCGGGTGAGGCGGTAGCGCTGGACGGAGAAGGAGGGCTGCTCGGCGTACATCCGCAGGACCAGGCGGGCGGCGTCGCAGGCGTGCTTGACCGGGTCCTCCTCGCCGGTGCCGGAGTCCAGGAACTCGGTCATCTCGGCGAGGCTGCGCTCGTGGTCGGGGAAGACCACGTCCTCCTTGGCCGGGAAGTAGCGGAAGAAGGAGCGTCGGCCGACACCCGCGAGGGCGACGATGTCGTCGACCGTCGTCTGCTCGAAGCCGCGTTCCAGGAAGAGCTCGAAGGCCGCGGCCACCAGCGCCTCGCGCATCGCCGGCTTCGAGGGCCCGTCGTTCAGGGGCACGTCCTGCTCTTCCTTCTCACTCATTCTCCGGAACTTAGCATCGGGGCGGCGGGGCGGCCCCGACGGCCGGATGCCGGCCGGGATCCGGGCTGGATCCGGGCGACTCGGCCGTCGGAGCCGGTGGCGCCGTTACGGGAGGTTGCGGGCCATCACGATGCGCTGGACCTGGTTGGTGCCCTCGTAGATCTGGGTGATCTTCGCGTCCCGCATCATCCGCTCCACCGGGTAGTCCCGCGTGTAGCCGTACCCACCCAGCAACTGCACCGCGTCCGTGGTCACCTCCATCGCCACGTCCGACGCGAAACACTTCGCCGCCGCACCGAAGAACGTCAGATCCGCATCCCCGCGCTGCGACTTCGCCGCCGCCACGTACGTCATCTGCCGCGCGGCCTCCAGCTTCATCGCCATGTCCGCCAGCATGAACTGCACACCCTGGAACTCCGCGATCGCCTTCCCGAACTGCCGGCGCTCGCGCACATAACCCTTCGCGTAGTCCAACGCCCCCTGCGCGATCCCCACCGCCTGCGCCGCGATCGTCACCCGCGTGTGGTCCAACGTCCGCATCGCCGTCTGGAACCCCGTCCCCTCCGCACCGATCATCCGGTCCGCCGGAATCCGCACGTTGTCGAAGTACACCTCACGCGTCGGCGACCCCTTGATCCCCAGCTTCTTCTCCGGCGCACCGAACGACACCCCCTCGTCGCCCTTCTCCACCACGAACGCCGAGATCCCCTTCGACCGCATCGAAGGATCCGTCACCGCCATCACCGTGTAGAACTCCGACACCCCCGCGTTGGTGATCCACCGCTTCACACCGTTCAGCACCCAGAAGTCACCGTC
>NZ_JBIDAK010000012.1:0-193835 GCF_043202455.1 Kitasatospora sp. NPDC048194
TCGTCATGGACTCCCGCTCCATCGGCGCCGACCTGTCGTACGCCTGGCCCACCAACGAGATCGCGGTGATGGGCGCCGAAGGCGCCGCCAACGTCATCTTCCGGCGCGAGATCAACGCTGCCGAGGACCCGGACGCCATGCGCGCCCAGAAGATCAAGGAATACAAGAGCGAGCTGATGCACCCGTACTACGCGGCCGAGCGCGGCCTCGTGGACGACGTCATCGACCCGGCCGAGACGCGGCAGGTGATCGCCGCCGCCCTGGCGATGCTCCGCACCAAGCACGCCGACCTGCCCAGCCGCAAGCACGGCAACCCGCCGATGTAGCACCTGCACCACGCGCGACCCGCACGACGCAGCACGCAGCACGCAGCACGCAGCACGCAGCACGCAGCAGGGCCGTACCGAGCGACACCACACACCACTTTCACCGGGGGAGAAACCAGGACATGACCGCTTCCGCCGAACCCCTCGTCCGCATCGTCCGCGGCAGCCTCTCCGACGAGGAACTGGCCGCCCTCACCGCCGTGCTGATGGCCCGCGCGGCCACGGCCCAGCAGGCCGCCGCCGTCGCGCCGGTCGAGCCGATCGCCAACTGGCAGCGGCTGGAGCGCCGCCCGGCCTACTACTCGCCGGTCAGCTGGCAGCAGGCCGCCTGACGGGTCGCCGACTTCCGACGGCTCTCCGCCGGCTTCCGACGGCCGGTCACCCGACCTGGGTGGCCGGCCGTCGCGCCGTCGCCGTCCGCCGTCCGCTGTTCGCCGTCCGCTGTTCGCCGTCCGCCGGCCCGCGCGCGGAGCCGCGGCGACCGGCCGTCACACCCGGCCGCCACATCCGGCCGTCGCGCCCAGCACGCCGACCGGTCGGCCGGAGCGGCTCGGTAGGATACCTACTGGACGGTATGCGCCCGTCGCCCCGTCGGCCCCCATAGGATCGGCCGCTGCCGAAGCAAGAACTTTCCAGGGAGGCTGCGATGGCCAGACAGGCCCGTGCGCTGGCGACCCGCCAGGCGGTGCTCCTCGCAGCAGCCGAGGTGTTCGACGAGCGGGGCTACGCCGCCGCCACGATGTCCGAGATCCTCGACCGGGCGGGCGTCACCAAGGGCGCGCTGTACTTCCACTTCCACTCCAAGGAGGAGCTGGCGCTCGCCGTGATCGAGGGCCAGGGCGCCTGGGTCGCCACCTGGACGCCGTCCTCGGACAGCCCGGTGCAGACCCTGATCGACCTCGGCTACGCCTTCGCGCACGCCCTCCAGGACGACCCGCTGCTGCGCGGCAGCATACGGCTGACGATCGAGCACGGCAGCTTCACCCAACCGCAGATCGCCGCCTACCAGGGCTGGATGGACCTGGTCCGCGACCTGCTGCAGAACGCCCGGGACGCCGGGGAGCTCCGCCCCGGGATCGACCTGGTGGCGGCCTCCGGGGTGATCACCGGGGCGGTCACCGGGATCCAGCTGAGCTCCCAGGTCCTGGCCGGTCGGCGGGACCTGATCCGGCGGATGGCCGACCTGTGGACCCTGTTGCTGCCCGGGCTGGTCCAGCCGCAGGTGCTCGCCCGGCTGAACCCCGACGAGCAGGCCTGAGCCCGGCCGGTCAGACCCGGTGCCCCGGGCAGCGCTCCGCCGGCACCAACGCGGGCAGCGCGGCCGTCCAGAGCCGGCGCACCGCCTCGGCGGTGGGCCGGCCGGCCTGATCCGCGGCCAGCAGCACCTGACCGGCCATCACCGAACCGAGCAGTTCGGCGCAGGCCCGCCGGTCCGTCCCGGGGCGCAGCTCGCCGGCCTCGGCGGCGCGGTCCAGCAGCCGGTGGACGACGGCGGTGAGGCCGCGCCAGGCGGCCTCGGCGGGCGGCGCTTCGGAACCGTCAGGTGCACCGTGGAGAGCGGTGGCGGTCGGGCGCGGGCAGGGAGCACCGAGCCGCACGCCGGCCCGGACCACCACGTCCTCGCGCAGCAGCCGGGCCAGCTCGTGCGAGAAGTCGATCAGCCCCTGGACGGCCGGGCCCTCCGCCCGCAGGGCGCGCAGCGCGGCCGAGCCGACCACCCGCCCGGCGGCGGCCCGCACGCCGTCGGCCAGGGCCCGCTTGGAGACGAAGTGGAAGTAGAGGGCGCCCTTGCTCACCCCGGCCCGGCGGCTGATGTCGACGAGGCTGGCGGCCTCGAAGCCGACCCGCGCGAAGGTGTCCGCCGCGGCGAGCAGGACGGCCTGCCTGGTCCGCTCCGCGCGCTCCTGCTTGACCACTGGCCCCTCCGGACTCGGCCGGACGGCGCTCCCCCGCCCTTCCGGCTGCTGTCTGTCGGCCCGCCCTGGTGGGGGGCGACGCCTCGCATGCGGACGGCACCGGCGAAACCGCATGGTTGGTATCTAATCTAGCGCCCCTGTCGACCCCGCCGTCCAGCGGGGACGGCCCCCCGTCCAAGGTCTGGCCTCGCCGTTCCGGGGATTCCCGCAGCCCAGGGGGCAGGTAGCGTGGCCTGACCGGTCGATGTCACGGGGCGGGCCCCGGCAACAGAACAGAAACCGGGTGGTATGTATGTTTTGCTGTGGGGCGTCCGTGGCGGCCGCTCGACCGACACCCTGGAGCTGGGCCAGCCATGCCATCGATCGTGGAGCCGGACGTCGACGGCCCGTACGTGCTTCCCGGCAGCGCCGCCCGCACCGGCAGCGCCACCCGCACCGGCCCAGCCGCTTGGACCGGCCCGGCGGCCCGAACCGGCTCGACCGCCCACCCCGACCCGGGTTACGACTTCCATGACCGGACCGTCTCCCGGCACCTGGTGCACCGCGCCTGCGTGTCCGAGGTGCTCCTCACCGGCTGGCAGGCCACCGGCCCGTACGACTTCCTGCTCGGCGCCCAGTGGCCCCGGCTGCACGGCTTCTACCGGCTGCCCGGCGACCGCTACCACGACCCGGTGCTGATGGCCGAGACCGTCCGCCAGGCGGGGCTGCTGGTCGGCCACGCCGGCTTCGGGGTGCCGCGCGGCCACCACTTCGTCCTGGAGGACCTCGGCTACGCGCTCGGCGAGCCGGGCCTGCCGGGCCTCGGAGTCACCGCCGGGCCGACCTCGCTGATGCTGGAGGTCGGCTGCGAGGAGGTCCGGATGCGGCACGGCCGGCTGGCCTCGCTGCGGGTGCACGCCGAGATCACCAGGGACGGCCTGCGGATCGGCCACGGCTCCGGCCAGTTGCGGGTGGTCACCCCCGCCTCGTACGAGCGCCTGCGCGGACCGGGACGACGGGCCGTCACCCCGCCCCGCCCGCCGGAGCCCGCCGCACCCGAGCTCGTCGGCCGGGCGCAGCCCGCGGACGTGGTGCTCAGCCCGACCCTGCGGCCGGACACCTGGCTGCTGCGGACCGACGCCGACCACCCGGTGCTGTTCGACCAGGAGCTGGACCACGTGCCCGGGATGGTGGTGCTGGAGGCCGCCCGGCAGGCCGCCCAGCGGCTGCACCACCCGGAGCCGGTGGTGCCGGTCGAGCTGGTGACCTCCTTCGACCGCTTCATCGAGCTGGACCGGCCCTGCTTCGTCCGCGCGGTGCGCGAGCGGACACCGGACGGCCGGCGCGCGCCCGTCCAGGTCCGACTGCTCCAGGACGGGCGGACGGTGGCCGAGTGCCGGCTGCTCACCGAGCCGGTCGACGGCCCGCGGATGCCGGTGCGACGGGAGTCCCCGGACGGCCGCCCCGCCGCCCCCGGCCTGCTGCCGCTGGCGAGTTGAGGCGACGGGCGCAGGGCCCGGAGCGCGGTGGGACCGCCGGGCCCGGGCCCCACCGCGCGGGGTTCAGGCCGCCACCAGCGCGGCCGGCCGCCCGGCGTGCATCACACTGAGGTTGGCCGCCAGCCGGACCGGGTCCTGCGCCAGCCAGAGCCGCAGGGCCGCGCCCAGGGCCGCGCTGGCCGACTCGATCCGGACGTCGGTGATCTGGGCGATCCTGGCCGCACCGGGCACCAGCAGGTCGGCCAGCGGCGTCGGCAGCCAGACCGTCAGCGCGCACGGCGCGGGCGTGGCGAGGGCGCTCAGCAGCCGGTAGGCGTCCCCCGGCGCGCTGAGCGTGGGGATGATGTCCAGCAGAGCGTCGGCCACCACCTCGGACACGTCACTGCGGTGTCCCTGGGCGAGCCGGCGGAGCAACATGCGCTCGGCGGCGGTGATTCGGACGGTCAGCATGACCTCGTCGCACTCCATTGCGCGATTCCTCCTCGTTCCTCCCCGTGCCGGCACGGACGGCCGGCACGAACTACCCCTGTTGCACCTCGGCCCGGCCATCTCTCGTGGGAAGCCGGGCCGGTGGGTGCGCGCCCCCGGTCAGATCCCCGCGTAGGAGTGCTTGCCGGTGACGAAGATGTTCACGCCGTAGTAGTTGAAGAGCCAGCAGGCGAAGGCCGCCAGCGCCAGGTACGCGGCCTTGCGGCCCTTCCAGCCGGCCGTCGCGCGGGCGTGCAGGTAGCAGGCGTAGGCGACCCAGGTGATGAACGACCAGGTCTCCTTCGGGTCCCACTCCCAGTACTTGCCCCAGGCCGCCTCGGCCCAGATCGCGCCCGCGATGATGGTGAACGTCCAGAGCGGGAACACCAGGGCGTTGATCCGGTAGGACAGCTTGTCGAAGGTCGAGGCGGCGGGCAGCCGGCGCCAGATCGAGGCCGGGGTGCCCAGCGGACCGGTCGTCAGGCCGGCCGCCGTCCGCTTGTCGAAGGAGTCCTTGCCCAGGTACAGCAGCGTGGCGATGAACGCCGCGTAGAAGGCGCCGCCGCACAGGATCGCGGTGGAGACGTGGATCGCCAGCCAGTACGAGTGCAGCGCCGGGACGAGCTGCTCGGAGTCGGTGTACAGCACCTGCGTCGCGATGCCCAGCGTCAGCAGCACCGCGACGGTGACCGGCAGGCCGAGCCAGCGGACGTTCTTCCGCGCGGCCAGCAGCACGAGGTACGCGGCCGTCATCGCGAAGGCGAAGGCGCAGGAGAACTCGTACATGTTGCCCCACGGCCAGCGGGACACCGACAGGCCGCGGGAGATGATGCCGCCGCCGTGCAGCAGCAGCGCCAGGACGGTCAGCGAGATCGCGATGCGACCGGCCAGGTCGCCCTTCTCACTGGTGCCGGCCGCGCCCGGGCCGTCCACCTCGTCGTCGCCGCGACCGCCGGTGACCACCGTCGCGCCCTCGCCCGCCAGGACGGTGCGGGTCAGCGTGGTGGTGCCGCCCTTGGCCCCGGCCACGGTGACGGTGACCTTCTTGGCGGCCTTGGGCTCCGCGGCGGCGACGGTCTCGGCCAGGTTGCCCGACTGCTCCTGGGAGCGGACGGCGACCGCGCCCTTGCTGCCGAACGTCCACTCGAACATGTGGGCGAACATGGCGATCATGTAGACCGCCATCGCCGAATAGATCAGCTTGTTGGAGAGGTCGGCCAGCTGTGGGTCGACCCCCGAGGCGAGATGCACCGTCTACTCCTTGGAGTCCTGGTCGGCAGGGGCTGCGGGGTCCTCTGCTGCGGGGTCTGCTGCTGCGGGCTCTGCTGCCGCGCGGTCCGCTGCCGCGGGCTCTGCTGCCGTGTCGTCGTCCGGCGCGGGTCCGTCCGGCCCGGCGCCCCCCGGCGCGGGGTCCTCCGTCGCCGGGTCCTCCGGTGTCGGCTCGTCCTCGGACGCCGGGGCGTCGTCCTGGAGGTCCACCGCGAGTTCCGCCAGCTCCTCGGCGATCTTCGCCGACTCGCTGCGGGCCAGACCGGCCAGCTCCACCTGGGTGCCGCCGCCCGGCAGGGCCACCGCCCGCACCCAGATCCGGCGGCGCTGGATGAACAGCGAGCCGATCAGGCCGAGGATGGCCAGCACCGCGCCGGTCAGCGCGATCGCGTTCCCGGGCCGGTGTGAGACGTTGAAGCTCGCCCACTGCTTGTAGCCCTCGAAGGTGACGCTGCCGTAGCCGTTCGGCAGCGTCCAGCCCTGGCCGGGCTTGAGCGCCGCCTTGGCCGGCTGGCCGTCCTGGGTCAGCTGGGTGAGCTTGCGGGTGTTCAGCTGGTAGATGTTCTGCGGCAGGCCGGAGTCGGTGCCGAGGTCGCCCGAGAAGGCGTTCAGCACCAGCTCCGGGGCGGCGTCGCCGGGGAACAGCGAGATCGGACCGGTGCCTTCGAAGCTCACCGGCGCGGTGGGCAGGAAGAAGCCGGAGAAGCCCAGCTGGGTCCGGTTGCCGTCCGGGCCGGTGCCGTAGTCGGAGACCTTCACGACCCCGGTCGAGGTCAGGTTGGCGTCCTGCGGCAGGAACGGCACCACGTCGTGGTAGACGACCTCGCCGTTGCCGTTCCTGACGGTGATCACCGGGGCGTAGCCGTGGCCGATCAGGTAGACCTTGCTGCCGCCGATCTCCAGCGGGTGGTTGACCTCGATCGTGCCCTTCTTCAGCTTCGACTCGTCGCTGCCCCGGTAGTACTCCACGTTCGCGGTGAACTGCCGGGCGGCGCCCATCTGGTCGCCCTGGGTCTGGAACTTCGAGGTGAAGCCGTCGAGCTTCAGGTAGAACGGGTCGAGGTCCTGGTTGCCGTAGAACCGCGTGCCGCTGAAGTCGTCGAGCTGGGTGATGGTGTTCGAGTAGCCCTGGCCCTCGACCATCAGCTTGCCGCCGGTGCCGGAGGCCAGGCTGGCCCAGGCGAAGCCGCCGAGCAGCGCGAACAGCGAGAGGTGGAAGAGCAGGTTGCCGACCTCGCGCAGGTAGCCCTTCTCGGCCGCCACCGCGTCGCCGGACAGGTGCGCCCGGAAGCCCCGCCTGCGCAGCAGCCGGTGGGCGGCGGCGTTGACCCGGTCGGCGTCCGCCTCGGTGCGCCAGGCCGCGTACACCGGCATCCGGGTCAGGTTGCGCGGCGCCGCCGGCGGCCGGGCGCGCAGCACGCCGACGAACTGCCAGGTGCGCGGGACGATGCAGCCGGCCAGCGAGACGAACAGCAGGATGTAGATCGCCGAGAACCAGACCGAGCTGTAGACGTCGAACAGCTGGAGCTTCTCGTAGATCGGCGCGACCGCGGTGTGCTGCGCCTTCCAGGTCTGTACCTTGAACTGGTTCTGGCCGTTCTGCGGGATCAGCGAGCCGGGGATGGCGGCCAGCGACAGCAGGAACAGCAGGATCAGGGCGACCCGCATCGAGGTCAGCTGGCGCCACATCCAGCGCGCCCAGCCGAGCACCCCTATGCCGGTCGGGCCCTCGGACTCGACCGGTGCGGTGCTGAGCCGCTCGGCGGCTCCGTCGTCGTCCGGCACCGGCGGCAGCTCGGTCTCGGTCGTGGTCTTGCTCACGGTCAGATTCCGATCGAGGAGTCGGCGGTCCAGGACTGCAGTTCGCTCATCCAGGAGTCCCAGATCCCGGTCACGAGCAGCAGACCGACCGCGACGAGCATGCCGCCGCCGATCCGCATGACGAGCGGGTAGTGCCGCTTGACCCACCCGAAGGCGCCCAGCGCCCGGCGGAAGGCCAGCGCGGCCACGATGAACGGTACGCCGAGGCCCAGACAGTAGAACGTCATCAGCAGCGCCCCGCGCGCCGCGTCCGCCTGGTTCAGGGACAGCGTCTGGACGGCGGCCAGGGTGGGGCCGATGCAGGGCGTCCAGCCGATGCCGAACACCATGCCCAGCAGCGGCGCGCCGAGCAGTCCGACGGCCGGGCGGCGGTGCGAGCGCACCTCCCGCATGCTCAGGCCGGGGACGAGGCCCATGAAGGCCAGGCCCATCAGGACGGTCACCGAGCCGAGCACGATCGAGATGACCCGCTTGTGCTCCTGCAGGGTCGAGCCGAACTGGCCGAACAGCGCGCCGCCCGAGACGAAGACCACGGTGAAGCCGAGGATGAACAGCGTCGCCCCGAGGAGCATCCGGCCGCGCTTCGAACCGCGGGCGTCCACCAGGTCGGCGGCCGAGAAGCCCGTCACGTACGACAGGTAGCCGGGCACCAGCGGCAGCACGCAGGGCGAGAAGAACGACACCAGCCCGGCCGCCAGCGCGACCGGCGCCGCGGCCAGCAGCGCCCCGCTCTGCACGGTCGTGAAGGTGTCGGCGAGCCGCAGCGGCGCACTCACTGCTTCTGCTCCGCGGCCACCGGCTGGAGGATCGACTCCAGCGCGTCCTCGGTGGTGCCGCCGACGGCGCGGGCGGCCAGCTTGCCCTCGCGGTCGACGATCAGGGTGGTCGGGATGGACTGCGGGTTGAGGCTGCCCTTGGGGAACTTGAGCAGCTGCGTCCCGGCCGGGTCGAAGATGCTCGGGAAGGTGACGCCCTGCTCCTGCTCGAAGCGGACGGCGTTGGTCTTGTCGGTGTCCCGGGTGTTGATGCCGAGGAACTGGACGCCCTGGTCCTTGTACTTCTCGGCGACGGCCTGCAGGCTCTTCGCCTCGGCCCGGCAGGGCCCGCACCAGGAGCCCCAGACGTTCAGCACCACGACCTTGCCGCGGTAGTCGGAGAGCTTGACCTGGTTGCCCTCCAGGGTCTCGCCGGTGATGTCCGGCGCGTCCCCGCGCTTGCCCGTGTCCGCCTTCGACAGGTTGGTCCCCTTGACCGTGACGAAGCCGACCTGGCCCTCGCCGCTGGTCGACGAGCCCGTGGAGGAGCAACCGGTGAGGACGAGCGCAGCGGCGGCGACGGTGGCAGCGGCTGCGGCGACACGGGGACGGGGGCGCGTCATGGCAGACATGTGAAAAGTTTCGCATGGAGTTCCGGGCGGGTTCGCCGGGGCCCTGCCTTGGCCGCCGCACCCGCTCTGACCTGCTACGGAAGCGGGCCGCCCGGCGGTTGCCGGACGACCCGCGACCATACTTACCCAGGGCTTACGCGCGGCTCCGGGCCCGGCCGGGCCGGAGCCGCGGCCGCCCCCGGACTCCGACCCTCAGGCCCCGAAGCTCTTGCCCACGGGCTTGCCCTTGCCGCCCTTGCCGACCAGGTACGCCGGCAGCAGGTCGCGGGCCGGCTCGCGGTAGCCGACCGAGACGATCTTGTCGCCCTCGAAGGTGAAGCTGGTCAGCGAGGCCAGCGAGCACTGCCGGCGGCGGGGGTCGTGCCAGAGCCGGCGGCGCTCCACGAACGAGCGGACGATCCAGATCGGCAGCTGGTGGCTGACGCAGACCGCCTCGTGCCCGCGGGCGGCGTCCCGGGCCGCGCCGAGCGCGCCCATCATCCGCACCACCTGGTCGAGGTACGGCTCGCCCCAGGAGGGCTTGAACGGGTTGGTGAGGTACTTCCAGTACCCCGGGTTGCGCAGCGAACCGTCGCCGACCCCGAAGGTCTTGCCCTCGAAGACGTTCTCCGCCTCGATCAGCCGCTCGTCCACCGCGACGTCCAGGCCGTGCGCCTTGGCGATCGGCGCGGCCGTCTCCTGGGCGCGCTCCAGCGGGGAGGCCACCACGTGGGTGATGTCCCGGCCGGCCAGGTCCTCGGCGACCCGCTCGGCCATCTCCCGGCCCAGCTCGGACAGGCGGTAGCCGGGCAGCCGCCCGTACAGCACGCCCTCCGGGTTGTGCACCTCACCGTGACGCATCAGGTGGACGACGGTGATCTCTTTGGCGCTCACTTCTCAACTGCTCCTGGGGATCGGAAGGTGGGCTCAGGCCGTGGCGGCGGCAGCGGCGCGCGCGGCGGCGGGCAGGGCGGCGGCGATCCGCTCGATCGCCCGCGCGTCGTGGCTCGCCGAGACGAACCAGGACTCGAAGGCGGACGGCGGCAGGTAGACGCCCTCGGCCAGCATCGCGTGGAAGAAGGCGGTGAAACGGTACGCCTCCTGGGTCTTCGCCTCGTCGTAGTTCGTGACGGCGGCCTCGGTGAAGAACACCGAGAACATGTTCCCGGCGGTCTGCAGCCGGTGGGCCACACCCTCCTTGGTGAGCGCCTCGGAGACCAGCCCGGAGACCTCGGCGGCGACCGCGTCCACCGTCGTGTAGACCTCGTCGGTGCAACCGCGCAGCTGGGCCAGGCCCGCCGCGGTGGCGACCGGGTTGCCGGACAGGGTGCCCGCCTGGTAGACCGGGCCGGCCGGGGCCAGGTGCGCCATCACGTCGGCGCGACCGCCGAAGGCCGCGGCCGGGAAGCCGCCGCCCATGACCTTGCCGAAGGTCAGCAGGTCCGGCGCCCAGCCCTCGTTCGCCGCCTCCAGGCCGTACCAGCCGGCCTTGGAGACGCGGAAGCCGGTCATCACCTCGTCCGAGATGAACAGCGCGCCGTTGTCCCGGCAGAGCCGGGACAGGCCCGCGTTGAAGCCGGGCAGCGGCGGGACGACGCCCATGTTGCCGGGCGAGGCCTCGGTGATGACGCAGGCGATCTCGCCCGGGTGCGCGGCGAAGGCCTGCTCGACGGCGGCCAGGTCGTTGTACGGCAGCACGATGGTGTCGCCGGCCTGGGCGCCGGTGACGCCCGGGGTGTCCGGCAGGCCGAAGGTGGCCACGCCGGAACCGGCGGCGGCCAGCAGCGCGTCCACGTGACCGTGGTAGCAGCCGGCGAACTTGACCACCTTCGCCCGGCCGGTGAA
Source organism: Kitasatospora sp. NPDC048194 (assembly GCF_043202455.1). Taxonomy (NCBI): domain Bacteria; kingdom Bacillati; phylum Actinomycetota; class Actinomycetes; order Kitasatosporales; family Streptomycetaceae; genus Kitasatospora; species Kitasatospora sp. NPDC048194. The sequence continues at coordinate 10,490 of NZ_JBIDAK010000012.1, forward strand.
GCCGCGGGCGAGGCGGATCGCGGACATGGTGGCCTCGGTGCCGGAGGAGACCAGGCGGACCTGCTCGACCGGGGCGACCCGGGAGACGATCTCCTCGGCCAGCTCGACCTCGCCCTGGCCGGGCGTGCCGAAGGACGTGCCGCGGGTGACGGCCTGCTGGACGGCGTCGATCACCGCGGGGTGGGCGTGCCCGAGGATCATCGGACCCCACGAGCACACCAGGTCGACGTACTCACGGCCGTCGGCGTCGGTGAGGTAGGGGCCGCTGCCGGACACCATGAAGCGCGGCGTACCGCCGACCGCGCGGAAGGCGCGCACCGGGGAGTTGACGCCGCCGGGCGTGACCACGGAGGCGCGGTCGAAGAGCGACTGGGACTGGGGGGCTTCGTAGGGGTAGCTCACGGGAGACATGGTCTCAAATCGTGTCCTCGAGCTCTGCATGTCCGGCCCGATCATCTGGAACGATGATCCGGGCACCGTTGTCTGTACGGTTGTCCCGTGACTGATGTCGGTGACGGACGTCGGTGACGGGTGGTCGGCAGGGCGGGGCCGCTGGCTGCGCCGGAGCACGGACCAGTCAGACTGTGTGCACAGGGTGCGCGAGCGCTCCGGTTGTGTGCAGGGGTGTGGAGAGGACTGCTGTCGGCCGCGAGTGGGTAAGGCCCGCGCGTGGGTACGGCGGCGCATGACGGGTAAGGAGCACGTCCGGCGGGACGCCGGGCGTGCGGGGGTCTGTCGATTCCGGCGAATTCCGGTGAGGATGGTCCGAGTGTCCGAGGCGCAGGACGGTTACGACGAGGCCGCGGGGGGCTCCCGCAGGCCCGCCGAAGCCGCACGCGGGGGTACGGGAGCGGGTACGGGTCGTGGTCGTCGCGGCGGTGAGAGGCGGGGTGAGGGACGCGTGGGGGTGACGTACAAGTACTTCGGCGCACCGGACCGCGCCACCGCCGCCAGAGTCCCCACCGCGCTCGGCCCGGGCGGTCTCGGCCTGGACGCCGGCGAACTCGGCGCGCTGGGGCGGCTCGGCGACCTGATGGAGACCAGCGGCTCCCCGACCGGCCACCTCTCCACCAAGATCAAACCGGAGACCATGAGCGCCATGGTCCTCACCGGCATCCAGGGCGTCCCGCTGCACCAGGTCCCGCCGCTGGAACTCGTGGTGCTGCACCCCGACTACGCCGTCGTCCAACTCCCGCACAACGTCGTGGAACCGCTGCGCAAGGCCGACGAGACCGAGCTCGGCGCGGCCGCGTTCATCTGGTCCACCGTGCCGGACCGCCGCGGGCCGCGCGACGCCTTCGTGATCTACAGCATGCTGCACGAGTGGCAGGACTTCGCCAACCGGCTGCACGACGCCGGGCACCAGCTGTACTGCCTGGTCTGGCCGTAACCCACCGACCGACGCGCGCACCGAGCCCCGGCCCGATGAACACGGGGCGGGGCTCGGCGGTTTGACCGGCCGTCACTTCCTGGCGGAGGGTCGGAGCGTCACCGCCGCCAGCACCAGCGCCGCCGCGAGCAGCCCGGCGGCCACCGCGAACGCGAGCCGGAAGCCGCCGGTGAGCGCCTCGGGTGCGGAGTGCCCGGCGGCGAGCAGGGTGCCGGTGCGGCCGTCGGCGAGGGTCGTCAGCACCGCGACCCCGAGCGCGCCGCCGACCTGCTGGGTGGTGTTGAACAGGCCGGAGGCCGTCCCCGCGTCCTCCGGGCCGGCGCCGGACATCCCGAGCACGGCGAGCGCGGACAGCACCAGTCCGCCGCCGCCGATCAGCAGCATGGTCGGCAGCAGGTGGGTGGTGTAGTCGGCGTCGGAGGGCAGCCGGACCAGCAGGCCGAGCGCGGCCACCAGCATCGCCAGGCCGGCCAGCAGCACCGCGCGCTCCCCGAAGCGGGCGCTCAGCCGGGCGGAGAGCAGCAGCGAGACCGCGCCGATGGCGACCGCGGCCGGCAGCATCGCCAGGCCGGTGGCGGCGGCGCCGTAGCCGAGGACCTGCTGCATGTAGAGGGCGACCAGGATCTGGAAGGCGAACATCCCGGAGATGGTCAGGATCTGCACGGCGTTGGCCCCGGAGACGCTGCGGGAGCGGAACATCCGCAGCGGGAGCAGCGGCTGGGCGGCCCGGGCCTGCCGGACCAGGAAGCCGGCCAGCAGGGCGAGCGAGAGCGCACCGAGCCCGAGGGTGCGGGCCGAGGTCCAGCCGTGCGCCCCGGTGCCGACGATGGTGTAGATGCCGAGCATCAGGGCGGCGGTGATCAGCACGGCGCCCAGCGCGTCGGCGCCGCCCCGCAGGCCCGGGCCGCGCTCGGGCTCCAGCACCCGGGCGGCGAGCAGGGCGGCGGCGAGGCCGAGCGGCAGGTTGATCAGGAAGATCCAGTGCCAGTTCAGGGCCTGGGTGAGGACGCCGCCGAGGACCTGGCCGATCGAGGCGCCGGCCGCGCCGACGAAGCTGAACGCGCCGATCGCCCGGCCGCGCTCGCCCGGCTCGGGGAAGAGCGTGACGATCATGCCGAGGCTGACCGCGGAGGCCATCGCCCCGCCGACGCCCTGGAGGAACCGGGCGGCGATCAGCATCCCCTGCCCGGTGGCGACGGCGCACAGCAGGGAGGCGGCGGTGAAGAGCGCCAGTCCTGCGACGAAGACCCGCTTGCGCCCGATCAGGTCGCCGAGCCGGCCGGCCAGCAGGAGCAGCCCGCCGAAGGCGATCAGGTAGGCGTTGACCGTCCAGGTCAGGTCGGCGGGCGAGAAGTGCAGGTCGTTCTGGATGGCGGGCAGCGCCACGGTGACGATCGAGCCGTCGAGGACGATCATCAGCATGCCCGCGCAGAGCACCGCGAGGGCCAGGGCGCGGGAGCGGGCGGGTCGGGCCGGCGCCGCTGCGGGCGCGGTGGGGGCGTACGTGGTCATGGCGGGTCTCCCGGTTCGTCGAGTGCCGGGAAGGACGCTACCAGATTGTTTTGTTCGGGACTATCTATCTGTGGAGCAGATTGCGGGGAGTGCTCCCCGGAGTGCTTGCGGAGTGCTCCCGGAGTGCTCCCCCGGGATCACTGGCCGCGCGAGCGGCGGGCGCGGCGGACGGTGCGGTCGCTCTCCACCGGCTCCGCCAGATGGCCGTCCACCAGGCGGGAGAGCGCGGAGACGAACGCGTCCTGCTCGGGCTGCGGCAGGGACTCGAGCAGCTCCCGGTGGACCCGGTCGGCGATCTCGGTGCCCTTCACCACCGCGCGGGCGCCCTCCTCGGTGACCGAGATGATCCGGGCCCGGCGGTCGGTGGCGGACGGGCGGCGCTCGGCCAGTCCCGCCTTCTCCAGTTCGTCCACGGTGACCACCATGGTGGTCTTGTCCAGGTCCGCCAGCTCGGCCAGCTGGATCTGGGTGCGCTCGGCCTCCTGGGCGTGGAACAGCACGCAGTACGCGCGGGGCGTGATGCCGAGTTCCGTGAAGGCGGCCGCCATCCGGGTCGCCAGGACGTGGCTCGCGTGGTCCAGCAGGGCGGAGATGTCGCGGATCCGGCGCACGGGCGGGGTCGTCGTCATGCCTTCGAGGTTAGCAACGGCCCGTCTGCTCGTGGATGATCCCGTTGCCAACCACCGGGGGCTACGGGATGCCCAACTCGAACAGCGCATACCCCGCGTACCAGCCCGCCGCGACGGCCGGCATCGCGAACAGCCCGATCAGCGAGGACGTCCGCACCCGCCGCAGCGCCACCGCCAGGCCGATGAACAGCGGGAAGGCCGGCAGCAGGTAGCGCGAGATGTTGCCGAAGATCTGGTTGCTGCTCAGCGCCAGGAAGACGGTCATCGCCGTGTACACCCACAGCACCAGCGGCGGGCGCGCCCGCCACAGCAGCACCAGCAGGCCCGGCAGGGCGATCAGCAGGGCGATGGCGATCAGGTCCGGGACGGGATTGGACTGCCAGAAGGACCAGTGGCCGGTGATCACGTCCAGGACGGTGCGGACGGTGGAGGCGCCGAAGTCGAAGTAGCGGTTCCAGGCGCCGCGCTGGAGCTTGAAGTAGCCGCCCCAGTCACCCATCCGCCAACCGACCCAGGCGACGTAGCCGACCAGGCCCCACGGGGTGATCAGCATGGCGGTCAGCGGGCGCGCCACCCCGTCGGTACGGCGGACCAACGCGACCAGCGCGGCGATCGAGACGGCGGCGATCAGTGCCGCGGCGGTCGGCCGGTTCAGCCCGGCGACCAGCGCGAGCAGACCGGCGGCCGGCCAGCGGCGGGTCATCACGCAGTAGCAGGCCCAGGCCGACAGCGCGACGAACAGCGAGTCCGAGTAGACCGCCCATTCCACGCCCGACCCCGGGAACAGGCCCCAGACCACCGCGGCGATCACACCGGCCCGGAAGCCGCCCAGCAGCTCCGCGATCGCGAAGATCCCGGCCGCGGCGACCAGCGAGGCGGCCACCGAGACCACGATCCCGCAACCGTACGGGCCGAGCCCGGTGACCGCGCCGACCAGCCGCATCAGCCAGGGGTAGAGCGGGAAGAAGGCGGACGAGTTCTCGTAGTAGGTGGCCAGCGGGAAGCCGTGCAGCGGGATCAGCTTCGGGTCGTAACCGTTCTCGGCGATCCGCTGGTACCAGACGCCGTCCCAGGTGCCCAGCACGTCCCACGCGTGGACGCCGCCGCCGCGGCCGGTCTGCTTCCGCAGGTAGTCGCCGGTGTGCTCCAGCAGCATCAGGAAGACGGCCAGGCCGATCGCCTTGACCAGCGCGTACGCGCCCAGCGCGGGGGCGAAGCGGTCCACCAGGCCGCGCAGCCGGCCCGGCGCGGAACCCGTCCGCCCCTCGGACCGCTCCGCCGCCGGCGCCACCGGCGCCCCGGATCCGGCGCTGGACGACGCCGTGCTCGATGCCGTGCTCATGTGCTCTGTGGACTCCCCGCCACGCTCGAGGGTGCGCGCAGCTCCGGCGCAACGATTTTCCCGTGAGCCTACGACACGCCCCCTCAGCCGCCCCCTTCCCCCGCCGCCGGGTCGCGCCCGGGAACGGATCCGCCGCCGCCCCGGAGGGAGCGGCGGCGGACGGGGGCCGCGGCCCGGTCAGCCGTGGACGTAGACGATGCCGAGCTTGGTGAGTTGCCAGAGCTGGGCGGGGGCACCGGTCGCCTGGGCGAGTTGGACGTACGGGTTGCCCTTGGCGTCGAGTGCGGTACTGGCGGCGAGGACCTTGGTGGGGTCGGCGGAGTCGGCGATCTGGTAGGTGCCGTTGCCGGCCGGCTTGAAGATCCAGTGCTGGTTGGCGCCGCCGTTGCAGCCCCACTGCTGGATGCGGGTGCCGGGCGCGGTGGCGGCGGCGTCGGCGTCCAGGCACATGTCGCGGTTGCCGCTGAAGTCCAGCTCGTAGCTGCCGCCGGGCTTGGCCTCCAGGACGAACGACTGGTTCAGCCCGCCGGCCGCCGGGTAGCTGATGGCGGGCCGGCCGTTGCTGGAGTCGCCGTAGGTGCCGCCGCCGCTGAGGTCGAGGACGTTGCCGGTGGCCGCGTTGGTGAGCTGGTACCAGGAGCCGTCCTCCGGGGCGTCCCCGAAGGGCTTGCCGGGGCTGAGCGGCTGGATCGACGTGGTGTTCTGCTGGTTGAGGGTGCAGTACGCCTGGGCGAGGTCGGGGCGGGCGAAGAACTGCCCGAGGCAGACGCCCTCACCGCGGTAGCCGGCCACCCGCAGGTGGTACGACTGGCGGACCATGTTCATGCACAGCCCGGGGATGCCGATCTGCGAGTCGCAGCCGTTGCGCGCCCACTCGGAGAGGTTGATGACGTCCCCGTTGGTGTACTCGTACGGCGAGCTGGTCCACTCCGCGCACACCTCGTGGCCGAAGGCGACCCGACGCTGGTCCAGGTACCGCACGCCGGGCACCTGTTCGGCCGCGCCGCGCAGCATGTCGCTGAAGGTCGGCACCACGAAGTTGTGGCCCCAGGCGAGGTCCTCCGGGAAGGCCGGACAGCCGTCGGCGATCTTGCCCAGGTAGTCGTTGCGCCGGATGTCCGGGGTGATCGGGTCGAAGTACGACTGGTAGACCAGCTGGTACGAGGAGTCGGCGTAGCCGGCCCTGCGCATGGTCTGCCGGATGTTCTGCAGCGCGGCCACGACCTTGGGCTGGACCCGCTGGGCCCGCCGGCGGATCTCGTCGCTGCCGATGGTGTCCCGGCAGCCCTGGTCCTTGGGGATCGGGAAGTACTGCGCCAGGCAGTGCATCATGATGCCGCTGAAGTCGAAGTCGTCGTTGGCGCCGATCGTGACGACGACCATCTTGACGTCGTACTTGCCCGCGACGTCGGCGAGTTTGACGTCCTGTTTGGGCTCGCCGTAGTCGCCGCTGCCCGAGCCGGTCACCTTGGCCAGCTCGGGGTCGCTGACCAGGTCGCCGGTCTGGGCGCCGGAGCAGGCGAGGTCGATCGGGGTGACCCCGGGGATGTCGGTGACGAAGATCTCCGACTTGGGGTGCCGGTGGCAGTAGTCGGTCGGGCTGTCGGTCTCGGGGAAGTAGCCGTCGTTGGTGTCGGTACCGGCGCCCTCCCCGGAGATGGCGCTGTCGCCGAGGGCGACGATCGCGGCCGGGCGGGTGGCGTCGGACGGCTGGGTCGGGGCGGTGTCGGCGAGGGCGGCGGGGGCGCCGGCCAGGCCGAGGGCGGCGGCGAGGACACCGGTGGCGAGCAGCGCCGCGGACCGGGAGGCGCCCGTTCGCGTCCGCCGCGCCGCTGAGGTGCGGAACCTGATCACACACGACTCCTTGCGGGGGGGGGTGGGGGACCGCCCGGGCGGTGGCGCCGAGCGGCGCGGAGCAAGGGACGAGCAGGAAAGGTGAGCAGGTCTCACATTCTAGGTACTGACAAGTAGTGCAACAAGGCTTGTGACAGCACCGCCGCCCCCGGAGGTGACGCGGCGGCAGTTCTCCGGACACGAAGAGAGCCGCCGCTCCGCGCCCCAGGAGGGAAGCGCGGAACGGCGGCTCTCACCGGCCGAACCGGGAACGGACTCAGCCCGCGTTGACGCAGTGGTTGCCGAACGCCGGGTTCAGCAGACCGATGATGTTGACGGTGTTGCCGCAGACGTTGACCGGGATGTGAATCGGCACCTGGATCTGGTTGCCCGAGACGACACCCGGGGAACCGGCGGCGACACCCTCGGCGCCGGCGCTGGCCATCGCGGTACCGGCACCGGCGGCCACGATGCCCGCCACGGCCGCGCCGACGGCAGCGGTCTTCTTGATGCTCATGCGAGCCTCCTGACTGTTCAACAGAGATGCACGGGGAGTGCGACATCTAGAACGAGACCCGTCCGGAGCGGTTGCGACGGTGCGCGCACTGTCACCCGTCCGGCCCAACGGGGCCCGCAGCACCGGCATTCGGGTGATCAGGGGGCCGGACCGTTTCCCCCCGCGCGCTGCCTCGTTCTCCCTCACGGAAGACGATCCACCCGGCCCTGCTCCTGAAACGAGTACCGCCCATGCGCAACTCGCCCACGGCCTCGTCGGCACCGAGGCCCCCGGCAAGTCGGTCGACGTGGCGGGCCCCCCAGAACCCGGCGTTCGGCGACACCACCTGAACGCCTGACCGGGAATTCCTGGTCGCGCCTTCGTCCGAACCTCTCCCGGCCGTGCGGGAATCGTTCGCCAGGCGCTGGAAAAACGCGGCGGCTGCGTCGACGCCCGAGCCATGGGCGGAACACGCCGGTGTGCGCCGTCGGAGTGACAATCACGGCGATCCCTGAAGTCATCGGGCCAGTATTCGTGCTCGCCCGGCACCCGACACGCCTTTCCGTCGGGCAGAAATCTCGAGGAGAATCATGCGCAACTTCAAGAAGGCCGCGGTCCTGTCGCTGGCCGCCACCGGCCTGGTGCTCGGTGCCGCCGGCGGCGCGTTCGCCAGCGCGGGCGCCGAGGGTGTGGCCGCCGGCTCTCCCGGCGTGCTCTCCGGCAACCAGCTCCAGGTGCCGATCCACATCCCGATCAACCTGTGCGGCAACACCATCGACATCATCGGCCTGCTGAACCCGGCGTTCGGCAACACCTGCGCCAACGTCGGCTGAACCCGGCGGTCGCCGCACCGGCGACAGCTGATTCACCGAGCCCGTGCCGCGCCCCGCAGTACCGGGGCGCGGCACGCTCCACCCGTGTGTGATCGAGGAGATCAACCCCCATGCAGAACGTGAAGAAGGCCGCCGTCCTCTCCGCCGCCGCTGCCGGCCTGGTGCTGGGCGCGGCGGGCTCCGCCGCCGCGAGCGCGGGCGCCGAGGGCGTGGCCGCCGGCTCCCCCGGTGTCATCTCCGGCAACCAGATCCAGGTGCCGATCCACATCCCGCTCAACCTGTGCGGCAACTCCGTCGACGTGATCGGCGCCCTGAACCCGGCATTCGGCAACAGCTGCGCGAACGTCGAGATGCACCCGAAGCACTCGGACGACGACTGCTGATCCCCGGTCGGCACGTGTTCCGGCCGAACTGCCCCCCGACCAGCCGGCCGGGGGGCAGTTCGGCATCTCCGGGCGGCTTCCGGCCGTCCGGGAAACCGATCCACCGAAGGGTGATCCGCATGGTTTCGATGAAGAGCGGCGCGGGTCTGGCCGCCGCCGTGGGTGCCGCGGTGCTGCTCGGCGCCGGTTCGGCGCAGGCCGCGCCTGCGGCGGGGCAGGCCCCCTCGGGCGGCCCGGCCACGCTGGCCAGGACCGACGTCGGGCAGGCGTTGAGCGGGACGACGGCCGGCCTCGGCTACGGCGTGGCGCCGATCAAGAGCCTGCGCCTGGACCCGTGGGCCAACTCCTCGGCCGACGTGCTCAACAACGGCGCGACCGTCCAGCCGGACCAGGGCCTGGCCCCGGTGGGCACCGGCACGCTGACCGGTCCGCTGAGCGCGGGCGGCGGCATCAAGGACCTCCCGCTGGCCGGCGGCCTGACCGGGATCCTGCCGGGCTGACCCGGCCCGGGCACGACGGAGCCCGGCACCCCTCTCACCGACGGGGTGCCGGGCTCCGCCGCGTCCGGAGCCGTTCGGCTCAGAGCCGGGTCAGGTCGGCCAGCCCGGCCACGCCGCTCTGCCGCACCACGCCGGTGGCGGCGGAGGTGGCGGTGCCGGTCAGGTCCGTCTGCTGGAGCACGCCGGTGGTGGTCGCGGTGGCGGTGTCGGCCAGGTCGTTCACCTCGTCGGTGACGGAGAGCCGGCTCTCGTCGCCACCGAGGCTGGCGGTGGCCCCGGGGACGGCCTGCACGGCGCCGGGCACCAGGCGCGGGTCCACCTCGCCCACCTTGAGCCGGCCGTCGGCCAGCTGGCCGGTGCCGTCCTGGACCAGCGCCAGCGGCTTGCCGACGTCCAGGCCGGGGGTCTTGGCCTGCAGCGGCGCGGCCGGGGCCTCCAGGAGCACCTCGCCGAGGTCGGCGCTCTGGTCGACCAGCGGCAGCGGCAGCTGGGCCTTGGCGCTCGGCCCGACCTTGCCGGTGCCGAGCTGGGGCACCAGGTGGGCCGGGATCAGCCCGTTGTCGGTGGTCCGGCCGGGCACGGGCGGCATCACCAGCGAGGTCGGGATGCCGGCCTGGAGGTGGCTGCCCAGCGGAGTGAGCGGCACGTCCGCGGGGACCTGCTGGGTGGCCAGCTTGTCCTCCAGGGCTCCGACCTGGTCGGGGCTGACCGGGGCGGCCGAGGCCGCTCCCTGGGACGCGAGCATGCCCGCACCGACCGCCAGCAGCATCGCGCCGGCCCGCTTGGAGAACTTCATGCTTTTCACCGTTCTGCCTGTCCGTACTGGAGACGTACTGGAGATCTATGAGGGAGGGCTGCGGAGGGCGCAGCCGGAAAGCAATCTGTCTCAACGAGTGACCGTGAGTTCGGATTGCGGGCGTTAACCGGTTCGGCCTAATAATGCGACCGGAAACCACTCCCGGACGCGCCTCACGGACTCTTTTCAAAAATCCCCGTAACCTTCCGTGCCGTCATTCTTTGATCTGGACGTCAGTGACTGCAGACCGGGTCTGAGCGTTCTACGCGTTGCTACGCACGGAAACCGAAAGCATTTCAGAGAGGGATCTCCCCATGATCCAGAAGTCCTTCGCCGCCGCCGGCCTGGCCGTCGCCGCGCTGGCCGGTGCCGCCGCGCCCGCCTCGGCCATCGGGGACGCGGACGGCGCCGCAGCCTCGATCGAGGGCAACGGCGGCTCCAACTTCACCGGGACGGTCGGGAACAACAGCCCGAACTTCCACTTCCTGGACAACGCGAACGTCTGCCTCCCCGAGATCCACAACATCGCGGTCGCGGTGCTCGGTGTGGCCGTCCCGGTCGAGGTCCCGATCGCCAACAGCGGTGGCAAGCAGTACTGCACCCAGGGCATGGGCACCCAGAGCCACGGCGACGCGGGCGTGTCCCACCTGGTCGGCTGACCGCTTCCCGCACAGCCCCCCGCACCACCACCCCCTGAACCACCCTCGAATCGCTCCCCGATTCACCCTTGAGAGGAAAACCGGAAATGATCAAGAAGTCCCTCGCCGCCGCCGGTCTGGCCGCCGCCGCCATCGCGATGTCCGCCGGCTCGGCTTCCGCCATCGCCGACTCGGACGGCGCCGCCACCTCCGTCCAGGGCAACGGCGGCACCAACCAGACCGGCACCCACGGCAACGCCAGCCCGAACTTCCACACCCTGGACAACGCGAACATCTGCCTGCCGGAGATCCACAACATCGCCGTCGCCGTCATCGGCGTCGCGGTTCCGGTCGAGGTGCCGGTCCTGAACAGCACCCCGAAGCAGATCTGCAACGTCGGCCAGAACACCCAGTCCGCGGGCGACGCGGGTGTCTCGCACCTGATCGGCTGATCGAGGGGCACGGCACGGACGGAGGGCCCGGGGAGGAAGGTCTCCCCGGGCCCTCCGGGCTTGTGGGCCGAGGACTCCGGCCGGGCCGACGTCCGGCCGGGTGACCATCCGGCCGGTCCGGCGCGTGGGGCGCCGGAACGGGCGGAGAACACGATGTGATCACCAGTCAGAGGACGAGCGCCCGCAGGGGCGCTCCCACAGAGAGGGCAGATCCATGAAGAGCAAGCTGACCAAGGCCGCCCTGACCGCCGCCGCCGCGCTGGCGCTCGCGGGTGCCGCCACCCCGGCGTTCGCGCACGTCGGCCTGGAGGGCGGCGGCGGCATCGTCGCCTCGGCCGACCAGCCGTTCCTGGCCGGCGGCGGCTTCGGCGTCGCCCACACCTCCGACGTCATCGCCGGCGGTTTCGGCGGCGGCGCCGCCACGGCCACCGACCTGGTCGGCGGCGGCGAGGGCTTCGCGCACATCAAGGGCTGGAAGTAGCGGAACCCGGAAGGCCGGGCCCCCTCCCAGGGGGCCCGGCCTTCCGTTCCGTCCGGAAGCGCGCACTAGCTGAGCATCCGGGCGGCCTCGACCGCCCAGTAGGTGAGGATCTGCTCGGCGCCGGCCCGGCGGATCGAGGTGAGCGTCTCCAGGATGGTGCGCTCCCGCTCGATCCAGCCGTTGGCGGCGGCGGCCTCCACCATCGAGTACTCGCCGGAGATCTGGTACGCGGCCACCGGCACCGGCGACGCGTCGGCGACCCGCCGGACGATGTCCAGGTACAGCATTGCCGGCTTGACCATCACCAGGTCCGCGCCCTCGGCGAGGTCCAGCTCCAGCTCGCGCAGGGCCTCGCGGGCGTTCGCCGGGTCCTGCTGGTAGGACTTGCGGTCGCCCTTGAGCGAGGAGTTGACCGCCTCGCGGAACGGCCCGTACAGCGCGGACGCGTACTTGGCCGTGTAAGCGAGGATGCCGACGCCCTGGTGGCCCGCCTCGTCCAACGCCCGCCGGATGACGCCGATCTGACCGTCCATCATCCCGGAGGGGCCGACCAGGTGGACACCGGCCTCGGCCTGGACCACGGCCATCTCGGCGTAGCGGGCCAGGGTCGCGTCGTTGTCCACGCTGCCGTCCTCGGCCAGCACGCCGCAGTGGCCGTGGTCGGTGAACTCGTCCAGGCAGAGGTCCGACATGACGATCAGCTGGTCGCCGACCTCCGCCACCACGTCCCGGATGGCCTGCTGGAGGATCCCGTCCGGGTTGGTGCCCTCGGAACCGACGGCGTCCTTCACCTCGGGCAGGCCGAACAGCATGATGCCGCCCACCCCGGCCTCGGCGGCCTCCACCGCGGCCTTCCGCAGCGAGTCCCGGGTGTGCTGGACGACGCCGGGCATGGCGGCGATCGGCTTCGGCTCGGTGATGCCCTCGCTGACGAAGGCGGGCAGGATCAGCTCCGCCGGGTGCAGCCGGGTCTCGGCGACCAGCCGGCGCATCGCCGGACTCTGGCGGAGCCGGCGGGGGCGAACGTACGGGAATTCAGCGGACACGGCTTCTCTCTCCGAACGGTTGTGCCGTGCCGGGAGCGGTACCACCGCCCCCGGCACGCTGAAGGGGCCCTCAGCGGGCCTTGCGGCGCGAGCCGGGACGGCGCTCGCTGGGCCGGTAGACCGGCTCGCCCGCGGCCGTCGCGGCGTCGCGGCGCTTGGCCCCGAAGTCTGCCAGCGCCTGGGCCAGCGCGGCCGCCGACGGCGCCGGGGCCATCACGTCGACCCGCAGGCCGTGCTCCTCGGCGGTCTTGGCGGTCGCCGGGCCGATGCAGGCGATGACCGTGACGTTGTGCGGCTTGCCCGCGATGCCGACCAGGTTCCGGACGGTGGAGGACGAGGTGAACAGCACCGCGTCGAAGCCGCCGCCCTTGATCGCCTCGCGGGTCTCGGCCGGCGGCGGCGAGGCGCGCACCGTCCGGTACGCCGTCACGTCGTCGACCTCCCAGCCGAGCTCGACCAGGCCGGCCACCAGGGTCTCGGTGGCGATGTCGGCGCGCGGCAGCAGCACCCGGTCGATCGGGTCGAAGACCGGGTCGTACGGCGGCCAGTCCTCCAGCAGCCCGGCCGCGGACTGTTCGCCGGACGGCACCAGGTCCGGCTTCACGCCGAAGTCGACCAGGGCCTGCGCGGTGGTCTCGCCGACCGCCGCCACCTTGATCCCGGCGAACGCCCGGGCGTCCAGGCCGTACTCCTCGAACTTCTCCCGCACGGCCCGGACGGCGTTCACCGAGGTGAAGGCGATCCACTCGTAGCGGCCGGTGACCAGGCCCTTGATGGCCCGCTCCATCTGCTGCGGGGTGCGCGGCGGCTCGACCGCGATGGTCGGCACCTCCTGCGGCACCGCGCCGTACGAGCGCAGCTGCTCGGACAGGCCGTGGGCCTGCTCCTTGGTGCGCGGCACGAGGACGTTCCAGCCGAACAGCGGCTTGGTCTCGAACCACGAGTGCGAGGCTCGGTGGGCGACCTGCTCGCCCACCACGGCTATCACCGAGGTCGCCGGGTCCACCGGGGCGGAGACCGGCGAGGGCAGCACCCGGGCGGCCTTCAGGTCGGCCGCGATGGCGGACAGCGTGGAGGTGAAGGTGCGCTGGCGGGTGGTGGTGCCGGAGAGGGTGGCGCTCAGCGCCGACTCCGGCTTGCGGCCGTTGGACACCAGTGCGTTGGCGGTGGCCGGCAGCTGGCCCAGCGTGGTGCGGACCACCAGGGTGGTCTCCGGGGCGCCCAGGTCGACCGGGGCGCCGGACAGCAGCTGGGCGCCGTCCACGAAGCGGACGTCGGTACCGGCCGCGCCGCGCAGCGGGACGCCCGCGTAGGCCGGCACGCCGACCGACTGGGCGACGCCGGGGACCACCTCGAAGGGGACGCCCTCGTCCGCGCAGCTGAGCATCTCCTCGGCGGCGCAGCCGTCCAGGCCCGGGTCCCCGTCGACGGTGCGGACGACGTGCTTGCCGGAGCGGACGGCCTCCGCCACCAGCTTGGCCAGGTCGAAGTCGGGGCCCTCGGCCGCCGGGGTGTGCACCTGCACACCGGCCGGGCAGTGGGTGCGCACGGCGGCCGCGGTCAGCGGGTCGGCGACCAGGATGTCGGCCGAGGACAGCACCTCGACCGCGCGCAGGGTCAGCAGGCCCGGGTCCCCGGGGCCCGCGCCCAGGAACGTGCACCGTCCGGCGGGCTGGCCGGCCGGGAACAGGGCGTCGGTGGCGGCGGTGGGGCTCATCGGGCTCGCTCCCCCATCAGGGTGGCCGCGCCCGCGTCGAGCAGCCGGGCGGCCAGGGCGTGGCCGAGGGCCCGCGCCTGCTGCTCGGCGGTCTCGTCGAGGACGATCGGACCGTTGGCGGACATCTTCAGCAGGGCGGTGCCGTCGGGATCGCCGACCACGCCGTCCAGCCGCAGTTCGTGCTCCCCGCCCCAGGTGGCCAGCGCGGCCACCGGGGCCGAGCAACCGGCCTCCAGGGCGGCCAGCAGGGCGCGCTCGGCGGCCACGGCGACCCGGGTGGGGGCGTGGTCCAGCGCGGCGAGCGCGGCGATCAGCCCGGCGTCGGCGGCGGCGCACTCGATCGCGAGCGCGCCCTGGCCCGGGGCCGGGATCATCAGCTCGGGGTCGAGGTGCTGGGATATCTCGGCGCTGCGGCCGAGGCGGTTGAGGCCGGCGGTGGCCAGCACGACCGCGTCCAGCTCGCCACCGGTCACGTAACCGATCCGGGTGTCCACGTTGCCGCGGATGGCTACCGTCTCCAGCTCGGCGCCGCGGGCGAGCGCCCAGGCGTTCAGCTGGGCCATCCGGCGCGGCGAGCCGGTGCCGATCCGGGCCGGGCGGCCGGCCCCGGCCAGCTTCTCCACCAGCTCGTCCAGGTTCAGGCCCTCGGCCGCGACCAGGGCGTCCCGGACGTCCTCGCGCTCGGGGACGGCGGCCAGCACCAGGCCCTCGGGGGCGGCGGTGGGCAGGTCCTTGAGCGAGTGCACGGCGAAGTCGATCCGGCCCTCCAGCAGCGCGTCCCGCAGCGCGGAGACGAACACGCCGGTGCCGCCGATCTGCGCGAGCGCCTCCCGGGAGGTGTCGCCGTACGTGGTGATCTCGACCAGCTCGACGCGGCGCCCGGTGAGCCTGGTCACCTCGCGGGCGACCATGCCCGACTGGGCCATGGCGAGCGCGCTGCGCCGGGTGCCGAGCCGCAGCGCGGTGGCTCCCGGGGCCTGCTCGGTGAGCGGTTGACCATTCATGAGGTGATCGTCCCGGTGGTACTCGTGGGATGGCTGACGGTTCATCTGGTGCCCTCGCCGGAGGGCTGGGGCCGGCCGCTGACGGGCGTGCCCGACACGGCGTGCACGGCCGCCGGGTCGAGGTCGAACAGCTCGCGCAGGGCGTCCGCGTAGGAGGCGCCGCCCGGTTCGGCGGCCAGCTGCTTGACCCGGACGGTCGGGGCGTGCAGCAGCTTGTCGACGACGCGGCGGACGGTCTGGGTGATCTCCGCGCGGGAGCGCTCGTCCAGCTCGGGCAGCCGGGAGTCCAGTCGGCCCAGCTCGGCGGCGACCACGTCGGAGGCCATCGCGCGCAGGGCGACCACGGTCGGCGCGATCCGGGCGGCCCGCTGGGCGGCGCCGAAGGCGGCCACCTCGTCGGCGACGATCCGGGTGACCTGGTCGACGTCGCCGGCGCCGGGGCTGGCGGCGTGCGCGTGGGAGAGGCTCTCCAGGTCGACCAGCAGGGCGCCGTCCAGCCCGTGCACCGCGTGGTCGACGTCGCGCGGCATGGCGAGGTCGAGCAGGGCGAGCGGGGTGCCGGCGGTGCGGGCCGCGACGGCGGCGGCCACGTCCTCGGCCCTGATCACCACGCCGGCCGCGCCGGTGCAGGAGATCACCAGGTCGACGTCGGCGAGCGCCTGCGGCACCTTGGCGAGGTCGAGGGTGCGGGCCACGTCCGGGCCGAGGATCTCGACCAGGCGCTCGGCCCGGGCCGGGGTCCGGTTGGCGATCAGCAGGTCGGTGACGCCGGAGCGGACCAGGGTGGCGGCGGCCAGCGAGCTCATCGAGCCGGCACCGACCACCAGCGCGCGCTTGCCGGCGATCTCGCCCGCACCCGCCGCGACCTGCTCCAGGCCGAAGGTGACCAGCGACTGGCCGGCCTTGTCGATGCCGGTCTCGCTGTGCGCCCGCTTGCCGACCCGCAGGGCCTGCTGGAACAGCTCGTTCAGGCCGCGCCCGGCGGTGTGCTCGTCCTGGGCCCTGGCCAGCGCGTCGCGCAGCTGGCCGAGGATCTGGCCCTCGCCGACGACCATCGAGTCCAGGCCGCAGGCCACCGAGAACAGGTGGTGGACGGCGCGGTCCTCGTAGTGGACGTACAGGTGGGAGGTCAGCTCCTCCAGGTCCACCCCGCTGTGGTGGGCCAGCAGCAGCGACAGCTCGGCGACGCCGGCGTGGAACTTGTCCACGTCCGCGTACAGCTCGATCCGGTTGCAGGTGTTGAGCAGCGCGGCCTCGGCGACGGTCGCGGAGGCGGCGGCGTCGTGCAGCAGCCGGGTCGGCACCTCACCGGTCAGTGCGGCGCGCTCCAGCACGCCGACCGGTGCCGTCCGGTGGCTCAGTCCGACGACGAGAAGACTCATGCCCGCCCCCCACAGCTCTCCGTGTTCATGCGGGCATCACCGCGGACAGCTCGCCCTCGCCGCCCTTGGCGGCCTTGCCCTTGGCCTGCTCGCCCTCGTCCTTGGTCGCCGGGTCGGCGGTGCCGCGGCCCTTGCCGCTGCCGCCGGCGGCCGCGCGGCGCAGCTTGGCGGCCGCCGCGCGGACCGGGCCGGGGGCGCGGTCCAGCACCGACTCGGTGTGGTCGGGCTCCTCCCCGGCCTTGCGCTGCTCGTGGAAGGCGAGGATCTGCAGTTCGATGGAGAGGTCCACCTTGCGCACGTCCACACCGTCCGGGACGGTCAGCACGGTCGGGGCGAAGTTGAGGATGCTGGTAACGCCTGCCTCGACCAGCCGGTCGCAAACCTGCTGGGCGGCGCCGGGCGGGGTGGTGATCACGCCGATGGAGACCTGCTGGCTCTCGACGATCGACTCCAGCTCGTCCATGTGGCGCACGGGCAGTCCGGCCGCGGTGGAACCGACCACGTGGGGATCGGCGTCCAACAGGGCGGCGACCCGGAAGCCGCGGGAGGCGAAGCCGCCGTAGTTGGCGAGCGCGTGGCCGAGGTTCCCGATGCCCACGATGACGACCGGCCAGTCCTGGGTCAGGCCGAGCTCGCGGGAGATCTGGTAGACGAGGTACTCGACGTCGTAGCCGACGCCGCGGGTGCCGTAGGAGCCGAGGTAGGAGAAGTCCTTGCGCAGCTTGGCCGAGTTCACGCCGGCCGCGGCGGCCAGCTCCTCGGAGGAGACGGTCGGCACCGAACGCTCGGAGAGCGCGGTGAGGGCCCGCAGGTAGAGGGGCAGGCGGGCGACGGTCGCCTCCGGGATGCCCCGGGCACGCGAGGGTCGGCGCGCGGCGCCCTGGTCGGGCGTCTGCGAACTGCTCTGTGGTGATCGGCCGATTGCCACGGTGCTCCTGTGGGTGAAGCTGGGCTTTGGCAGCCAGGCTATGCGTTTGTGAACGTGTGCACAAAGATGGTGTCCGATTTGTCCCCGCACAGTGACACGCATCACGCCGACGAGCCCATAGCACCGGCCCGGGTCAGCACGACTTCCGGGGCCTGGGGGCCGGGCAGCCAGGGCCCGTACGGGGCCTCCCGGCGCAGCAGCGGCACCGCCGCACCGGACGGGCGGGAGCGGGCGCGGCCCAGCCGCGGCCAGGGCACCCGGGCGGCCTCGCGCAGCGGCGCGGCCCAGTCCTCCGGCGGGCAGGACGGTGCGCCCAGGCAGTGCCGCAGCAGCTCGGCCGTCACCCGGGCGTCGCCCAGCGCGGTGTGCGCCGGGTACCAGCCCAGGCCGGCCGCCTCCACGCAGGCCGCCAGGCCGTGGCTGCGGGCCTGCGGCAGGTGCTCGCGGGCCAGCCGCATGGTGCACAGCAGCGGGACGGGCGGCAGCGGCACGCCGATCCGGGCGAACTCGCGGTCGAGGAAGGCGTGGTCGCAGCTGACGTGGTGGCCGACCAGCACCCGGCCGGCCAGCAGCTCCAGCAGCCGCGGGGCGATCTCCCGAAACCTCGGGGCGCCCTCGACGTCGGTCTGGCGTATCCGGTGCACGTGGGTCGGGCCGACCGGGCCCAGCGGGTCCAGCAGGGTCGCGAACTCGCCCTCGGCGCGGAGCCCGTCGTCCAGCAGCACGACGGCGACCTCGACCACCCGGTGCCGCCACGGGCTGCGGCCGGTCGCCTCCACGTCCACCACGGCGAAGCCCCGGGCGCCCGGGGGCGCTTCGGGCGTCCCTGGGGTCGGGCGGGGAAGCATGGCGGCACTCCTCGTGTGCTCAGCCCCCCGCGGGCGCAAACGCGTTCGATCGTAAGCCGACCGCGGCGCCCCGCCCCGCCCGGAACGGGGTGTCTTCGGCAACGATTCGGCGAACCACCCCCGCCGGTCGGCGGGGGCGGTGGGGCGGCGCCGCTCCCCGGGGGCGGCCGCTCAGGCGCCCAGGGCGGCGCGCAGGCGGCGCTCGTCGACCCGCCAGAAGTCGTGCTGGCGGCCGTCGACCAGGGTCACCGGGATCTGCTCCCAGTAGCGCCGGTACAGCTCCTCGTCCTGGGTGATGTCCTTCTCCTCGAAGGTCGCGCCGAGCTCCGCGGCAACCCGGACGATCACCTCCCGGGCCTCGTCGCACAGGTGGCAGCCGGGCTTGCCGACCAGGGTCACGGTACGGTCCGCGGGCTCGGGGGTCCTACGTCGCAGCAGTGGGCTCACCGGCCCATTGTGCGCCGCCGCTGCCGGGCGGCGGCCCGGGGGGCGGGCAGGGGCGACGGGTCGGGGCGGGACGACGTCGTGGGACGGACCGGGGGGCCGGCCGGGGGCAGCTGTTCACCGGGTGGGCACGGCTCCGTCACGGCCGCTCCGTGCCCGGCTGGCTATGCTCATTGGCATGGCCGTGCTCCGAAGGCTCACCCAGGCGAGACGCTCCAGCACCGAGCGGAGCGCACCCACGGGCCGGGCCGTGGCCGAGGCGGGCGAAGCCGCGGCGGAGGCCGCCGAGGCCGCGCTGCGCGCCGAGCCGCAGCGCCTCGCCGGCGAAGCCCCGACCGGCGCCGACACCCCGGTGGCCGACGAAACCCCCGCGGCCGGCGAAGCCCCGGCGGCCGATGCCTCCTCGCCGCGGACCGGGACCGCGGGCAAGCCCGGGAAGGCGCCCAAGGCGCCGGTCGCGAACCACACCCCCGAGCCGGACGACCCCCGCGCCGCGGCCTTCTTCGACTGCGACAACACCATCCTGCGCGGCGCGGCGATCTTCTACCTCGGCGTCGGCCTCTACCGCCGCGGCTTCCTCACCCGCCGCGACATCGCCCGCTTCGCCTGGCAGCAGGCCCTGTTCCGGCTGCACGGCACCGAGGACCCGGACCACATCTCGGACGCCCGCAACACCGCCCTCGGGATCGTCGCCGGCAAGCCCACCGCCGATCTGGAGGCGATCTGCGAGGAGATCTTCGAGCAGGTCGTGGCCGACAAGATCTGGCCCGGCACCCGCGCCCTGGTCCAGATGCACCTGGACGCCGGCCAGCGGGTCTGGCTGGTCACCGCCGCCCCGCTGGAGGTGGCCCGGATCATCGCCCGCCGCCTCGGTATGACCGGCGCGCTCGGCACCGTCGCCGAGGCCCTGGACGGCGCCTACACCGGCCGACTGGTCGGCGACCTGCTGCACGGTCCCGCCAAGGCCGCGGCCGTGCGGGCGCTGGCCCGGCGCGAGCGGCTCGACCTCGACCGCTGCGCCGCGTACAGCGACTCGGCCAACGACATCCCGATGCTCTCGCTCGTCGGCCACCCGTACGTGGTGAACCCGGACGGCGCGCTGCGGCGGCACGCCCGGGCGCAGGGTTGGCGGGTGCGGGACTTCCGGACCGGGCGCAAGGCGGCCCGGGTGGGGCTGCCGGCGGCGGGTGCGCTCGGGGTGGCGGCCGGCGCGACGGCGGCCGGGGTGGCGCTGCGGCGCCGGCGCCGGCGCGCCTGAACTCCCCCTCCGCGCGGCCCTCGCCGCCCTTCGCCACCCCTCCCCCGGGCGGGTGAGGGGGCGTCAACCAGGCCCCTGACCTGGCCCCTCGTACGAGCGAACTCCCCTGCTCCCCAGGGCCGTCCAGGCCCGCTGCAAGAACCTGTTACCCCGTGACCGGTTCTGATCGTTCGCCAGACCGGGAAAGTCGGGGGTTGCCGAGCCCCATGGCTGGGAAACCGCCCGCCGGACCACCGAATTGGTCACCCTGAGCGCCCGAACGGTCACGTTGAGCCGGATGAACGATGACACCTCCGGTCAGTGTCAGCCGAATATGCGCAACAAATGGATCCCAAACGACCACTTCGACCACACGGTGTAGCTGTCATTGCACAAAGCGTTATTCTCTCCTGGATGCGCGTCACCCACGCGTTCCGCTCGAACGGACGCCAGGGGCGCGCTCTCCGCGCAGGCGGAGGTGATCCGTCCACAGTTCTGCCTCTGGGAGTCCCGTGTACCCACCCGTCCGGAACGACGCGCCTGCACCCTCCCGCCCGTCGTCCGCGCCCCTGCGCCCCCGCACCGGCCTCCGCGGCCGGCCGACCGCCGAGCGGCAGATCTCGAACGGCCTGGACCTGCTGCGCAACCTGCTCCGCAGCCAGCTCGCCGCCTCGCCCCAACTCGTGCCCGCCGGAGTCCCGTTCGGTCACCAGCACGGCCCGGGGTCGGCGCTGCGCACCACCGCCGCCGGGTCGACCGGGACCGGCTCGCGCGGCCGCACCGGCAGCACCGGCGTCGGCCGCGGCCGCACCCGCACGGCGCCCGCACCCGGGTACGAGACCGAGCACAACCCCGTCATGGAGCTGGTCGAGCGGGCCCAGGCCGGCGAGAGCGAGGCCTTCGGCCGGCTCTACGACCACTACGCGGACACCGTCTACCGCTACATCTACTACCGGGTGGGCAGCCGGGCCACGGCCGAGGACCTCACGAGCGAGACGTTCCTGCGCGCCCTGCGGCGGATCGGCACCTTCACCTGGCAGGGCCGGGACTTCGGCGCCTGGCTGGTCACCATCGCCCGCAACCTCGTCGCCGACCACTTCAAGTCCAGCCGGTTCCGGCTGGAGGTCACCACCGGCGAGATGCTCGACTCCAACGAGTGCGAGCGCAGCCCGGAGGAGTCGGTGCTGGAGTCGCTCTCCAACGCCGCCCTGCTGGACGCGGTGCGCCGGCTCAACCCGCAGCAGCAGGAGTGCGTCACCCTGCGCTTCCTGCAGGGCCTCTCGGTGGCCGAGACCGCGCGGATCATGGGCAAGAACGAGGGCGCGATCAAGACCCTCCAGTACCGCGCCGTGCGCACCCTGGCCCGGCTGCTCCCGCCCGACGCGCGGTGAGCCCGCGGTGAGCGCGGGCGCGATAGCCCGGGGGCGGCCCGACCGCCCGTCACCGTGCGCGTCCGATCGACACGTCCGGGTGAACGGTCGGTCCGATGATCAGCCGTGCGTAACCGACCGCCCGCACCGCTCGTTGGCCAGCGTGCAAGCCCCCACCAGGCGTACGGTCAAGCTGAATTGCGACCTATCACCCGATGGAGTGGCTTTGGCCCGCCGAGGCAACCGTCCGGCTGGCCGGGGTGTCGACAACGACGAAGGGAGGTGTGGCCCGTGACGGCAAACGTGCTCGAGCACCGGCGGGCGAAGGCCTTCGCCGAGGCGCTGGAGGCCCACCAGGCGGACCAACGCCGCGCGGCCAACGCCGATTCGGCCAACGCCGCTGCTACCGAGGCGGGTTCGGTCGCGATGGCCGAACTGGTCGGCCTGACCGACGCACTCGGAGCGGTGGCCCGGCCGACCATGGACCAGGAGGTCCGAACGGTCCAACGCGCCCAGCTGATGGCCGCGTTCGAGCAGGCCTTCGCCGGCGGACCGGGCGCCACGGTGCCCAGGCAGCGCCGGCACCGATCGACCAGGACGGCGCCGAGGGGCCGGTGGAGCCGCCGCTTCGCGATCGGCGGCCTCGTCGCCGGACTCGCCGTCGGCAGCCTGGCCGGCGCCGCCGCCGCCAGCACCAACGCCCTCCCCGGCGACACGCTGTACGGCATGAAGCGCGGCCTCGAAGGGCTGCGGCTCGGCCTCGCGGACTCCGACTCCGAGCGCGGCGAGCTGCTGCTCGACAACGCCGCCACCCGACTCGGCGAGGCCAACGCCCTGATCGGCCAGGGCGACCCGGTCGGCGCGCTCAGCCCGGCCACGGTCGACCGGGTGCGCCGGGCGCTGGACGACATGCACGCCGACGCGCTCAAGGGCCGTGAGCTGCTGCGCTCCGTCTACCGCAGCAACGGCTCGCTCGACCCGATGCGCGCGCTGGCCGGCTTCGCCCACGACGAGGACGGCCGCTGGAGCCAGCTGCAGGGCCGGCTCCCGGTCCAACTCACCGAGCAGGCACACCTGGTGGACCAGCTCTTCGACGACATAAGCGAAGACGTCGCGCCCCTGCGCCTGGCCCAGCCGCCCGCCAAGAGCGGTGGCCAGACCGGCACGGGAGCGGGCGGCGACTCGTCCTCCTCGACCAGCGGATCCCCGGCGGGCTCCCCCGCCGCCGGCGCGGGCAACGGCCCGGGCACCGACCAGACCCAGGGCGGGGCCGGGAACGGCGGCAACCGCACCGACCACTCCCCGGCCACCGCCGGCGCCGGCTCCACCGCCGGCAGCGGCAAGGGCGGCGGCCTGCCGAGCACCCTGCCCAGCAGCGCGCCGGACGCGGTCAACGGGCTGGTCGGGGACCTGACCAACGGGATCACCGGCGGGGCGGGGAAGCCCTCGCCGAGCGCCGACGCGGCCCCGCCGGCGCCGCAGTCCTCCGGCACGCCGAGCGGCGCGTCCGGCGCCCCCCAGCAGGGCGTGGACGTGCCCCCGCTGGTCCCGGGCCTGCTGCCCGGCCTACGGATCCTCGGCGGCGGCTGACGGACGGCTGACGGGCACCCACCCGGGGCCCCGACGGGACGCCTCCCGTCGGGGCCCCGGGCCGTTCACCCCCGAGGGGCCGTCAGAAGAACACCGAACGCCGCTGGACCAGCAGCTGGTACAGGGTGTGCTGGATGGTCTCGCGCACCTCGTCGGCCAGGTCGAAGACCAGCATCGGATCGTCCGCCGCCTCCGCCGGGTAGCCGTCGGTGGCGATCGGCTCGCCGAAGCGGATCGTCCACTTGGTCGGCAGCGGCAGCATCCCGAGCGGGCCCAGCCACGGGAAGGTCGGCGTGATCGGGACGTACGGCAGACCCAGCAGCCGGGCCAGCGCCTTCACGTTGCCGATCATCGGGTAGGTCTCCTCCGCCCCGACGATCGAGCACGGCACGATCGGCACCCGCGCCCGCAGCGCCGAGGAGACGAAGCCGCCGCGGCCGAAGCGCTGGAGCTTGTAGCGCTCGGCGAACGGCTTGCCGATGCCCTTGAAGCCCTCCGGCCAGACCCCGACGAGCTCGCCGCGCTCCAGCAGCGCCTGGGCGTCCTCGTTGCAGGCCAGCGTGTGGCCGGCCTTGCGGGCCAGCTCGTTGACGCCCGGCAGCACGAAGACCAGGTCGGCGGCGAGCATCCGCAGGTGCCGGCGGTGCGGGTGGTGGTCGTGGATGACCACCTGGGTCATCAGGGCGTCCAGCGGGATCGTCCCCGAGTGGTTGGCGACGATCAGGGCGCCGCCCTCGGCCGGGATGTTCTCGATCCCCTGGACGTCGATCCGGAAGTACTTCTCGGCCAACGGGCGCAGCAGCGACAGCAGCACCTCCTCGGTGAGCTCCCGGTCGAAGCCGAACTCGTCCACCTCGTAGTCGCCGGTGAGCCGGCGGCGCAGGAAGGCCAGCCCCTCGGTGGCCCGGCCCTCCCAGCCCTTGCCGAACAGCCGGGTGGCCGCCGGGCCGAGCTGCCCGGACAGCGCCCCGCCGACGGCGGCGGCGAGCCGGTCGGCCAGCCGCGGGCCCTCGGGGGACGTCCAGCTGGGGGCGGACTCGATCGGGATGACCTTGGCCTCACCCGGCGATTCGTCGGCGGCGGCACTCATCGCGGCTTCAGCTCCTCGGGCGGCGCGGGCGGTTCGGTACGACGTTCGGTGCGGCGGGGGCGGGCCCCTCCGGGCTGATCAGGGCGGCCAGCCGGTCGGTGGCCGCGGCCAGCCGCCCGGGCGGCAGCAGGCCGGGGCCCTGGGCGGCGGCGAAGTCGGCGAAGGCCTCCGGGGTGCTGAACACCGGGCGGTAGCCGAAGGTCTCCCGCAGCCGCGTGGTGTCCACCACCCGGCCGTGGGTGAGCAGTCGCAGCTGCTCCGAGGAGACGTCCGCCAGCCGGGTCCGCCGGCCGAGCGCGGCCATCCAGCTGACCGCCGGCAGTAGCAGCGGAAGGGTGGGGCGCCCGAGCCGGCGGGCGCACTGGGAGAGCAGCAGGACGCCCTCCCCGGCCACGTTGAAGGTCCCGGTGTTGACGGTGCCCGGCACGGGCTCGTCGGCGGCCCGGCAGAGCACCTCGACCGCGTCGTCCTCGTGGACGAACTGCAGCCGGGGGTCGTAGCCGAGCACGGTCGGCAGCACCGGCAGCGCGAAGTACTCGCTGAGCGGGGTGTCGGCGTGCGGGCCGACGATGTTGGCGAAGCGCAGCACCGTGACCGCGACGTCCGGTCGGCGCCGGGCGAAGCCGCGGACGTAGCCCTCGACCTCCGCCGCGTCCTTGGCGAACCCGCCGCCGGGCGGGTCCTTCGGCTGGATCCGCTCGCTGAACACCGCCGGGTCGCGCGGCGCGGAGCCGTAGACGCCGGTGGTGGACTTCACCACCAGCCGGCGCACCCCGGAGGCCTTCTGGCAGGCGCCGAGCAGCTGCATGGTGCCGATGACGTTCGCCTCCTTCACCGCGGAGCGGTTGGTGGAGCCGAGGCCGGTGGCGCTGACGCTCAGGTGCACCACGGTGTCCACCCGGTGCCCGGCGATCACCCGGGAGACCGCGGGGCGGCGCAGGTCGAGCTGGTGGAAGGTGTACGGCGCGGCCGGGCCGTCCGGCTCCTCGACCGGCAGTCCCGGCGGCTGCACGTCCACACCGACGACCAGGTCGACGCCGGGCCGGCGGCGGACCTCGGCGGCGAAGCGGGCCCCGAGATGACGGGCCACGCCGGTGACGAGCACGACCACGCCCACGGTTCTGCACCCCATTCCCTCGAGCCGAGCGGCCTGCGTGCACCGTACCGCGCCGCCGCGCCGGGCCGTGAAACGACACCGCCCGCCCCGGCCACGAGGACCAGGGCGGGCGGTGGAAGCGCTGGGCGCGCTGGGCGCGGCCGGGGGCGCTTACTTCTTGTTGCGACGCTGAACGCGAGTGCGCTTGAGAAGCTTGCGGTGCTTCTTCTTGGCCATACGCTTGCGACGCTTCTTGATGACAGAGCCCACGGAACAACCCTCGCTCACTGAGACTCTCGTCCGTGAGAGACGGAGTCCATACGACTGACGTGAGGGCCTAGCCTACCGTCCACGTGGCCGGGGCTGTAAATCGCACTCCCCCGGACCGGGAAACCCGGGGCGAATCCCGGGCGAACGGGGGCGCACCCGCGGTCGCGGACCCGCCCCCGCCCGGCCTGGGACTACGCGCTCTCGAGTCGCACGTACGACTCCTTGAGGTACTCGTGCACCGCCTGCTGGGGCACCCGGAAGGACCGTCCGACCCGGATGGCCGGCAGCTCTCCGCTGTGCACCAGGCGGTACACCGTCATCTTGGACACCCGCATGACCGCGGCAACCTCCGCCACGGTCAGGAAGACGACTTCCTGCAGGGGGCGTTCGCCGGAACTCATGACCATCACCCGACCCTTAACCCGTGTGCAAGGCACCGGCTTCCCCTCCGGTGACTCCACCGGCACACGTGTATCCCCAGAGTAGTTATGGGTGGTACCAGTGGGAAGAGGGGCGGTGCAGTCCTCCTACGGTGGGAGATAGGACCGTTGCAGTAGGTAGCCACTCGGCGGATCGCACCAGTGGGCGTACGCACGGCCCGTGCAGGGAGCGGCCGAGGGGCGGTTTCAGGCCAGCAGTCCGTGGTGCGGGAACACCGCCCGGCGGCTGGCGAGGATGGCCTGATCCAGCCGGTCGGCCGGATCGTAACCCGCGTCGAAGTCCCGCCAGGACGGCCGGGCGCCGTCGGTCATCCGCAGCGGGGCCGGGCGGCGGGTGCGGCGGTAGACCTCGGCGCGCCAGGACTCGGGGGTCTCGGTGGCCGGGTCGACGGGCCGGCCGGCGGCGGTGGCGACCAGGTGGGTCCAGGTCCGCGGGACGACGTCCACGACGGCGTAGCCGCCCCCGCCGGTGGCCACCCAGCGACCGCCGGTCAGCTGGTGGGCGAGGTCGTGCAGTTCCTCGGCGATCAGCCGCTGGGCGTCCACGGTGACGGCGAGGTGGGCGAGCGGGTCCTCCAGGTGGGTGTCCGCGCCGTGCTGGGTGACCAGGACCTCGGGCCGGAAGGAGGTGAGCAGCTCGGGCACCAGGGCGTGGAAGGCGCGCAGCCAGCCGGAGTCGCCGGTGCCGGCCGGCAGCGGGAGGTTGGCGGCGGAGCCGGGGGCGTCCGGTCCGCCGGTCTCGGTGGGCCAGCCGGTCTGCGGGAAGAGCGTGGCGGGGTGCTCGTGCAGGGAGACCGTGAGCACCCGGGGGTCGTTCCAGAAGGCCTGCTGGACGCCGTCGCCGTGGTGGACGTCGACGTCGACGTAGGCGATCCGCTCGGCGCCGAGTTCCAGCAGCCGGGCGATGGCGAGCGCCGGGTCGTTGTAGACGCAGAAGCCGGAGGCCTTGTCGGGCATCGCGTGGTGCAGGCCGCCGGCGAAGTTGACGGCGTGCGGGGTCTCGCCGCGCCAGACCGCCTCGGCGGCGGCCACGGACTGGCCGGCGATCAGCGCGGAGGCCGAATGGACGGCCGGGAAGGCCCAGTTGTCGTCGGTGCCGAGGCCGTGCCGGAGGTCCGGCTGTTCGGGGTGCGCGGCGGCGTGCTTGACCGCCTCGACGTACTCCCGGGTGTGCACCAGCCGCAGGGTGGACTCCCCGGCGGGCGGCGCGGACCGGACGGTCACCCCGGGCCCGGCGCCCAGGCCGAGGTCCTCGACCAGGCGCATGGTGAGCGCCAGCCGGGTCGGATCCATCGGGTGGCCGGGGCCGAAGTCGTAGGCGGTGACGGCCTCGTCCCAGAAGAGGTGCAGGCCGCAGGGGGTGTCACGCTCGGCTTCGGGCATGGCCTCCACCGTAGTGGGTGCGGGCGCCCGGACGGCCGTCAGGGCTCGCCGGTACGGGGTGGTGATGGAGCGGTGGCGGGGCGGTGGCCGGCACGGAGGCGGTACAGACAAAACCTTCACGGCTCCCTATCCTCTCCGCCATGAAGACCTTCAGCGTTTCACGCCTCGGAGCAATTCTCTTCGCATTACTGGGACTTGGCGTCTTCTTTGCCGCCCAGCCGGCCTCCGCAGCAGTCGGCGGCGCCACCTTCGCCGTCGACCGGGCCACGGCCAAGCCGGGCGACCAGCTGATCCTGACCCTGTCGCTGACCAACACCGAGACCACCGACATCTCCTTCGCCTACGAGTACATCCAGCCGATCTGGCCGGCCAACCAGCTGAACGGCGCGTTCACCGTCGTCGGCTGCGGCGGCGACAGCACGGACTGCAGCTTCGGCGGCAACAACGCCGCCTGGCACTTCGCGGCGCCGATCGCGCCCGGCGCGACCCGCGCCGTCACGGTCACCGTCAGGATCAGCGACACCCCGACCTGGAGCGGCACCCCCTACTCGCTGAACTGGGCCCCGTACCTCTACGTCGAGTACGGGCCGGCCGGCGCTCCGGCCTTCACCAGGGACCAGCTCTGGGCCGACGGCGTGCCCGAGCTGCAGACCGTGATCGGGTGACCCGGCCAGGGCCGGCCGGGCTCCGGCTGAGCCGGATCCGGCCGGGCCGCGGCCGCCCCCCCCCCCGGCCGGCGGCCCCGGGGGGGGGGGCCCCCCCCGGGCCCCGCGCCCCCCGCGCCCCCCCCCCCCGGGCCGCCCGGCCCCCCCCCCCGCGCCGCCCGCCCCCCGCCCCCCGCCGGGCGCCGCGGGCGGCCCCGCGCCCCCCCCGGGGGGGGGGCGCCCCGGCCGGGGCCGGGGGGGGGGGGGGGCCGCGGCCCCGCCCCGCCCCGCGGCCGCCCGCCCCGCGGTCAGGCGGCCGCGGGGGCGGGGACCGCCGCGGGCACCGGCGCGAAGCGCTCCGCCAGCGGCAGGACGGCGAGCACCAGCAGCATCGGGGCCAGCAGCGCCCAGCGGTACGAGCTCGCGTCCGCGATCGCCCCGACCAGCGGCGAACCGACCAGGAAGCCCACGTAGTTGAAGAGGTTCAGCCGGGCCACGGCGGCGTCCGAGTCGGCCGGGAACAGCCGGCCGCCGGCCGCGAAGACCTGCGGGATGATCGCGCAGATGCCGAAGCCGAGCACGGTGAAGGCGGCGATGCCCGCCCAGGCGGCGGGCGCGACCGCGGCCAGGCCGAAGCCGAGCGCGGCCACCGCGGCTCCCGTGCGCACCACCGGGACGGCGCCGAAGCGCTGCACCGCGCGGTCGCCGAGGGCGCGGCCGAGCAGCATCGCGACCATGTAGCCGAGGTAGGACAGCTTGGCGAGGTCCTCGCGGCTGCCCAGGGCGTCGGTCAGGTACTTGACGCTGTAGTTGGAGACCGAGGCGTCCGCGATGTACGCGAAGGCCATCGCCAGGCACAGCGGCAGCAGCGGCCGCCAGGGGATGGACCGGGCGGCGGCCTCGGCAGCCTCCCGGACGGCGGCGCCGAGGTCGGCCGCGTCGGCGGGGGCCTGCCCGGACGAGGGCCGCGGGAGGGTGCCGGCCAGCACCGCGAGCGGGGCGATCACCGCGGCGGCGGTGCCGAACAGCACCGGTAGCCCGAGGCGGTAGTGCGAGCCGAGGCCCGCGATCGCCGCGCCGAGGATGCCGCCGAGGCTGAAGGCCGCGTGGAAGCCGATCATGATCGAGCGGCCGTAGCGGTGCTGCAGACCCACCCCGAGCATGTTCATGCTGGCGTCCAGCCCGCCCACCAGCATCCCGAACGCGCCGAGCGCGACGGCGAGTTGCCACAGGGTGTCACCGAGGCCGGCGCCCGCGAGGCTCAGGCAGACGGCCGGCTGGACCACCCGCAGCACCGCCCGGGCGCCGGTGCGCTTCACCACCCGCTCGGAGAGGATCGAACCCACCCCGGCCAGGACCGGCACCGCGGCCAGGAAGACCGGCAGCAGCCCGTCGCTCAACCCGTACCGGTGCTGGATCTCCGGGATGCAGGTGACCAGCAGCGCGAAGGTGGCGCCCTGGAGCAGGAAGCTGACGGCGAGCGCGGCCCGGCCGACCCGCAGGCCGGGCGCCACCCGGGGCGGGACGGGCCGAACGGACGGCACGGCGCTCATGCGGACCTCCAGGCGACCTCGCTACCGACCGGTAGGACGATGTTGGCGAGAGCGTAGGCGGTACGGCCCGATTCCGGGAGGGGTCGCGCAGGTACTTCTGCCGCGGGCTACCTGCCGCCGGAGGCCAGCTCCCGGGAGCGGTCCCGGGCCGCCTCCAGGGCGCCCAGCAGCGCGGCCCGCACCCCGTGGTTCTCCAGCTCGCGGATGGCCGCGATGGTGGTGCCGGCCGGGGAGGTGACCGCCTCGCGCAGCTTCACCGGGTGCTCGCCCGAATCGCGCAGCATCACCGAGGCGCCGATCGCGGACTGCACGATCAGGTCGTGGGCCACCTGCCGGGGCAGTCCGAGCAGGATGCCCGCGTCCGTCATCGCCTCCACCAGGAAGTAGAAGTAGGCCGGGCCGGAGCCGGACAGCGCGGTGGCCGCGTCCTGCTGGGACTCGGGCAGCCGCAGCGCCTTGCCGACCGAGCTGAAGATCTCCTCGGCGCGCATCAGGTGCTCCTCGGTGGCGTGCGAGCCACCGGAGATGACGCTCATCCCCTCGTCCACCAGCACCGGCGTGTTGGGCATCACCCGGACCACCGGGGTCCCGGCCGCCAGCCGCTCCTCGAACCAGGCGGTCGGGACACCGGCCGCGGCCGAGATCACCAGCCGGTCCGGGCTGACGTGCGGGGCCAGCTCCTCCAGCAGGGTGCCCATGTCCTGCGGCTTGACCGCCAGGATCAGGGTGTCGGCCAACTTGGCGGCCTCGGCGTTGGCCACCGCCACCACGCCGTAGCGGGCGGCGAGTTCGACGGCGCGCTCCGGTCGCCGGGCGGTCACCAGGACGTCCGCCGGGTCCTTGCCGGCCCGCAGCAGACCGGAGAGCAGGGCCTCGCCGATCTTGCCGGTGCCCAGGAAGGCGATCTTCTGTCCGTGCGCTGCGCTGCTGCCCATGGGTCCGCTCCTTGCCTCGGTACTGCGGCCATCCTCGCACCGCCCGGCGGTGCCCGTCGGGACCGTCCGCTCCGTGGTCCGCACCCGGGCCGCAACCCGGGCCGGTGTTCCCCTAGGGCCCGGACTCCGGGGTTTCCCCTATGGCCTCGCGACCCGCGCAGGCGCACCGTGGAGGCATGGCACACGACGAGATGTCCCGACGTGAGAACCGGCAACTCGCCGCCGCCTCGGCGACGATGGGCCCGTGGCGGACGGCCGCGGGCGTCGGTGCGGTGGTGGGGGCGACGGCCCTGGGGATCGAGGCGGTCTCCGGCGACTGGTCGCTGGGCATGCTGGCCGGACCGGCGAGCTGGGGGCTGTTCTTCTTCTTCCTGACCGCCTGGGCCGGCGGGCAGCTGCGCCGGGACACCGGCGACCGGCGGCTGCAACGGTGGGCGCGCGAGCACCCGTGGCAGTCGGCGCTCCCGGCGGCCGGCGGACTGCTGGTGCTGAACGTCCTGGCGCAGATGCTCCTCGGCGACTCCGGGCTGTTCGGCGCGTTCTTCGTCTCGCTCATCCCGGTCGGCGTGCTGATGGCGATCGCCGGGGTGGCGCACGGTGTGAAGCAGGCCCGCGGCACGGGCTGAGCGCACGGTCCGGTGGATCCGGAGCGGTGCATTCCGGACAAAGGCTGCCGAAGGCACCCGCTCCGCGCACCGGTCCAGCACACGGCGCGCCCCCGATCGACGCATCGTCACACCCCGTCGGCATACTGGCGCGATGCCGATAGTCGAAGATCCGGAACCGCGCCCCTCCGAGGGCCGCGAGCCGGGCGGGTCCGACCCGTCCGGGGCCGGCGGGAAGGACCCGTTCGCCGACCTCGTCCTGGACGAGGACTTCGTGAACTCCGCCCCCGTGAAGGAGCCGTCCGGACGCACCCGGATGCTGACCGCCCGTTGGAAGCACACCCCGCCGGTCGACCCGGGCGGCCGCCGCTCCGTCAACGACGGCCCGGGGAAGGCCAGGCGGCGCTTCGGGCGCAGGGCCCGGCTCCAGGTGGTCGACCCGTGGGGCAACCCGCGTCCCCCCAGGCGCCGGCGGGACTGGCGCACCCCGCTGTTCGCCGTGCTGACCGTCGCGGTGCTGCTCGCGGCGCTGAACATCGACGGGCTGCGCAGCTGGTACGCCGACCACATCGGCGGGACCGGCTCCTCCGCCGCACCCACCCCCGTGCCGACCGTCGCCCCGGAGACGGCCAAGCCGACCACCGCGCCGCCGAAGACCGACGAGCAGCAGCCGACCGTGGCCCACCCGTGGGCCGGCTCCCCCGCCGAAGGCTGGCCGAACGGCGCGGAGGCCTTCGTGCTCCCCGAGGCCAAGGACACCGGCGTCTTCTCCGCCGAGGAGGTCGCCGCCCAGCTGCGGCTGGTCAAGGACTACCTGACCGCCGCCAACCTGGACCCGAAGGTGCTCGCCGGCGGCCGGCCGGACTCGGCGCTCGCCCTGCTGGAGCGCGAGGAGCGCGACCGCGTGACCGCCGCCCTGGCGAACCCGTCCAAGGAGGCCGACGCGACCAGCTGGTTCAGCCGCTTCGACCCGCGCGAGGCGATCCCGGTGGGTGACGTGGTCAAGGCGCAGGGCCGGATCAGCTTCGAGGGCGACGGCGACAAGGGCGTCCTGGTCCACACCGACTTCAGCTTCGTGTACGCGCTGCGCCCCGGCCCGGAGGCCGGCAAGCGGGCCGCGTCCCCCGCACCGTCGGCGGGCACGCCGAGGCCCACGGACCCGGCCCCGCCCCGGGGCGCCGGCACGGCCAAGCCGGTGGGTCTGGTGGTACCGGTGGACGACGTGTCCGGGGACACCTGGACCACCCGCACGATCGTGCGCCGGGTGGAGAACTTCCGCTTCTACGACCCGGGCCGCTACCGGCTCGACCCGAAGAAGCTGGTGTTCGCCGAGGGCAGCAGCTCGGACGCCGGGAACTCGGCGTGCGGCATCTACGACGGCTTCTACCACCCGCAGTTCGACCAGTTCGCCACCGCCTCGCCGGACGGTCCGGACGCCCGGCCGACCGGCCCGAAGACCGATCCGTACGACCGCAGCAAGGACCTGTCCACCGAGCCCGGCGAGTGCGGATCGGTCAGCCGCTACTAGGGCCCGTCTTCAAACCCCCGTCGTCCGCCCGGAGGGCGGGCGGGGCGGCGTTGGGGTGCGTGCATCGCAAGGCGGAGGATGGGGGCACCTCCCGGCCGGAGGCTGGGGTGGGGGCACCTCCCGGCCGGAGGCTGGGGTGGGGGCACCTCCCGGCCGGAGGCTGGGGGAGAGTCCATGCGGTGGGGGCACCTCCCGGCCGGAGGCTGGGGGCCATCGGCGACCGACGACAACGCGGCGAGGCGCGTGCCCTGGGGGCACCTCCCGGCCGAAGGCCGGGGGAGCGTCGGCCCGCAGGCGGGGGTTTGAAGACGGGCCCTAGGGCCCGACTCCGAGCCCCGTCGTCCGCTCGAAGGGCGGGCGGGGGCTTGAGGACGGCCCCGGGTCAGCGCTTGCGCTTGCCCCGGCCCGGCGCCTTGGCGTCGGGCCGGCCGCTGCGGCCCGCCTGGCGCTTCCCGTACTGCTCGACGGCCCGCTGGTAGGCGGCCCGCTTGACGCCCTCACCGGGCGCCTCGACCAGGCTGCGGGCGAAGTAGGCGGCCAGGCTGCCCGCCCCGCCGATCAGCCAGACCGCGCCGAGCGACTTGTCCTCGGCCATCCAGCCGGTCAGCTGGTCCCTGCCCTCGGTGAGCACCTTCCAGGTGCGCCGCACGGCCATCATCGAGCAGACCGCGATCGCGGCGGTCAGCAGGCCGTTGACGAAGCCGCCGCTGTCGGAGAGCGCGACGCCCTCGACACCGAAGCGCAGCACCAGCACGGCGGCGACGGTCGCGACCAGGGCGCCGGCCGAGACGCCGACCCGGCGCAGCCAGTAGCCGCCGTCCCGGTCGAGCCAGCTGGTGCCGAACCAGCGGATCGGCTCCGGCTCGGGGGCGCCGGCGGGCTTGGGGAGGGGGGTGGGGGGCTGCTCGCTCACGTCCTCGATTATCACCCGGTCTCCGCCGTCACCGGTCTCCGCCGTCACCGGTCTCCGCCGTCACCGGTCTCCGCCGTCACCGGCCTCGGCCGTCAGCGTGCCTGCGCACGGCACGGAGGCCCGGTCAGCGCACGGCACGGAGGAGCCCGGTTTGCGCACGGCACGGAGGAGCCGCCTGGCGCGGGGCGGCTCCTCCGGGGTGCCCGACGGGATCAGCCGAGCTTGGTCACGTCCCGGACGGCGCCCTTGTCCGCCGAGGTGGCCATCGCCGCGTAGGCGCGCAGCGCCTGGCTGACCTGGCGTTCGCGGTTCTTCGGCCGGTAGCCGCCCGCGGCCTCCAGGACGCGGCGGCGCTCGGCCAGGACCTCGTCCGGCACCTGGAGCGAGATGCTGCGGCCGGGGATGTCGATGGCGATGGTGTCGCCGTCCTCGACCAGCGCGATGGTGCCGCCGGAGGCCGCTTCGGGGGAGGCGTGGCCGATCGACAGGCCCGAGGTGCCGCCGGAGAACCGGCCGTCGGTGACCAGCGCGCAGGCCTTGCCCAGGCCGCGGCCCTTGAGGAAGGAGGTCGGGTAGAGCATCTCCTGCATGCCCGGGCCGCCCTTGGGGCCCTCGTAGCGGATGACGACGACGTCGCCCTCCTTGACCCGCTTGGCGAGGATCGCCTCGACCGCGTCCTCCTGGGACTCGACCACGACGGCCGGGCCGCTGAAGGTCCAGATCGACTCGTCCACACCGGCGGTCTTCACGATGCAGCCGTCCTCGGCGAGGTTGCCGTACAGCACGGCCAGGCCGCCCTCGACGGAGTAGGCGTGTTCGGCGCTGCGGATGCAGCCCTTGGCGGCGTCGGTGTCCAGCGACTCCCAGCGCTCGGACTGGGAGAAGGCCTCGGCGGAGCGGACGCAGCCGGGGGCGGCGTGCCACAGCTCGACGGCCTCGGCGGACGGCGAGCCGCCGCGGACGTCCCAGGTCTTGAGCCACTCGGCGAGCGAGTCGGAGTGCACGGTGTGGACGTCCTCGTTGAGCAGTCCGGCCCGGTACAGCTCGCCGAGGATCGCCGGGATGCCGCCGGCCCGGTGCACGTCCTCCATGTAGTACGAGCCGTTGGGCGCGACCTTGGACAGGCAGGGCACCTTGCGGGAGATCGCGTCGATGGCCCGCATGTCGAAGTCCAGCTCGGCCTCCTGGGCGGCGGCGAGCAGGTGGAGGATGGTGTTGGTCGAGCCGCCCATGGCGATGTCCAGCGCCATGGCGTTCTCGAAGGCGGCGCGGGTGGCGATCGCGCGGGGCAGCACCGAGGCGTCGTCGCCGCCGTAGTAGCGGCCGGCGATCTCGACGACGGTCCGGCCGGCCTTCTCGTACAGGGCGCGGCGGGCGGTGTGGGTGGCGAGCACCGAGCCGTTGCCGGGCAGCGAGAGGCCGATCGCCTCGGTGAGGCAGTTCATCGAGTTGGCGGTGAACATGCCGGAACACGAGCCGCAGGTGGGGCAGGCGTTCTCCTCGATGATCGCGATGTCCTCGTCGGAGACGTTCTCGTTGACCGCCTGCGAGATCGCGTCGACCAGGTCGAGCTTGCGCACGGTGCCGTCGACCAGGGTGGCCTTGCCGGCCTCCATCGGCCCGCCGGAGACGAACACGGTCGGGATGTTCAGGCGCAGGGCGGCCATCAGCATGCCCGGGGTGATCTTGTCGCAGTTGGAGATGCAGATCAGGGCGTCGGCGCAGTGGGCGTTGACCATGTACTCGACCGAGTCGGCGATCAGGTCGCGCGAGGGCAGCGAGTAGAGCATGCCGCCGTGGCCCATGGCGATGCCGTCGTCCACGGCGATGGTGTTGAACTCGCGCGGGATGCCGCCCGCCTGCTTGATCGCCTCGGAGACGATCCGGCCGACCGGCTGCAGGTGGGTGTGGCCGGGGACGAACTCGGTGAAGGAGTTGGCGACCGCGATGATCGGCTTGCCGAAGTCCTCGCGGGCTACGCCGGCCGCCCGGAGAAGCGCCCGGGCGCCTGCCATGTTGCGACCGTGGGTGACCGTACGGGACCTCAGCTCGGGCACTGTGCTCCACTCCTTCGGGGCTCTCGACGGCGCCCCGCGGGAGGTGAGGGTGCGGGGGCCGCTGGTGGCTTCCGAGCCTACGCCCGCCGTCCGGCCGGCGGACAGTGCGTCCGGGATGCGGGCAGCGGGGCCGACCCGTGGACAGCCGCCGGTCGGCCGGGCCGGGCGGCGGTGACGGCCGCGGTCCGCCGGGCCGCCAGGACCGGTCCCGCCGGCCTCGGCCGTGGTGACGGCCGCGGTCCGCCCGCCCCCGCCGGGCGCGGTTCAGCCGGCCTTGACGGCCACGGTGAGGTCCAGCAGGAAGGGCTCGTCCACCAGCCCGTCCGGGAAGTCGGCGGTCAGGGCGGCCCGCTCGGCGTCCAGGACGGGGGCGCGCTCCTCGGGGCTGAGCGAGGCCATGAAGGAGCGGGAGGTGAGGTCGGTGAGCACGTGGTCCACGGTGACCCGCCGCTCCCAGCGCAGCCGGGCGTGCCCGACGGCCAGCCCGGCCGGGGCGAAGTGGCCGGTGTGCTCGGTGATCCGGCCGTAGCCGTGGAAGCGGCCGGGCAGGGCCGCGGACAGCCGCTCCACCCGGGCGCGGACCCAGGGCACGGTCTCGTCGTGGACGTTCCACCAGGTGGCGAGCGCGCCGCCGGGCCGCAGCACCCGGATCGCCTCGGGGACGGAGCGCTCGGGGCGGGTCCAGTGGAAGGCCTGGGCGTAGCTGATCAGGTCGGCGGAGGCGTCGTGGAAGGGCAGGTCGTCGCCGTTGCCGCGGACCAGCGGGAGCTGCGGCGAGGCGGCCAGCAGCTGGGCGGCCATCCCGGCGTAGGGCTCGACGGCGATCACGTCCGCGCCGCGGGCGGCCAGCAGCCGGGTCGCGATGCCGGTGCCGGCGCCGACGTCCAGCACCCTGGCCCCCTGGAGGCTGCGGCCCCAGAGCCGCTCCAGCTCGTCGAACAGCTCGTCCGGGTAGCCGGGGCGGGCCCGGTCGTACTCGGGGGCCACCGCACCGAAGCTCTCGGCCAGCTCCCGGAAGTTGTCGAGCTCGATGAACAGCCGACCCTTCGTCACTGCTCCACCTCCGTGGGGTAGTTGACGGCCCCGGCGCGGACCGCGGCTCAGCGTACGCGCGAGGGGGTGGCCAGGTGCAAGCGGGTGAAGGCGAGGGCCTCGGCGAGGTCGGCCTCGCGTTCGGCGGGGGAGGCGGCGCGGCGGGTGTTGACCTCGAGCACCACGTGGCCGTCGAACCCGGTGCGGGCCAGGTGCTCCAGCAGCTCGGCGCAGGGCTGCTTGCCCCGGCCGGGGATCAGGTGCTCGTCCTTGCCGGAGCCGCTGCCGTCGGCCAGGTGGACGTGGGCGAGCCGGTCGCCCATCCGCTCGACCATGGCGAAGGCGTCGATCCGGGAGGTGGCGACGTGCGAGAGGTCGATGGTGAAGTGCCGGTACTCCTCGTCGGTGACGTCCCAGCCGGGGGCGTACGCGAGGACCTCGCGGTCGCGGTAGCGCCACGGGTACATGTTCTCGACGGCGAAGCGGACGTCGGTCTCGCCCGCCATCCGGTCGATGCCCTCGACGAACTCGCGGGCGTACTGGCGCTGCCAGCGGAACGGCGGGTGGACGACCACGGCGCTCGCGCCGAGCTTCTCGGCCGCCGCCCGGGCACGGACCAGCTTGGTCCACGGGTCGGTGGTCCACACCCGCTGGGTGATCAGCAGGCAGGGCGCGTGCACGGCCAGGATCGGCATCTGGTGGACGTCGGAGAGCCGGCGCAGGGCGTCGACGTCCTGGCTGACCGGGTCGTTCCAGACCATCACCTCGATCCCGTCGTAGCCGAGCTTGGCGGCCAGTTCGAAGGCGACGGCGGTGCTGGCCGGGTACACCGAGGCGGTGGACAGGACCACCTTGGTGTCGGGGATGTGCAGGGCCGGGTGCCGGGGCAGCACCAGCCGGTCGGTGGTGCGCAGCAGCGGCGGGCGGGCGGCGTCGCGCTTGGCGGCCTTGACCGAGCGCACGGACTGGACGGCGGCTTTGGCGGCGCCGGCGGCCCGGGCGGTGCGGGTCTCCCGGGGCGGTTCCGCCGCCGCTGCGGCCCGCCGCCCGGCGGTGCGCTTGCCGATGCTCCGCTGCCCGGCCGGCTGCCGGGCGGTCCGGGTCTCGGCGGTCCGGGCCTCGGCGGCCTGGGTCTCGGCGGTCTGGGTCTCGGCAGGCTGCGCGTCCGCGGTCCGGGTGTCGGCGGCTCGGGTCCCGGTGGGCTTGCCGGTCCTCGCGGTGGGCTTCCCGGTCCGCACGGTGGGCTTCCCGGTCCGCGCCGCAGCCTTCACGGCGGCCTTCGCAGCGGCCTTCTCGGCGGTCGTGGCGGCGGCCTTCCTGGCGGTGCGCTGGGCCGCCTGCACGGCCTTGGCGGCCTTGGCCGCGGTGGCGCCCTTGACCGCCTTGCCGAGTCGGCGGCGCGGGTCGTCCGGCCGCGACTGCCCGTCCCCGGACGCGCGGCCCTCCCGCGTCCCGTCCTCGTCCGCTGGTTGCACCACGGGAGACAGCGTAAGCGGAGCTCGCGCCGAACGGGACCGGATGCCCGGCGCAGTGACCGGCGGCACGTCGCCGGGCGGCTCAGGTGGTGAGAACGGGGCGGCGGTCGGCGGGGCTGTCCATGGCGTCGAGCTGGCGCAGGATGATGCCCTCGCGCAGCGCCCACGGGCAGACGTCCAGCTCCTCCAGGCCGAACAGGTCCATCGCGGCGTCCGCGACCAGCGCCCCGGCCAGCAGCTGCTTGGCCCGGCCCTCGGAGACGCCGGGGATCTGCGCGCGTTCGGCGACGGTCATCGTCGACAGCCGGGGCAGCCAGGCGGACAGCCCGCTGCGGGTGAGCCGGCGGTCGGCGTAGGGGCCGGCGTCGGCGGGGGCGGCGCCGGTCATCCGGGCCAGCTGCTTGAAGGTCTTGGAGGTGGCCACGGCGTGCTGCGGCTTCCCGAGCCGGGAGATCTCGCCGACCACCGTGGCGATCTCGGCCCGGATGTGGCGTCTCAACTCGCGCAGGCCGTCCGGATCGGCGACGTCGCCGGGCAGCCACCCGGCGGTCAGCCGGCCCGCGCCCAGCGGCAGCGAACAGGCGACGTCCGGCTGCTCGTCCAGACCGCAGGCGATCTCCAGCGAGCCGCCGCCGATGTCCAGGTTGAGCAGTCGGCCCGAGGACCAGCCGAACCAGCGGCGGACGGCGAGGAAGGTGAGCCGGGCCTCGTCCTGCCCGGACAGCACCCGCAGCTCGATCCCGGTCTCGTCGGCGACCCGGCGCAGCACCTGTTCGCCGTTGGCGGCCTCCCGGACGGCGGAGGTGGCGAAGGGCAGGATGTCGACGACGCCCTTGTCCTCGGCGACCCGCAGCGAGGAGGCGATGTGACCGATCAGCCGCTCGACGCCGGCCTCGCCTATCGCGCCGGACTCGTCCAGCAGTTCGGCCAGGCGCAGTTCGGCCTTGTGGGAGTACGCGGGCAGCGGAGCGGCGCCCGGATGGGCGTCCACCACGAGGAAGTGGACCGTGTTGGAACCTACGTCGAGCACACCGAGTCGCATAGCCCTCCACGCTACGCGATCCGCGCCGGGCGGAGATCGGGTGTGGCGGTATTCGTGCTGGTCCGGGTCGTTTCCGACCGTTCCGGCGCTGATCCGTCAGGCCGGGGAAGGTCAGCGCACGGTCCGGTCGCGGTGGTCGCGGTGGTCGCAGCAGCCGCGGCGGTCGCAGTGGTCAGGGCAGGACGGCGCGGTCAGAGCAGACCGTCCCAGAGCTGCTCCACCACGACGGCCCACCAGTTCTCCGGATCGTCGAAGACCGTGGCGTCCACTTCCGCCAGGGCCCGCTGGAGGGAGTCCACCGCCTCGCCCGCGGCGGCCGGGCCGAGCCCGCGCAGCGCCGGCCACCAGCCGGCGAACAGTTCCAGGCAGCGGACGAAGGAGCGCAGGTCGGCGTTGCAGTGCCGGGCGGTCGCGTGGTCGGGGTCGACCGCCCGGACGGTGCCCCGCTCGCCGTCGAGGGTGATGAGCGCCCAGCCGTCCGTGCCCAGCGCCGACTGCCCCGCGAGCGCGAGGCGTTCCCGCTCGGCCACCCGGCGGCCCCGGCCGAGCGCGGCCAGGTGCGCGGCCGCGGGCGGGAGGACGGTGCCCGGCCGGGAGCCGTCCGCGATCGCCTCCGCCCCGGGGTGGTGCAGTGCGAAGAAGCCCTCGACGGCCACCGGCACGCCCACCGCCAGCAGGAGTGCGGCCGCCTCCCCGGGCAGCTCGGCGCGCGCCACGTCCGCCGGGTCGAAGCGGCGCACGCCCACCGGGCCGAACCGTTCGGCGAGCCGCCGCGCCAGTTCGCGGTCGGGCTCCGGGGACAATGGCGGCAGCGCGCGCGGGAACGGCACCCGGTTGCGGGCCGGCCCGTCCGGCGGCGCGGGCAACTCCCGTACGGCGGCGGCCCGGTGGTCGAACCGGGGGCCGTACGGAAGGTCGAACTCCGGCCGCAGGTGCGGGAGTTCCGCGGCCAGCGCGTACGCGGCGTAGCCGCCGGGCAGCGCGCTCAGCCGCAGGTCGGTCCGGACGGCCAGCACGTCCCGGGCCGCCACGCCCTGTTCGCGCAGCCACCACCAGCCGCGCAGCGCCGGGT
Source organism: Kitasatospora sp. NPDC048194 (assembly GCF_043202455.1). Taxonomy (NCBI): domain Bacteria; kingdom Bacillati; phylum Actinomycetota; class Actinomycetes; order Kitasatosporales; family Streptomycetaceae; genus Kitasatospora; species Kitasatospora sp. NPDC048194. The sequence continues at coordinate 50,476 of NZ_JBIDAK010000012.1, forward strand.
GCGGCAGTCCGGCGGCGGACCGCAACGCCAGCGAGCGGACCTCACCGGAGGCGTCCCGGTACGTCAGCTCCGCCCGGGCGCCCCGGCCGGTCGCCGGGGGGAGGGTCGGGTCGTACCCGCCCGCGCCGACGAAGTCCCGGTACAGGAGCACCACGTCGTCCACCGGCACCGACGGCCAGACGGTGAACCGGCCGCTCTGCCGGTCCACCACCGCGCACGCGGCCCCCACCTCCTCCGGTGCCCGCCGCTCACCCGTGCGCGGGTCCACCTCCACCCGCGCCGGCTCCGCCCACACCACCCACCCGAGCTCGAACTCGTGCGCGCACACCCGCCGCACCGCCCCGGCCCGCTGCGGCAGGTCCCCGTTGATCCACCGGTGCCCCGCCTCCACCGCCTGCGCCCGCGAGACCATCCGTCCACCCCCGTCGTCGAACCGAACCACCATCATCCAGCCCCGCCGCCTGCGGCCGGCCACCCCGCCGCGGGTGCAGCCCGAGGGCCTCCGGGGAGCGCCCGGGCGCGGCGGCCCCGGTGCGCGCACCGACCCCGGTGCGCGGCCGCTCCGGTGCGCGCCCGGCCGCGATGCGGGCACGGCGCGATGCGGCTCGGCCGCGAGCCGCCGCCGTCCCGCACGGCGAGGCCGTTTCAGGTGGTGGCCAGGTCGAGGGGGCGGCCTTCGGGGGTCAGGGCGATGGCCCAGAGGCCCCGGGTGGCGGGGTGGAGGGGCGCGGGACCGCGGCGGGCGAGCTGGTGGTCGAGGTAGGTGACGGTGTCCCGGTGGTTGACGGCGTTCCAGGCGTGCGGGCGGCCGTGGGCGTCGAGGGTGAGGAGGACGGCCTGGGCACCGTGGCCGGCGCGGCGGAGTTCGTCGGCGAGGCGGGCGAAGGCCTGGCTGCCGTCGCCGAGGTCACGGAAGCGGGCGCCGAGCTCGCGTTCGGCGCGGTCCCGGCCGCCGCGTTCGCCCGCGTCGCCCTCGGTGGGGATGCGCGGGGCCGCGCAGGTCGGGCGGCCGGTGTAGGTGTCGACGGCGGAGAGGGCGATCTCCAGGCTGTTGTTGGCCCGGCCGGGTTCGCGGTGGCCGCCGGCGTTGACGGCCTCGTCCCAGCCGCCGACGGCCGGGTCGGGGTGGCGGGCGGGCAGCCCGTCCTCGTCGCGCGGGATCCGGCGTTCGAGCTCGGCCTGGTGCTCGGGGTCGACGGGCCCGAGCCCGCCCGGCAGGCCGTGGGGGCGGCTGTCCGCGATGGTGCGCACCCGGCGTTCCCGCCCGTCGGCGAACGGATCCGGGCGGCCCCGGCCCCGCAGGGCGAGTTGGAGGGCCATCGCGTGGGCGGTGGCGACCGGCACGGCGCCCCAGGCGAGCGTGGGATCGGCGAGCGGTGCGGTGGTGTCCCGGCGGCGGCCTTCGGCGTGGTGCGGTTCGGGCCGGGCGAGGACGGGGGCGGTGCCGACGGCCGGCGGCTCGGCCGGGGGCGGCGGCGCGGCGCCCGGACCGGGCGTGCCGGCCGGGGGCGGCGGCGCGGCGCCCAGCGGGGTGCGGGGCGCGCCCGGCCTGGACTCGGCGCCCCCGGGAGCAGCCGTGGCGGGCGCACCGGTGACGGGGTTCCCCGCCACGGCGCCCACAGCGCCCCCGGGTGCCGCCCCCGCGCCGACGCCGCTGCCGAAGGGCGCCGCCGCGTGCACGGGGGACGGTCCGCCGCCGGTCGCGAGCGGCCCGGGCCCGACCGGACCGACGGCACCGACCGGCCCGACCGACCCCACCGCGCCGACGGGACCGACCGGCCCGACCGCGTGGTAGCCGCCGCCGTACCCGGCCGTGCCGAACCCGCCGGCCGCCATGACGTGCCGGACGGCCGGAGGCATCTCCGGTGCCGGTCCGTACCCGGAGCCACCGGCGGACGGCGCGGCCGAGGGCACGGGCGGCGCGCTCACGGAGTCCGTCCGCACGGTGACCGGCGCGCCGCCCCCGCCGCCGTTGTGCGCGGGAGCCTGGAGCGGGTAGTCCTCGTCCGACCAGCCCGGCGCCGCGGCGCCACCCCGGTGCGGGGGCGCGGAGTCGCCCCGCACCGCCGGTCCGTCGTCCCGCCCCGGCGGGGACCAGTCGGCGGGGGCGGGGGCCGCCGGGTGCCGGTGCGGGGGCGGGAAGGCCGGTCCGGTCGCGGGGGCCGTGGCGCCGAGCGGGTCCACCGCCGGCTCGGCGGGGCCAGGGACGACGGAGGACGGTGCGGACGGGCCCGCTGCGGTCTCCACCACCCCCGGTACCGCGGCCGGCACCGTCACCGCGTCCGGACCCGCGGAGCCGGCCTTCCGGTCGGAACGGTCCGGATCCCCCTTCGCGTCCGGCGCGGCCGCCGGGTCCGGCAGGCCCGTCGGGCCCGTCAGCTCCCCCAGGTCCCTGGGGTCCGTCAGGTCCGCCAGCGCCAGCCCGCGCACCTCCGTGCCCGCCTCGTCGGTGAGCACCGGCCTGCCCTGCCCGTCCCGCTGGACGGCCAGGTCGGCGACCCCGACGACCGGCTTGCCGTCCGGCCCGGCCACCACCAGCAGCCCGGCGGCGTCGGTGACCGGCGTGCCGTCGGAGCGCAGGATGACGGGTCTGCCGTCCGGGCCGAGCACGGGCTGCCCGTGGGCGTCGAGCCGGACCCCGAGTCCGGGCACCCCGATCACGGGCCTGCCGTCCTGGCCGGCGAGCAGGACCAGTCCGGTGCCGTCCGCCGCGAGCACGCCCGGTTCGCCGAGCGCGGCGGGCAGTCCGGCGGCGCGCGGGTCGAAGCCGCCGCCGGTGCGCCGGGAGGCGGAGGTGACGCCCGTCCCGGCGGCCGTGCCGAGCCGCAGCAGGGCGACGGCGGCCGGGTCCTGGAGCGCGGTGGACAGGGCGTCCTTCATGCTGCGGCCGAGTTCGGCGAGCAGTCCGGCGATCTTCAGCCCGGCCGCTTCGACCGCGGCCTCCTCGACACCCGCGGCGAGCTGGGCGGTGTCGGTGTTCGCGACGCCGTCCGCGACACCGGTGACGGCCTTGCGCAGGCCGCCGAACACTCCGGTCCGTTCGGGCCCGGCCTCGGTCCGCGCCGCCGCGGCGACCGAGGCGGCGGTCCGCCGGACCGCGGCGGCCTGGTCCTCGGCCTGCCGGAGTTCGGCGGCGAGGTTCTGCAGCGTGGCGACGATCTCGGCCTTGCAGCCGTCCACGGCGCGGGCGGCGGTGTCGAAGGCGGTGCCGACCAGCCCGACGGCGGTGTGGGCGGCGTCCAGGTGGCCCTTGCCGCCGCCGCTGTAGGTCCGCCAGTACGCGCCGAAGGACTCGACCGCGTGGCCGGAGTTCTCGGAGGTCACCCGCTGGACGGACTCCCCGCAGCGGCGGGCGAGCCGGTCGGCCTCCGCGCCGAACTCCCGCCAGAGGGCGGCCGCCTTGCGCAGCGCCTCCTCGTCGGCCTGCGGCCAGGACCGGCCGGTCCTGGCCAGGAGCGGGACCAGTTCCTCGGGCAGTTTCCGGGACACGCGCATCTCCCCTTCGAACCGGGCCGATCAGACCGCCGTGCCCCGGGGGACGACCGGCGCCGCCCCCGGGGTTGCCGGATCGGCGACCGGACGGGCCGCGGATGCGACCGCGGGCCCGGTCGGGCGCCCGCCGGCCGGACCGCCCGCCGGTCGGGACGTCCCCGCGAAGCCGTCCGCGGTCACGGTGTCGGTGTCGGTGGTCCGCCCGGCCATCGCGTGCAGCCCGGCCCCGACCCCGCCCACGCCGCCCGCCAGGGCCTTGAGGCCTCCGAGCAGTTCCCCGCGCGCCGGGCCGTACACGGCGGCGAAGGCACTGCCCGGCTGGTCGGTGCCCCAGGGCGTGCCGAGCTCGGCGAGGCCCTTCTCCAGGGCGCCCACCGCCTTGCCCAGCTCACCCCCGATCCGCTCGAACTCCCGCCCCTCGCCGTGCAGTTCCCACGGCTTGAGGAAGAACCCGCTGCTGCGGCCGTCGGACGCCCCGGTGCTGCCGCCTGCCATCCCCGTACCTCCCCGTAGCGGACCGGCCGCCATCGTAGGCACGCCCGCGCCGGCCCCGTACCGGCCGCCGGACCTCTTCACCCCGCCTTCACGCCCGCCGACGGGCCTCCCGACGGGGGACCGCAGGCGCGGCCGCCGGCCCGTACGCCCCCGTGAAGCTCTACCCTTGCCGGGTGGCACCAGCAGAAACGTCCAAGAAGAAGGCCAAGGCGAAGCCCGAGGCCTCCCCCGCCCCCGTCGACCTCGCGATGCCGACCCTGCGCCGCGAGATCCCGCGCGACGAGGTCCCGCTCGACTTCCCGCGCGCCTGGGTCGAGTTCGCCGACCCGGCCGACGAGGAGCAGGTCTTCCGCTGCGACCTCACCTGGCTGACCTCCCGCTGGTCCTGCGTCTTCGGCCAGGGCTGCCACGGCATCCGCGAGGGCCGCGGCGAGTCGGACGGCTGCTGCACGCTGGGCGCGCACTACTCGGACGAGGACGACGAGAAGCGCGTCCTGGGCCACGCGGCGCGGCTGACCCCGGAGCTGTGGGAGAACTTCGCCGAGGGCACCGACGCCAAGGGCCGGATCAGGTCCGACGGCGGCGTCACCATGCTGGACGAGGACGGCGACCGGCAGACCCGCCGGGTCAACGGCGCCTGCATCTTCGTGAACAGCCCCGGCTTCGCGGGCGGCGCCGGCTGCGCCCTGCACGCGCTGGCCCTCAAGGAGGGACGGGAGCCGCTGGAGACCAAGCCGGACGTCTGCTGGCAGCTGCCGATCCGCCGCACCTACGACTGGATCGACCGCCCGGACGACACCCGCTACCTCCAGGTCTCGATCGGCGAGTACGACCGCCGGGGCTGGGGCCCGGGCGGCCACGACCTGCACTGGTGGTGCACCGGGGCGCCGGCCGCGCACCAGGGCGCCGAGCCGGTGTACGTCAGCTACCGCCCCGAGCTCACCGAGCTGATGGGCCCGGCGGGCTACGAGGTGCTGGCCCGGCTGTGCGAGGAGCGGATCGCCACCAAGGGCGACCGCAGGGTGGCCCCGCACCCGGCGGACCCCGCCGGGAAGAAGAAGAAGTAGCGGCCCACCCGCCGGCACCGGCCCACCTGCCCGCACCGGCCAACCCGCCGGTACCGGCCCACCCGCCGGCACCGGCCTACTTGTCGATGTCCCCGACCACGAAGAACATCGACCCGAGGATCGCCACCATGTCCGCCACCAGCGCTCCCGGCAGCAGCTCGGTCAGCGCCTGGATGTTGTTGAAGGACGCCGAGCGCAGCTTGAGCCGCCACGGCGTCTTGTCGCCGCGCGAGACCAGGTAGTAGCCGTTGATCCCGAGCGGGTTCTCGGTCCACGCGTAGGTGCTGCCCTCGGGCGCCTTGAGCACCTTGGGCAGCCGCTGGTTGACCGGCCCGGGCGGCAGGGTGGCGAGCTTGCCGAGGCAGGCGTCGGCGAGGTCCAGCGAGTTGAGGGTCTGCTCCAGCAGGCACTCGAAGCGGGCCAGGCAGTCGCCCTCCTCGCGGGTGACGACGGTGAGCACCCGCCGCAGTTCCTCGGAGCCGTACGCGAGGTAGGGCTCGTCGCGGCGCAGGTCGAAGTCGAGGCCGCTGGCCCGGGCGATCGGCCCGCTGACGCCGTACGCCTCGGCCTGCGCCCGGGTGAGGGTGCCGACGCCGGCGGTGCGGGCGCGGAAGATGTCGTTGCCGAGGACGAGGTCCTCGAAGACCGGCATCTCCGAGCGCACCTTGGCCACGGCGGTGCGGACCCGGCCGAGCCAGCCGGCCGGGAGGTCCTCCTTGAGGCCGCCGACCCGGTTGAACATGTAGTGCATCCGGCCGCCGGAAGCCTCCTCCAGCACGTGCTGAAGGTCCTCGCGGCCGTGGAAGGCGTGGAAGATCGGGGTGATCCCGCCCAGCTCCAGCGGGTAGGAGCCGAGGAACATCAGGTGGTTGAGCACCCGGTTGAGCTCGGCCAGCAGGGTGCGCACCCACACCGCCCGCTCGGGGACCTCCATGCCGAGCATCCGCTCGACGCCGAGGACGACGCCCAGTTCGTTGGAGAAGGCCGAGAGCCAGTCGTGCCGATTGGCCAGCATGATGATCTGCCGGTAGTCACGGGCCTCGAACAGCTTCTCCGCGCCCCGGTGCATGTAGCCGATCACCGGCTCGGCGGTGACGATCCGCTCGCCGTCGAGCAGCAGGCGCAACCGCAGCACGCCGTGCGTGGCCGGGTGCTGCGGGCCGATGTTGAGCACCATGTCGGTGGTGCCCGCCCCGCCGGTGAAGTTCTCGGCTCCCGCCCCGATGCCGACCGTGGTCTCCCTCATGGACCCAGAGTCTGCCATCCCGGCAGGTTCTCCAAGCTCGGCGGTACCGGCATGCGGACGGCCTGGACCAGCCAGCCGAAGCCGCCCAGCCCGCCCGAATCGGTCAGCTCCGCCCCCTCCCCCGCCTCGGCCAGCGCCCTCAGGTAGGCCGCCGGGTCGGTGGAGGCGAGCGTGAGCGGCGGGCGCCCGCCGCTCACCCCCAGCGCGCGCAGGGCCTCGCGCTGGGTCGTCCACAGGCTGTGGAGACCGGGCACGGCGACGGCGTCCAGCGCGACGTGCGCGGTGACGTCGCAGGAGCCGTCCGGCACCGGCGCGACCTCCCGGCCGTCCCGGAATCCGGCGTACGTCCCGTACGGCGGCCGCCGCCCGGCGGTGTGCCCGTAGTCCACGGCGACGGCCAGACCGCGCTCCAGCCCGGCCACCGCCCGCGCCCAGGCGGCGTCCCGGGGGCCGCCGAACTCCACCACGTCCCCGGGCCCGCCGACCGGCCACCAGCGCTCGGCCCAGGCCGCGTCCGCCGCCGAGACCGGTTCGCCGAGGCGCTGGTCGCCGGTGGCGGTGTCCACCTCCCGGTAGCGCAGCACCCCCTCCTCGTCGACCTCGCCGACGTCCAGCGGCACGTTGTCCAGCCACTCGTTGGCGAACAGCAGCCCGGTCACGCCGCGCGGCGGCGCGTCCGTCCACAGGGCTGTGGACGGCAGCCCGGCCGGCCGCGGTGCGATCTCCACCCCGTACGGGCGCAGCCGCGCCAGCACCTCGCCGGGCAGTCCGGCCAGCACGCCGGTCAGCAGTTCCCCCCGGCCCGCCCCGACGTCGACCAGGGCCAGCTCCTCCGGACGGCCGAGGGCCTCGTCAACCTCCAGCAGCAGCCGGCCCACCGCACGGGCGAACCCGGGCGAGGCGTGCACCGAGGTGCGGAAGTGCCCGGCCGGGCCCTCCGGCCTGCGGTAGAACCCGCCGACCGGGTCGTACAGGGCCCGCTCCACGGCCGGCGCCCAGCGCATCCACGTCATGGGGCGGGACGCTACCCGGCCGCGCGGAGCCCCTCCCAACCGGAGCCGGGGCGTCTCCGACCTAGGGAGTAGGCCGGATCGCCCTACCGGCGGACCTGGGCACCTCGCGCGGCTGCCTAGGCTTGAGACGTGCATCGACTCAACGCCTGGCTCCGCCGTCACCCGATGGTGGTCGACGCTGCCTGGGCGTCGATCGTGCTCCTCCTCGGCCTGCTGCCGGCCAGCGAATCCGCCTCCGGCCCGCAGTTCGACGCCGCGCTCCTGATCGCGGTGGTGCTGCCGCTGCTGATGGTCTTCCGCCGGCGCTTCCCCGACGTCACCGTCGCCGGCGCCACCGGAGTCGCCCTCGCCCAGGTGGCCGCCGACATCGACCCGGGCGGCTCGGCCATCGCCTACCTGGTCTTCGCCTACACCGGAGCCGCCTTCGGCCAGAAGTGGACCTCCCGGCTGGCCCTGGCCGCCGGGCTGGCCGCCGGACCGCTGACGTTCTGGCAGCTGAACCCGATGAAGACGGAGCTGCGCGCGGGCGAGGCGCACACCCGCCCGTACTCCATCGGCGAGGCGGTGCTGATCACCCTGCTGATGAGCACCCCCTTCATCCTCTGCTGGGCCTGGGGCCGGCTCACCCGGGTGCGCCGGGCCTACCTGACCGAGCTGGAGGACCGCGCGGCCCGGCTGGAGCGCGAGCGGGACGCCCAGGCCAAGGTGGCGGTCGCCGCCGAGCGCGCCCGGATCGCCCGCGAGCTGCACGATGTGGTCGCGCACAACGTGTCGGTGATGATCGTCCAGGCGGACGGCGCGGCGTACGTCCTCGACAACTCCCCGCAGCAGGCGAAGCAGGCGCTCGGCACCATCGCCTCCACCGGACGGCAGGCGCTGGTCGAGATGCGCCGCCTGCTGGGCGTGCTGCGCACCTCCGACACCACCGAGGAGTACGTCCCGCAGCCCGGCGTCGAGGAGCTGCCGGAGCTGCTGGAGCAGGTGCGCACGGCCGGGCTGCGGGTGGACTACGCGACCTCCGGCCACCCGCGCGAGCTGCCGCGCGGTGTCGAGCTGACGGTCTACCGGATCGTCCAGGAGGCGCTCACCAACGTCCGCAAGCACGGCGGCCCCGACGTGCACGCCCGGGTCGCGGTCGACTTCGGCGAACGCGAACTGGCCGTCCTGGTGGAGGACGACGGGCGCGGCAGCACCGACGAACAGCTGGCCGCCGGCGGCGCGGACGGTCTGGGCCACGGCCTGATCGGCATGCGCGAGCGGGTCGGCATGGTCAGCGGCAGCCTCGACGTGGGCCCCCGCCCCGGCGGCGGCTTCCGGATCCGGGCCGTCCTCCCGCTCAAGGCCGCACACTGACCCCGCCCCCCTTAGGAGCCACCTTGACCATCCGCGTGATGCTCGTCGACGACCAGGAGCTGCTGCGCACCGGCTTCCGGATGATCCTCCAGTCGCAGGGCGACATCGAGATCGCCGCCGAGGCGGGCGACGGCGCGCAGGCCCTGGAACTGCTGCGGCACACGCCGGTGGACGTGATCCTGATGGACGTGCGGATGCCGCGCCTGGACGGGGTGCAGGCGACCCGCCGGATCTGCCTGGCCGAGGACGGCAGCCCGCTGCCGGACGCCCCGCACGTGCTCATCCTCACCACCTTCGACCTGGACGAGTACGCCTTCGCCGCGCTGAAGGCCGGCGCCAGCGGCTTCCTGCTCAAGGACGTCCCGCCGACCGAGCTGGTGGCCGCGATCCGCGCCGTGCACGGCGGCGACGCGGTGGTCGCCCCGACCACCACCCGCCGGATGATCGACCGCTTCGCCGAGGTGCTGCCAACCCCGCAGAGCGCGCCCGGCTCGGACGTCCTCGGCCCGCTGACCGAGCGCGAGCGGGAGGTGTTCCTGCTGGTCGCCCAGGGCCTGTCGAACAGCGAGATCGCGGCCCGGCTGGTGCTCTCCGAGGCCACCGTGAAGACCCACGTCGGCCGGATCCTGGCCAAGCTCGGGCTGCGCGACCGGGTGCAGGCGGTGGTGCTGGCCTACGAGGCCGGGCTGATCCGGGCCGGGGCGGCGGACTGACCCGCCCGTACACTGGGGCGGTACGTCCGGTACCCCCAGGTGGACCGGAACGGCCATTCAGGACAAGGGTGGACATGAGCTCGTCCGACTCCAGCGAGTTCTCCCCGCTCGCCGACGGTCTCGGCGACCAGGCCTTCGGGGATCCCGGCGACCCCGGCAACCGACCGGCCCGGCTCGCCGTCGGCGTGGTCGGCACCGGCCGGGTCGGGCCCGCGCTGGGAGCCGCGCTGCAGCTCGCCGGGCACACCGTGGTCGCCGCCTCCGGGGTCTCCGCCGCCTCCCGCCGCCGGGCCGACGCCCTGCTGCCGGGCGTGCGGATCGTCACCCCGCCGCAGGTCATGGCCGCCGCCGACCTCGTCCTGCTGACCGTCCCGGACGACGCGCTGGCCGACCTGGTGGCCGGCCTCGCCGCCACCGGCGCCGTCCGCCCCGGCCAACTGCTGGTGCACACCTCCGGCGCGCACGGCGTCGGCATCCTGGAGCCCGCCACCCGGGCCGGGGCGCTGCCGCTGGCCCTGCACCCCGCGATGACCTTCACCGGCACCTCCGTGGACCTGGCCCGGCTGGCCGGCTGCCCGTTCGGCGTGACCTCCCCCGAGGAGCTGCGGCCGGTCGCCGAGGCGCTGGTGGTGGAGATGGGCGGCGAGCCGGAGTGGGTGCCCGAGGAGGTCCGCCCGCTCTACCACACGGCCCTGGCCCACGGCGCGAACCACCTGGTCACCCTGGTCGCCCAGGCGATGGACCTGCTGCGCACGGCCGGGGTCGCCGAGCCCGGCCGGATGCTGGGCCCGCTGCTCGGCGCCGCCCTGGACAACAGCCTGCGCTCGGGCGACGCCGCCCTGACCGGGCCGGTCGCCCGGGGCGACGCCGGGACGGTGCGGCGCCACCTGGCGCAGCTCAGTACGGTGTCCCCGGACATCCCGGCGGCCTACCGGGCGATGGCCCGTGCCACCGCGCAGCGGGCGCTCGCCAACAGGACGATCGACGAGACGTCGGCGGCGGCGCTGCTGGACGTACTGAACGAGGAGAAGCGGTAGATGGCACGCGGTAAGCAGCCGAGCAAGCCCCAGCGGACGCCGAAGGTCCACCGGGCGGTCGTCACGCACACCGTGGACGACTTCGAGGCCGCGTTCTGGCCGGACGAGCGGCCGGTGGACAACGCCGTCGTGATGACCATGGGCGCCCTGCACGAGGGCCACGCGGCGCTGATCCGGGCCGCCCGCAAGCAGGTCGGCCGGGAGGGCCGGGTCGCCGTGACGGTCTTCGTCAACCCGCTGCAGTTCGGCCCGTCCGAGGACCTAAACCGCTACCCGCGCACCCTCGACGCCGACGTGAGGCTGGCCGAGGAGAACGGCGCCGACGTGGTGTTCGCGCCCTCCGTCGAGGAGGTCTACCCGAACGGCGAGCCGCAGGTGCGCCTGACGGCCGGCCCGATGGGCGAGCGCTTCGAGGGCGCGACCCGGCCCGGCCACTTCGACGGCGTGCTGACCGTGGTCGCCAAGCTGCTGCACATCACCGACCCGGACTTCGCCTTCTTCGGCGAGAAGGACGCCCAGCAGCTGGCGGTCATCCAGCGGATGGTCGCCGACCTGGACTTCGACGTCGAGATCGTCGGCGTGCCGACCGTCCGCGAGGAGGACGGCCTGGCGCTGTCCTCGCGCAACCGCTACCTCTCCGAGGAGGAGCGCACCCGCGCGCTCGTCCTCTCCAAGGCCCTGTTCGCCGGCCGGGACGTCGCCGCGCAGGGCCCGAAGGCCGTGCGCGAGGCCGCCTCGGCCGTGCTCGACGGCGCCGAAGGCGTCACCCTCGACTACCTCGCCCTGATCGACCCGCACGACTTCACCGAGGCGGCGGAGGACTTCCAGGGCGAGGCGGTGCTGGCCGTCGCCGCGACGGTGGGCTCGACCCGCCTGATCGACAACGTCCGCATCATCGTTCGCTGAACAGGCGGCACGATCCCTTCCCAGGCATGCACTCACAGGAGGCGTGACCACATGCTCCGCACCATGCTCAAGTCCAAGATCCACCGGGCCACCGTGACCCAGGCCGACCTGCACTACGTCGGCTCCGTCACGGTGGACGAGGACCTGCTCGACGCCGCCGACCTGCTGCCCGGCGAGCTGGTCCACATCGTCGACATCAACAACGGCGCCCGGCTGGAGACGTACACCATCGCCGGCCCGCGCGGCACCGGCGTGATCGGCATCAACGGCGCCGCCGCCCGCCTGGTCCACCCCGGCGACCTCGTCATACTCATCGCCTACGGGCAGATGGACACGGCCGAGGCCAAGGGCTACCAGCCGAAGATCGTCTTCGTGGACGAGCGCAACCGGATCACCGGCCTCGGCGGTGACCCCGCCGAGGCCCAGGAGGGCACCGGACTGCTCCGCGGTGACAGGGCGTACGGTGGCGACAACGGCGCGGCCGCCGCGGCCACGCGCTGAAGGAGCCGCAGAGCCATGTCCGTCACGCATCGCCTCACCGCCCCGGCCCCGGGCTGGACCGCCACCGCCGACGTGGTCGTGGTCGGTTCGGGGGTCGCCGGACTCACCGTCGCCCTCAACGTCCGCAAGGCCGGCCTGCGGGCCATGGTGGTCACCAAGTCGATGCTGGACGAGGGTTCGACCCGCTGGGCGCAGGGCGGCATCGCCGCCGCCCTGGGCGAGGGCGACACCCCCGAGCAGCACCTGCACGACACCCTGGTGGCCGGCGCCGGCGTCTGCGACGAGGACGCCGTCCGCACGCTGGTCACCGAGGGCCCGGACGCCGTCCGCCGGCTGATCGCGACCGGCGCCCTGTTCGACCGCGATGGGGACGGGGAGATCCTGCTCACCCGGGAGGGCGGCCACCACCGCCGCCGGATCGCGCACGCGGGCGGGGACGCGACCGGCGCCGAGATATCGCGCGCCCTGGTCGCCGCCGTCCGCAGCGACCCGGGCATCGAGCTGATCGAGCACGCCCTCGTCCTCGACCTGCTGACCGACGCCGAGGGCCACGCCGCCGGGCTGACCCTGCACGTGATGGGCGAGGGCCAGCGGGACGGCGTCGGCGCCGTCCGGGCCCGCGCGGTGGTGCTCGCCACCGGCGGGATGGGCCAGGTCTTCTCCGCCACCACCAACCCGGCGGTCTCCACCGGCGACGGCGTGGCGCTCGCGCTGCGGGCCGGTGCCGCCGTCAGCGACCTGGAGTTCGTCCAGTTCCACCCGACCGTGCTCTGGCTCGGTCCGGACGCCGAGGGCCAGCAGCCGCTGGTCTCCGAGGCCGTCCGCGGCGAGGGCGCCCACCTGGTGGACGCGGACGGCGTCCGCTTCATGGTGGGCCAGCACGAGCTGGCCGAACTGGCGCCGCGCGACATCGTCGCCAAGGCGATCATCCGGCGCATGCACGAGCAGGACGCCGACCACATGTTCCTGGACGGGCGGCACTTCGGCGCCGAGATGTGGGAGCACCGCTTCCCGACCATCCTGGCCTCCTGCCGCGCGCACGGCATCGATCCGGTCACCGAGCCGATCCCGATCGCCCCGGCCGCGCACCACGCCTCCGGCGGCGTCCGCACCGACCGGCACGGCCGCACCAGCGTCCCGGGCCTGTACGCCTGCGGCGAGGTCGCCTGCACCGGGGTGCACGGCGCCAACCGGCTGGCCTCCAACTCGCTGCTGGAGGGCCTGGTCTTCGCCGAGCGGATCGCCGCGGACCTGGCCGCGCGGCACCGCGCCGGCGAGCTGCCCGAGCGCACGGTGGACGTCGCCGCCGCCCGGGCCGCCCAGCCGGTGCCGCTGCCGCCCTCCGAGGCGCGGGCCGAGATCCAGCGGCTGATGTCGCGCGGTGCGGGCGTGCTGCGCTCGGCCGCCTCGATGGCCGACACGGCGGCCGGGCTGGCCCTGATCGCCGAGCAGGCCTACGCGCACGTGGCCGAGGAGAAGCCGGCCGACCCGCGGGTGGAGACCTGGGAGGCCGCCAACCTGCTGCTGGTCGCCACCGCCCTGGTCGCGGCCGCCGCGCAGCGCGAGGAGACCCGCGGCTGCCACTGGCGCGAGGACTTCCCCGAGCGCGACGACGCCCACTGGCGGCGCCACCTGATCACCACCCTGGCCGCCTCCGGCGACCCCGTCAGCACCCCTGAGGAGCAGTAGCGCCATGACCCACTCCCACGAGGAACTCCCCCTGGCCGACCGGGCCGGCGGCTGCGGCGACGGCTGCGCCTGCGGGGACGGCGAGGGCTACGAGACCGGCCTGGACCCGCAGCTCGCCGAACTGCTGGAGCAGGCCGGCCTGGACCCGATCGAGGTCGAGGACATCGCCACCCTGGCGCTGGCCGAGGACCTGGCCGGCGGCGAGGACGTCACCTCGGTCGCGACCGTGCCCGCCGACTCCGTCGCCACCGCCGACTTCACCGCCCGCCAGGCGGGCGTGGTGGCCGGACTGCGGATCGCCGAGGCGGTCGTCTCGCTGGTCTGCGAGGAGGCGTTCGAGGTCGAGCGGCACGTCGAGGACGGCGACCGGGTCGAGGCCGGCCAGGTGCTGCTCTCGGTCCGCTCCCGCACCCGCGACCTGCTGACCGCCGAGCGCAGCGCGCTCAACCTGCTCTGCCACCTGTCCGGCATCGCCACCGCCACCCGCGCCTGGGCGGACGCCCTGGAGGGCACCGGCGCGGTGGTCCGCGACACCCGCAAGACCACGCCCGGCCTGCGCGCGCTGGAGAAGTTCGCGGTGCGCTGCGGCGGCGGCGCCAACCACCGGATGGCGCTGTCCGACGCCGCCCTGGTGAAGGACAACCACGTGGTCGCGGCCGGCGGCGTGGCCGAGGCGTTCCGGGCCGTCCGGGCCGCGTACCCGGAGCTTCCGGTCGAGGTCGAGGTCGACACCGTGGAGCAGATCGCGCCGGTGCTGGAGGCCGGGGCCGACCTGATCCTGCTGGACAACTTCACCGTCGAGCAGCTGAAGGAGGCCGTCGCGCTGGTGGCCGGCCGGGCGAAGCTGGAGGCCTCCGGCGGACTGACCCTGGCCAGCGCGCGCGAGGTCGCCCAGACTGGTGTCGACTACCTGGCCGTGGGCGCGCTGACCCACTCCTCGCCGATCCTGGACATCGGCCTGGACCTGCGCGCCTGACCGTCAGGTCGAGAGCAGTCCCGTCCCGACTCGCAGAAAGCGCCCCATGCTCCTCACCATCGACGTCGGCAACACCCAGACCACACTCGGCCTGTTCGACGGCGAGGACGTGGTGGAACACTGGCGGATCTCCACCGATCCGCGCCGCACGGCCGATGAACTGGCGGTGCTCCTCCAGGGACTGATGGGCAACCACACCGCGGTCCGGGAGGCCGCGGTGGAGGGCCTGGCGATCTGCTCCTCCGTGCCCGCCGTGCTCCACGAGCTCCGCGAGGTGACCCGCCGCTACTACGGCGACGTCCCCGCGGTGATCGTGGAGCCGGGGGTGAAGACCGGGGTGCACGTCCTGATGGACAACCCCAAGGAGGTCGGCGCCGACCGGATCGTGAACGCGCTGGCCGCCAACCACCTGTACGGCGGCCCGTGCATCGTGGTCGACTTCGGCACGGCGACCACCTTCGACGCGGTCAACGCCCGGGGCGACTACGTCGGCGGCGCGATCGCCCCCGGCATCGAGATCTCGGTCGAGGCGCTCGGCGTCCGCGGCGCCCAGCTGCGCAAGATCGAGCTGGCCCGCCCGCGCAACGTGATCGGCAAGAACACCGTCGAGGGCATGCAGTCCGGCATCCTCTACGGCTTCGCCGGGCAGGTCGACGGTCTGGTCGACCGGATGGCCCGGGAACTCGCGAAGGACCCGGACGACGTCCAGGTGATCGCCACCGGCGGCCTCGCGCCGCTGGTCCTCGGCGAGGCCACCACCATCGACGTGCACGAACCGTGGCTGACGCTGATCGGCCTGCGCCTGGTCTACGAGCGCAACCGGCCGAGCTGATCCCGGTCAGGGATCCGGGTCCGGGATCCGGATCCCTCCAGCGGGCCGACCGTGGGGAATTCCGCGCGACGTTACCGACAAATCGGATATTCCTCACGTAGTGTCAACCCATGCCTACGCCACACGGATCGCGCGGCGGCATGGCCTTCAGCGCCGACGAAGTCCGCGTGCTGCGCCGAGCCCTCGCCCAAGCCCTGCACCCCGCCGTCCCCGTCCACCTCCAGGGGCCCGACCGGACGGCGTTCGCCGGGCCGGGGGCCGACGTGTGGGCGGAGGACGTCCAGGACGCCCTGCGCCTGACCGAGGCGATCGACGAGGCCGTGCAGGAAGGCGGCCGACTGCGCGCCTTCCTGCTCGCCGACCTCCACCGCTACCGCTCCGCCCTGCCCGGCAGCGCCCCCGGCTACCTGGAACGCCTGGAGGAGGCCGTGGCCGACGGCTACCTCCCCGGGCCCGAGGACCTCACCGCGCTGCGCGGGCTCACCCGCCAGCCCTGCGGCCACGGCGAGCGGGCCCGCCGCTCCCGGCTGGCCGGCCGCTGCCACGCCCTGGCCGAGGCCGCGGTGCGCGAACGGCTCGCCCTCACCGCCGGGCAACCGCGCCACCTGGTGGCCGTACCGAACCCCGCCGCACCACCGAGCAGTCACCCCACCCCTGTAGGAGGACGGACCACGATGAGCAGCACCGACTCCCGCCCGGAGCAGCCCGCCGCGCAGACCCCGCCCCGCCCGCACCGGATGCCCACCCCGGCCGAACTCTTCGGCCGCCGCCCCAAGCCCCCGGCCCGTCCGGCCCCGCCCGCCGACGAGGCGCCGGAGGAGATCGAACTCCGCACCGGCACCGGCTGAACCACCTTCTTTCACCCCGGAGGGGAGACCGCGCGGTCTCCCCTCCGTCCATGTGTCGACAAATCCTCGGTTCCGCCACCGATGGCACATCACGTCTTCATAACCATCGCCTCCCGCGGCGGGCCGTTCGATCCCCACCTGTCGGATTTGGTGCCGGATCAACCCGATTGACCGGCCGTAATCCCTCTTTAATGTTCGGGGTTACACCATTCGATCGGGGGAATTGCATGCACTCGACCCGCACCCGCCGGGCTCTCGGCGCGGGTTCGGCCGCCGTCGTGGCCGCCCTGGCCGTCGGCACGGCCGCCCTTCCGGCCCATGCCGCCGACCACCAGCTCAAGATCTTCGTGGCCGGTTCCTACCAGCTCACGACCGAGCCCACCGCGCCGCCGCAGTGGGGCGAGAACGTCTTCATGCACGTGGGCCGCACCGGCACCGGCCCCGTCGACAACGTCAAGCTCACGCTCGACACCACCGGTCTCGACGGCGTGGCCACGCTGACCGCCCGCGGCTGCAGCACCGAGGGCAAGACGATCACCTGCGACCTCCACCGGCTGGACTACGACAAGATCAACATCACCGGCAGCCTGTGGCTGAGCGCCGTCGCCGGCGTCAAGCCCGGCGCCAGCGGGACGGTCCACGCCACCCTCAGCGCCCCCGGCGCCCAGACCGGCACGGCGGACTTCCGGGTGGACGTCGGCGCGGCCGTGTTCCGCACCAAGGCGCCCTCCCTGAACAAGGACGTCAAGGTCGGCAGCAAGCTGCCCGCGGCGCTGGAGTTCGCCAACCACGGCCAGCTCCCCGCCAAGCGCGCGATCGTCAACATCCTCCTGACGACCGGCCTCACCGTCGACACCTGGCCCTCCAACTGCGAGTACGCCGTCGACAAGGGGACCCGGGGCGACAAGAACTCCGGTCAGCCGGAGCCCAGCACGCACGCCATCTGCACCATCGACGGCGAGATCGCCCCCGGCCAGGCGGTCAAGCTCAACGGACTCGATCTCGGCGTCGGCCCGCAGGCCTACTACGACTTCGCCGACTACGCGGTGTTCACCGCCGAGGACGTCTACGGCAACGACGGCGCGGACCTGCGCAAGCTGATGTCGTTCCAGCGGGGCACGGGCGCGCCCGCCACCCTGGTCAAGTCCGCCGGCGAGGGGATCCCGCCCGGCCTCGACGTGAACGGCTACGGCACCGAGCAGGAGGTCCTCGCCGACAGCAGCGCCGACTTCGAGGCGACCGGCGGCTGGGCGCCCGACGCCACCGGCACGGCCGGCTCCCTCACCGTCGGCATGGGGAACAAGGGCCCGGCGTCGATCATGGACCGCAGCGGCGGCGAGGGCGCTCCCCACGTCAGCGTGCAGCTCCCCGAAGGCGTCACCGTCACCGACCTCCCGGCCACGTGCCGGGCGGACGACTACGTCCACGGCCGCAAGTCCGACAAGCCCCTGAACAAGTTCACCTGCGACGGCGTGGGCAGCAGCTTCATGCCCAACGGCGCCACCGTCGCCCACAAGCTGAACCTGAAGCTCCCCGCGGGCACCGGGCCGTTGACCGCCACGGTCTCGCTGCAGAACGAGCAGAGCGCGTTCGAGGACGGCCACCCCAGTGCCGTCATGGCCTGGGACCACAACCCGGCCAACGACCTGGTCACGGTCGCCCTGCGGGGCGGCGCGACCGGCACCCCAGCGCCCACCGGCGGCGCGACGGCCACCGTGACGCCGGCCCCGTCCCGGTCCGCCACGGCCGCGCCGTCCGCCACCGTCGCCCCGGCCGCGCTGCCCGCCGCCGGTTCGCCGTCCCCGGCCGCCGCGGGCGGCGCCGGGAGCGACGGTCCCGCCGCCGGCCGGGCGGCCGGCGGCAGCCTGGCCAGCACCGGCTCCTCCGCCGTCCTGCCGCTGGCGGGGGCGGGCGCCGCGGCCGTGCTGCTCGGCGGCGCCGCCCTGGTCGCCGCGCGCCGGTTCCGGGCGCGCCAGGACGGCTGACCGCCTGGACCGACGCCGCGTGAGGGGAGGCCGCCACCGCGGTCTCCCCTCACCCGTCAGCCCGTCGCGGAGCACGGTGTACGGCTGGCTACCCTTGTGGGGTGAGCGATCAGAGCGTTATTCCCGCGACCGACGACCTTCCCGAGCAGATGCGCGTCCGGCGCGAGAAGCTGGACCGGCTCCGGGAGGCCGGTGTCGACCCGTACCCCGTCGGGTTCCCCCGCACCAGCACCATCGCCGACCTGCGTGCCAAGCACCCGGACCTGGAGCCCGACACCGCCACCGGCGAGCGCGTCGGCATCACCGGCCGGGTGATCCTCTCCCGCACCGGCGGCAAGCTCTGCTTCGCCACCCTGCGCGACGGCAGCGGCGACCTCCAGGTGATGCTCTCCCTGGACAAGCTGGGCGCCGAGCGCCTGGCGGCCTGGAAGTCCGACATCGACCTCGGTGACCAGGTCGGCGTCGAGGGCGAGGTGATCACCTCCAAGCGCGGCGAGCTGTCCGTGATGGTGGACCGCTGGGAGCTCACCGCCAAGTGCCTGCGCCCGCTGCCGGACAAGCACAAGGGCCTGACCGACCCGGAGGCCCGGGTCCGCCAGCGGTACGTCGACCTGATCGTGAACCCCGAGGCCCGCGAGATCCTGCACCTGCGCAGCAAGGTCGTCCGCTCGATCCGCCGCACCTACGAGGACCGCGGCTACATCGAGGTCGAGACCCCGATGCTGCAGCCGGTGCACGGCGGCGCCAACGCCCGTCCGTTCAAGACCCACATCAACGCGTACGACATCGACCTCTACATGCGCATCGCGCCGGAGCTGTACCTCAAGCGGCTGGTGGTCGGCGGCGCCGAGAAGGTCTTCGAGATCAACCGCAACTTCCGCAACGAGGGCGCGGACTCCACCCACAACCCGGAGTTCACCTCGCTGGAGTCGTACGAGGCCTACGGCGACTACGACACCCAGGCCGAGCTGATCCGCGAGACGATCATCAACGCCGCCCGGGACGCCCTGGGCACCACGGTGATCCGGGGCCTGGACCCGCACGGCGTGGAGCACGAGATCGACCTGGCCGAGCCGTGGGAGGAGGTCAGCGTCTACCCGGGCATCTCCGCCCGGCTGGGCGTCGAGGTCACCCCGGAGACCGGCGTCGAGGAGCTGCGCAAGCTGGCCTTCGACCACGGCATCCCGTTCGAGAAGTCCTGGGGCCACGGCCAGATCGTGCTGGAGATGGTCGAGCGCCTGCTGGAGGAGAACGCCGTCCGGCCGACCTTCATCAAGGACTACCCGACCGAGGTCTCCCCGCTGACCCGCCGGCACCGCAGCATCCCGGGCGTGGCCGAGAAGTGGGACCTGGTGATCTTCGGCACCGAGATCGGCACCGCCTACTCCGAGCTGATCGACCCGGTCGAGCAGCGCGCCCGCCTCACCGCCCAGTCCCTGCTGGCGGCCGGCGGCGACGTCGAGGCGATGCAGCTGGACGAGGACTTCCTGCGTGCCCTGGAGTACGCGATGCCCCCGACCGGCGGCCTCGGCCTCGGCGTGGACCGCCTGATCATGCTGCTGACCGGCAAGAACATCCGGGAGACCGTGCTCTTCCCGCTGGTGAAGCCGGAGCCCAAGGCGTCCGCCGCGACGGCGGAGAAGACCGAGGAGGAGTGACCTGATGGACTACGTCAGCGCGATCGTGCCGCCGCTGGTCATGGCGATCGGCTTCGGATTCCTGGTGCGGGCCATCTTCCGCAGCCAGGGCGGGGCCCAGAAGGCCAAGGAAGACATCGACTGAGCCCTCCCGGGGCCCGCCCGACCCGGCGGGCCTCCCCCCGGGGGCTCCCCTGCGGACGAACCCGCGACTGACGACGTCAGCCGCCCCCCGCACCACCGCGCGCGCCGCCATTCCCGATTCCCGGGGGTGGCGGCGCGCCGGTTCGGGGGCACTTCACGGGACCGGCCCCATTCGCTCCCTATCCTGGCGGCACTATGGTCCGGCAACTCGGCGAACTTGAGAACGCCATCATGACCCGGGTGTGGCGGTGGAACCGACCGGTCACGGTTCGCGAGGTTCTCCTGGATCTGCGGTCGGAACGCGAAATCGCCTACACCACGGTGATGACCGTCCTGGACAAGCTGCACAGAAAGGGCTGGCTGCGCCGCGAGCGGGCCGGGCGCGCCTATCGATATGAACCGGTCTCCTCGCGCGAGGCCTACACCGCGGCCCTGATGAACGACGCCTGGGCCACGAGCGACAATCCCGCGGCGGCCCTGGTCCACTTCTTCGGCCTGATGTCGCCCGAGCAACGCGAGGCGCTGCGGGACGCGCTGCGGGTGGCGGCTCTGTTCCCGTCCGATCCGCCCGGCGCGGATTCCGCGGCGGACCCGCCGGATAGCGCTGGAGCGGATACCGGGGAGACCGCGCCGGGGGCGACGCGATAACGTCCCGCCATGGAGGTCACCATCCGCCGCGCGCGGACCCCTGACGTACGGGCCGTGCGCAGGCTCATCGACGCCTACTCGCCGGACGGCATTCTGCTCGACAAGCCCACTGTCACACTGTTCGAATCCGTCCAGGAGTTCTGGGTCGCGGAACGCGACGACAACGGCGCGGTGGTGGCCTGCGGAGCCCTGCACGTGATGTGGGAGGACCTCGCGGAGGTCCGTACGCTCGCGGTGGATCCGGTCTGCCGAGGCTTCGGGATCGGGCACCTGCTGTTGGAGAAGCTGGTGCAGACGGCCCGCTGGCTCGGCGTCCGTCGGATTTTCTGCTTGACGTTCGAGGTCGCCTTCTTCGCGAAACACGGTTTCGTCGAGATCGGGGAGCTCCAGGAAACCGATGATGGTACGACAGACCCGGCGGCGATCGCTACGGACGTCTATGAAGAACTCCTCCGCTCGTACGATGAAGGTGTCGCCGAGTTCCTTGACCTGGAGCGCGTGAAGCCCAACACACTGGGCAACTCGCGCATGCTGCTGCACCTCTGAGCGGCTCCGAGCCGGTCAGGGGTTTGTGTTTTCCGGAGAAAGGCGCTTTCCTTTCCTTAGGCAATGGGTCGTTTAGCGGAAAGGGAAGCCCGTGGCACAGAGGGTGCAGGTCATTCTTGAAGACGATCTCGAGGGCGGTTCGGCGGACGAGACGGTGACGTTCGCGCTGGACGGCGTTGCCTACGAGATCGACCTGAAGAGCGCCAACGCGGACAAGTTGCGCGGTCTGCTGGCGCCCTACGTGGAGAAGGGCCGCAAGCAGAGCGGCCGTCTCGCCGGCTCCCGGCGCCCGGGCCGCGGGACCGCGGCGCGCCCGTCCGGCAGCGCTCCGGACACCGCGAAGATCCGCGCGTGGGCCAAGGAGCAGGGCATGGAGGTCAACGACCGCGGCCGGGTGCCGAGCACGGTCCGCGAGGCCTACGACAAGGCCAACGCGTCCTGAGCCCGGCGCCGCCGGCCCGGCGGAGCGGGTTCGGGACCCCGGCGGCCGCCCACGGCGCCGACGACACACGCGCGGGGCGCGGAGGAGCCACCTCCGCGCCCCGCGGCGCGCGCCCGGACGGCCGCCGTGCCGGCCGGGCCGGGGGCTTCCGGGGCTGCGGGCCGGGGCGGCGGAACAATCACGAGTTGTGCAACGCTGTAGGGGCGAAGCGGTAACGCGGACACACCGGGACGGGCGCACCGGCCCTTCCGACCGCGTTGAACCACCGTCACCACGGCCGGACTTCTCGCCAGGCGAACACCGCCACCGCGGAAACTGCGCGAGAACCGCCCCGATACCGGGTATGAATGCAGGTGGGCGGGTTGTTGGACCCGTCCAGGGGCAGCAAGTGCGACCGGCCGGAGAGGGCCCGGCTGTGCCCCGGCGGCTCGTGTTCGCCGATGGCGTAGCGGTTTCCGGTGCATCCGGCCCACCTGTGGGAACACCGATTCCCAGCATCAGGTTGGGATTGGTGTCGGCTGGTCGCGCAGCATCTCGCTCCTCTACCGGGGAGTGAATCCGTGGGCCGCGCCGCTGAGCGGGACTAGCATGCGGAAGGACAGGGCGGGGACGGACCCCGAACTGCCCGACCGCTCTGAGGAGCGATAAACGATGTTCGAGAGGTTCACCGACCGCGCGCGGCGGGTTGTCGTCCTGGCTCAGGAAGAAGCCCGGATGCTCAACCACAACTACATCGGCACCGAGCACATCCTCCTGGGTCTGATCCACGAGGGCGAGGGCGTCGCCGCCAAGGCCCTGGAGAGCCTCGGGATTTCCCTTGAGGCCGTGCGCCAGCAGGTCGAGGAGATCATCGGCCAGGGCCAGCAGGCCCCGTCCGGTCACATTCCCTTCACTCCCCGGGCGAAGAAGGTCCTGGAGCTGTCGCTCCGGGAGGCCCTGCAGCTCGGCCACAACTACATCGGCACCGAGCACATCCTGCTCGGCCTGATCCGCGAGGGCGAGGGCGTCGCCGCCCAGGTCCTGGTGAAGCTGGGTGCCGACCTCAACCGGGTGCGCCAGCAGGTGATCCAGCTGCTCTCCGGCTACCAGACCGGTGGCGGCAAGGAGTCGGCCACGGCCGGCGGGCCCGCCGAGGGCACCCCGTCGACCTCGCTGGTCCTGGACCAGTTCGGCCGCAACCTGACCCAGGCGGCCCGCGAGGCCAAGCTCGACCCGGTCATCGGGCGCGAGAAGGAGATCGAGCGGGTCATGCAGGTGCTGTCCCGCCGCACCAAGAACAACCCCGTCCTGATCGGTGAGCCCGGCGTCGGCAAGACCGCCGTGGTCGAGGGCCTGGCCCAGGCGATCGTCAAGGGCGAGGTCCCGGAGACGCTCAAGGACAAGCAGCTCTACACGCTGGACCTGGGCGCCCTGGTGGCCGGCTCGCGCTACCGCGGCGACTTCGAGGAGCGCCTGAAGAAGGTGCTCAAGGAGATCCGCACCCGCGGCGACATCATCCTGTTCATCGACGAGCTGCACACCCTGGTCGGCGCGGGCGCCGCCGAGGGCGCCATCGACGCCGCCAGCATCCTCAAGCCGATGCTGGCCCGCGGCGAGCTGCAGACCATTGGTGCCACCACCCTGGACGAGTACCGCAAGCACCTGGAGAAGGACGCCGCGCTGGAGCGCCGCTTCCAGCCCATCCAGGTCGCCGAGCCCTCGCTGCCGCACACCATCGAGATCCTCAAGGGTCTGCGCGACCGCTACGAGGCCCACCACCGGGTCTCCATCACGGACGCCGCCCTGGTCGCCGCCGCCACCCTGGCCGACCGGTACATCTCGGACCGCTTCCTGCCGGACAAGGCGATCGACCTGATCGACGAGGCCGGCTCCCGGATGCGCATCCGCCGGATGACCGCGCCGCCGGACCTGCGCGAGTTCGACGAGAAGATCGCCGACGTGCGCCGCGAGAAGGAGAGCGCGATCGACGCGCAGGACTTCGAGAAGGCCGCGTCCCTGCGCGACGACGAGAAGCAGCTCCTGCAGGCCAAGGCCAAGCGCGAGAAGGAGTGGAAGGCCGGCGACATGGACGTCGTCGCGGAGGTCAACGAGGAGCTCATCGCCGAGGTCCTGGCCACCGCCACCGGCATCCCGGTCTTCAAGCTGACCGAGGAGGAGACCTCCCGGCTGCTGCGCATGGAGGACGAGCTGCACAAGCGCGTCATCGGCCAGAAGGACGCCATCAAGGCGCTCTCCCAGGCCATCCGGCGCACCCGTGCGGGCCTCAAGGACCCGAAGCGCCCCGGCGGTTCGTTCATCTTCGCCGGCCCGTCCGGCGTCGGTAAGACGGAGCTGTCCAAGACCCTGGCGGAGTTCCTGTTCGGCGACGAGGACGCGCTGATCGCGCTCGACATGTCCGAGTTCTCCGAGAAGCACACCGTCTCCCGGCTGTTCGGCTCCCCGCCCGGCTACGTGGGCTACGAGGAGGGCGGCCAGCTGACCGAGAAGGTCCGCCGCAAGCCGTTCTCCGTCGTCCTCTTCGACGAGGTCGAGAAGGCCCACCCGGACATCTTCAACTCGCTGCTGCAGATCCTGGAGGACGGTCGCCTGACCGACTCCCAGGGCCGCGTGGTCGACTTCAAGAACACCGTCATCATCATGACGACCAACCTCGGCACCCGGGACATCTCCAAGGGCTTCAACCTGGGCTTCGCGGCCACGGGCGACACCCAGACCGGGTACGAGCGGATGAAGGCGAAGGTCGGCGAGGAGCTCAAGCAGCACTTCCGCCCCGAGTTCCTGAACCGCGTCGACGACATCGTGGTGTTCCACCAGCTGTCCGAGGACGACATCATCCAGATCGTCGACCTCATGATCGCCAAGGTGGACGAGCGGCTCAAGGACAAGGACATGGGCCTGGAGCTCAGCGTCGAGGCCAAGAAGCTGCTGGCCAAGCGCGGCTACGACCCGATCCTCGGCGCCCGTCCGCTGCGCCGCACCATCCAGCGCGAGATCGAGGACCACCTCTCCGAGAAGATCCTCTTCGGCGAGCTGCGGGCCGGCCACATCGTCGTCGTCGACGTCGAGGGCGAGGGCAAGGACGCCAAGTTCACCTTCCGCGGCGAGGAGAAGACGGCCGTCGCGGACACCCCGGCCGCGGTCGCCTCGTCCGGTCCGGACCTGACGAAGTGACCAACATTTAACAGACAACTTCACAGCCACCGAGCCCCCGGCGTCCGCGCCGGGGGCTCGGTACGTTCGGGGCCGGTCGGCCGTCGCACCGGTGCGGTCCGGAACGGGTGGCTTCCCGGCGGGTTGGTGCGGGTACGCCCCATTTCTCAGTAAGCTTTAATGCTCATACGGTTGACTCTTTGTCAGCTGATGTGAAGTCGGGGAGGATAGCGCCGTGCCCATGTCACGGTCAAGGTCTATCTTTTCCGTGCACGCTTGGATCAAATGACGTCCACCTGTCTTTCATTTTGGTTTGCCGGGCCTTGGCCATGAGCTGGCCCCGGTCGGGGAGGACGTCACAACGTTGAAGAACACCAGGAGAACCGCTGCGGTCGCGACGGCTGCGGCGGTCATAGTCACGCTCGGGGCGGGTCTGTTCCCGGGCACCGCCGTGGCGGCCGGCTCGGCCCCCGTGCCGAAGGACCCGGCTGACGCCGTCCAGGCCGTCAACACGGAGCACAACCTCCCGGGGCCGCTGACGGCCAAGGTGGAGGCCGAGCACAAGGCCGCCACCGAGCAGCTGCTCGACGGCACCGCCCAGGTCGAGCAGCACAACGGCAGCACCAGCGTGAAGCTCGGCAAGGACAAGTACGTGGAGCTCGCCCGCGAGCGCACGGACAAGATCTTCACGATCCTGGTCGACTTCGGCGACCAGGTCGACAACACCACCAAGACCGCCGACGGCAAGGTCAAGTACGGCGGCGAGCCCGGCCCCAAGCACAACGAGATCGCCGCGCCGGACCGCGCGACGAACAACTCGACCGCCTGGCAGGCCGACTACAACCAGGCGCACTACCAGGACCTGTACTTCGCCAAGGACAAGCCCTCGCTGAAGACCTTCTACGAGAAGCAGTCCTCGGGCCGCTACTCGGTCGACGGCGTGGTCTCGGACTGGGTGCGGGTGCCGTGGAACGAGGCCCGGTACGGCTCCGACTACTGCGGCTCCAACGTCTGCGCCAGCGCCCAGGACCTGATCCGCGACGCCGTCGACATCTGGTACAAGGACCAGCTGGCGAAGGGTCAGACCGACGCCCAGATCAAGGCGACGCTGGCCCAGTACGACCAGTGGGACCGCTACGGCTCGCACCACGACGGGAACTTCAACCAGCCCGACGGGTACATCGACCACTTCCAGATCGTGCACGCCGGTGAGGACAAGTCGGCCGGTGGCGGCAAGCAGGGCAGCAAGGCCCTGTGGGCGCACCGCTCCTACGTCTACGGCAACCTGACGGGCCAGGCCGGCCCCGAGGGCAACAAGCTCGGCGGCGTCCAGGTCGGCAACACCGGCCTGTGGATCGGCGACTACACCATGCAGCCGGAGAACGGCGGCCTCGGCGTCTTCGCCCACGAGTACGGCCACGACCTCGGTCTGCCGGACCTCTACGACACCGCCGGCAAGGGCATCGACAACTCGGTCGGCTTCTGGTCGCTGATGTCCTCCGGTTCCTGGCTCGGCGAGGGCAAGGACAGCATCGGCGACATGCCGAACGACCTCGACGCCTGGAGCAAGTACCAGCTCGGCTGGCTGAAGGTCGACCACGCCAAGGCCGGCACCGAGTCGACGCACCACATCGGCCCGGTGGAGTACAACACCGACCTGCCGCAGGCGCTCCTCGTCGACCTGCCGAAGAAGAGCATCACCACCGACATCAACAAGCCCTTCGCGGGCGGCAACGAGTGGTGGAGCGGCAGCGCCGACAACCTGAACGTCACGCTGACCCGCGACGTCGACCTGACCGGCAAGACCAAGGCCAGCATCAACGCCAAGGCCTGGTACGAGCTGGAGCCGGACTTCGACTACGCCTTCGGTGAGGTCTCCACCGACGGCGGCAAGACCTGGACCGTCGTGGACGGCACCTGGAACGGCGCCGCGCTCCCGAAGGAGAACGGCCGCCCGGCCGTCAACGGCCTCGCCGCCGCCTGGGGCGACCTGTCCTTCAACCTGGACGCCTACGCCGGCCAGAAGATCCAGTTCCGCTACCACAACACCACCGACGGCGGTCTGCACTACCGCGGCTTCGCGGTGGACAACGTCACGGTGACCGCCGACGGCGCGACCGTGTTCAGCGACGACGTGGAGAACGGCGACAACGGCTGGACCGCCGCCGGCTTCACCCGCTTCGGCGGCTCGTACACCAAGGACTACGCGCAGTACTACATCGCGGAGAACAAGCAGTACGTGTCGTTCGACCAGACGCTGAAGACCGGCCCGTACAACTTCGGCTTCGCCAGCAAGCCGAACTGGGTCGAGCACTACGCGTACCAGCCCGGCCTGCTGATCTGGTACTGGGACACCTCCCAGACCGACAACAACGTCAGCGCCCACCCGGGCCACGGCCTCGTCCTGCCGGTCGACTCGCACCCGACCCCGATGAAGTGGGCCGACGGCACCCTGATGCGTCCGCGCATGCAGGGCTTCGACTCGACCTTCGGTTCGCGCCGCGTCCCGGCGCTGACCCTGCACAAGGCCGACGCCGAGACCGTCATCCCGAAGTCCAAGGGCGTCGACGAGTTCTCCGACCTGAAGTCGTGGTGGTCCAAGGACAACCCGTACAGCGGTGTGGACGTGCCGAAGACCGGCACCAGCATCGAGGTCGAGAACGAGTCCGCGAACTACCTGGAGACCTGGATCCGGGTCCGCCCGGTGGACAACTGATCGTCCTGACGATCGGCGGATGACCGCACGGCATCCCGCCGCACGGCATCCCACCGCATCACACGTCCGGCCCGCCCCCGCACTCGCGGGGGCGGGCCGGCCGCGTTCCCGGTGGCGCTCGCCGACGGCCGGGGCCCGTCGCGGGTGGCACTGGTCACAGCGGTCGGGCGGGGTACGACCGGGCCTAGTAGGCGGCGCCGGCGATGCGCCGGGGCGCCTCCGAACCGGGCCGGGCGGCTCCCGCCCATGATCAACGGTGCGTCGGCTCCGGCCTCCGGCCGGTGCGAGGACTACGCGCGGTAGTACACCACCCGGTTTGGGACTGCGCTCGGCGCCGGTTAAAGCTGAGTGCTCCCCCGCTCAGCACCCGCCCGAACCGGGCGTCCGGTGCTGTCCCCGCACGACCGTGAGGTACGCCAGGCGATGTCCACCGTCCCGCCCGTGGGGCCGGCCCTGCGCCGGCTCGCCGCCCGAACGGCGGCCCAGGCGGCCGCCTGGCAGCCCCGGCTCCGCCACGCCCTCGGCAGCCACGTGGCGCCGCCGCTGCGCGCTCTCGCCGTCCCGCGGCACGCCACCCTGCCGGGCAGCCGGCAGCGGGCCGAGCGCGACCACGCGGTCGCCTCCGCCGGCGCGGCCGCGGTGCTGCTGGCCGGCGTGCTGCTGGCGGCGGCGCCGAGCAGCGCCTCGGCGCAGACCGTGCGGCCGACCACCCCGGGCAGTTCCGCGTTCACGGCCGCCCAGGCGGCGGTGCCCGACCCGGGCGTGGTCCAGGTGACCGGGCCCAGCCCGTACGAGCTGCCCGCGGACGCCGCCTCGGCGCAGGCGTTCGTGGCGGTGGCGTCCAACCTGGAGCCGGCCGAGGCGCCGGCCGAGGCGCCCTCGCCCGCCCCTGCGCCTGCGCCTGAACCCGCCCCTGCGCCGCAGCCGGAGCCCGCGCCGGCTCCCGCACCCGCACCGGACTGGTCGGCGCCGGTGCCGAACGCGCCGACCAGCAACCCGTACGGCGTGGCCAACTCCGGGTACGCCGCCGGGTACCACACCGGTGTCGACTTCGCGGTCCGCCCGGGCACCCCGGTGCTGGCGGTCGGCAGCGCGACGGTGGTCTCGGCCGGCTGGGACGGCGCCTACGGCAAGGAGGTCGTCCTGCGGCTCGCCGACGGGCACTTCGCCCAGTACGCCCACCTGTCCGCGCTCTCGGTCCGGGCGGGGGCCCACGTGTCGGCGGGCGAGCGGGTCGGCCTGTCCGGCAGCACCGGCAACTCGACCGGGCCGCACCTGCACTTCGAGATCCGCACCAGCAACCGCTACGGCGCGGTGGTCAACCCGATCGCCTACCTGTCCGCACACGGCGTCACGGCCTTCTAGCGGGCGTGCCGTTCGGCTCCGCCGCCGGACCGCGCCGCCGTGGTCCGGCCCCGTCGGGCGGGGCTCAGCCGGCGGTGCTGACGGGGTGGCTGATCCGGGCGCCGATCTCCAGCGAGACCTCCCGGGCCGCACCGATGGCCTCGTCGAGGGAGGCCGTCGGCAGCTTCTCGCCCCAGACGTTCTGGGCGTGGGCGCAGTCCGAGGTGTCCTGCTTGAGCAGGAACAGCGCCGAGTGCACGGTGAACAGCGCCATCGCGGCCCGCAGCCGGTCCGGGAACTCCGCGGCCGGCCCGTGCACCAGCTGCACCATGGTGACCATGCGGTCCCGGAAGGCGAGCCCGGCCGGGGACTCGCGCAGCGCGGGCTGGTTCTCGTGGAAGAAGCGCAGCAGCGGCGCCCGCTCGGCCATTCCGTCAGCGAAGCGGCTGATCAGCTCGTCGCGGACCTCCGGGCTCCAGGTCTGCCGACGGCCCCACTCGATGGTCTCGTCGATCGGCGCGGCCATCCGCTCGACGATGCCGAGGACGATGTCGTCCTTGGTCTTGAAGTGGTAGTAGAGCGCGGCCTTGGTGACGCCCAGCCGGTCGGCGATCTCCCGCAGCGAGGTCTGCTCGTAGCCCTGCTCGGAGAAGAGCTCCAGCGACACCTCGATGATGCGAGCCCGGGTGTCGCTGCGGGGGCTGTGCGGAGTGCCCATGGCCTGCCTCATGACTGCGTCGGTGACTGCTGCGGACCCCAGGGTGGCGTCCGCCCCGGGCTCATTCTCCCTGCCCAGGCGGTCGGTCTTAAAACTGGCTTGACGACCGGCTAGGAAACAACTTACCGTGCCGACGATCGATAAACTAGCCGGGCGACAAGTAAGTGACCCGCCGCACGGCGCGACGCTCGTCCGAACCACCCTCCGGGAGACCCCACCCCATGTCACAGTCCCAAACCGCCGGCCCGGTACCGGAGGACAAGACGGCCGAGGAGGAGCAGCCGCGGTCACCCCGCGAGATCCGCCTCGTCATGGTCGGCTTGGTCGTCACGATGCTGCTGGCCATGCTCGACAACCTGATCGTCGGCACCGCGATGCCGACCATCGTCGGCGACCTCGGCGGCGCCGAGCACCTGTCCTGGGTGGTCACCGCGTACACGCTGGCCACCGCCGCCTCCACCCCGATCTGGGGCAAGCTCGGCGACCTCTACGGCCGCAAGGGCACCTTCCTCACCTCGATCGTGATCTTCCTGGTGGGCTCGGCGCTGTCCGGCCTGTCGCAGAACATGAACGAGCTGATCGGCTTCCGCGCCCTCCAGGGCCTGGGCGCCGGCGGTCTGATGGTCGGCGTCATGTCGATCATGGGCGCGCTCGTCCCGCCCCGCGACCGCGGCAAGTACCAGGGCATGTTCGCCGCGGTGATGGCCCTGGCCACCATCGGCGGCCCACTGGTCGGCGGCTTCATCACCGACCACCTGAGCTGGCACTGGACCTTCTACATCAACCTGCCGCTCGGCGTGGTCGCCCTCGCGGTCGTCGTCGCCACCCTGAAGCTGCCGAAGGTCCGCAACAACGCCCGGATCGACTACCTGGGCGCGATCCTCCTGACCGTCGGCATCACCTCGCTCGTGCTGATCACCACCTGGGGCGGCCAGCAGTACGCCTGGGGCTCCAAGGAGATCCTCGGCCTGGCCGCGCTCGCCGCCGCCTCGCTGATCGCCTTCTGCTACGTGGAGCAGCGGGTCGAGGAGCCGATGCTGCCGCTGAGCCTGTTCAAGAACCTGAACTTCACCCTGGTCTCGATCATCGGCTTCATCGTCGGCTTCGTGATGTTCGGCTCGACCGTCTTCCTGCCGCTCTACCAGCAGATCGTCCAGGGCGCCTCGGCGACCAACTCCGGGCTGCTGCTGATGCCGATGATGTTCGGCATGCTGGTCGTCTCGCTGGTGGTCGGCCAGGCCGTCACCAAGACCGGCAAGTACCGGGTCTTCCCGATCATCGGCACCGTCGTGATGACCGGCGGCCTGATCCTGCTCTCCACCATGGGCACCGAGACCAGCAGCTTCACCTCCGCCTGCTGGATGGTCGTGCTGGGCGCCGGCATGGGCTTCCTGATGCAGATCACCATGCTGGTCGCCCAGAACAGCGTCGAGCTCAAGGACATGGGCGTGGCCAGCTCCACCGCCACCCTGTTCCGCACCATCGGCGGTTCCTTCGGCGTCGCGCTGTTCGGCGCGCTGTTCAACAGCCGGGTGACCGACACCATGAAGGAGCGGCTGGCCGGCAAGCAGCTGCCCCCCGGTGGCGCCAAGGACCCGGGCCAGACCAGCCCGGCCGAGCTGCGCAAGATGCCCGACTACATCCAGGACGCCTACCACCACGCGGTGTCCAACGGCCTGCACACCGTCTTCCTGTGGGGTGCCGGGGTGGCCGTGATCGCCATCGCCGCGGCGCTGTTCCTGCGCGAGGTGCCGCTGCGCGGCACCGGCAAGGGCGAGAAGCCGGCCGAGTCCTCGCTGGAGGCGGCGGCCGTCTGACGGCTGCGCGCCCGCTCGGTGCGGTGCCCCCGGGAGGTGCTCCTCCCGGGGGCACCGTCGCGTTGCGGGGTGTGGCGGCGGCAGCGCCGCCGTGCCGCTACGGGGGCGGCCCGCTCCTCGGGGCACCGCCGCGTCACTGCGGGACGGCCGCTCGGCAGCGCCCGCCGCGTCGCTAAGGCGACGGCGGCTCGGCAGCGCCGCGATGTCACTGCGGGAGGCGGTACACGCCCTGTTCGACCGGCTCGACCAGGCCGTCCGCGACCAGGCCGTCCAGGGCGCGGGCCCGCTGGACGGCGTCCGGCCAGACGGCGTCCAGGCGGGCCTGCGGGACGGAACCGTGGGCCTCGCGCAGCACCGCGAGGAGCTTGCCGCGCACCTGGCGGTCCGTCCCCTCGTAGGTCTGGCCGCGCCGGGCCGGGCCCTCGTACGCCGGGCGGCCGGCCCGCTGCCAGGCGCAGCCGCTGAACAGCGGGCAGTCCCCGCACTGCGGGCCGCGGGCGGTGCAGACCAGCGCGCCCAGCTCCATCACGCCGACCGCCCAGGTGGCGGCCGTGGCCGGGTCGTCGGGCAGCAGGGCGGTCGCGGTGCGGCGCTCGGCGGCGGTGGTGGCCTGGGCCGGGTACTCGACGCCGGTCACCGCGCGGGCGAAGACCCGGCGGACGTTGGTGTCCAGCACCACGTGCCGCTGGCGGAAGGCGAAGGAGGCGACCGCGGCCGCGGTGTACTCCCCCACCCCGGGCAGCGACAGCAGGGTGGCGTGGTCGTCCGGGACCTCGCCGCCGTGCTCCTCGGTGATCGCCACGGCGGCCGCGTGCAGCCGCAGCGCACGGCGGGGGTAGCCCAGCCGGCCCCACATCCGGACGGCCTCGCCGGCCGGCTCGGCGGCGAGGTCGGCCGGGGTGGGCCAGCGGGTCATCCAGGCCTGCCAAGCGGGCAGCACCCGCTTGACCGGGGTCTGCTGGAGCATGAACTCGCTCACCATGACCGCCCACGGCGTCGCCTCCGGCGTCCGCCAGGGCAGGTCGCGCTTGCTGGCCTCGTACCAGTCGATGACGGTCGAGTGCAGCAGCGGCAGGGGCATCGGCAGCCGCGCGCCGGCGGCGGTCGCGGTCGCGGTCGCGGGGGTGGTCGTCGTGGTCGGCTCGGTGGCGGTGATGACTGTCATGGCCCTTCGATCCTCCCATGCCCGGGGGGAGCGGCCGAAGGAGAGGAGTCGATTCCGGCCGCCGACTCCCGGCGCCCGTTCCGACGGCTCGGAAGCGTTCGGGACCCGCCTCCTGGTGCTCCCTCGAACGGCTCAAACGGCGGATCATGTGAAGGAAGGGGCGACTGTGCGGTGTTGGTGGGTCAATCGGCACACACAGTCTCGTAGAGTTTGATCGTGCCCTCTCTGCGTCAACCCGTGGGACCGCTGCCGGCCTCGATCTACTGGCGTCGGCGCGTCGTCGTGCTCGCCGCCGTCGCGGCGGTCATCGCCCTGATCGCCTGGCTGATGACCGATCAGGGCGGGGGCGGTGACGACGGATCGCCGGGCAGGGCGGCGCAGGCCGCACCGACCCAGACCCCCGCGCAGTCGATCACGCCCGGCGCCTCGCCGAGCGGCCCTGCGGCGCGCCCGGGGGGCGGCACCGGGGGCACCGGCGGCAGCGGCGGACCGGTGAGCGGGGGCGGCAGCGACGTCGGCCTCAGCGGCGGCTCCGGCGGCGGCGCCAACCCGGCGCCCGCGGGCGGGGCGGGCGGCTCCGGTGGCGGCGGCGGAAACGGCGCAGGCGGCGGCACGGCGGGCTCGGGGGGCGGCACCGGTGGCGGGTCCTCGGCCGGCTCCGGCGGGTCCGGCGGCGGCGCTCCCGCGGTGAACACGCCCGAGGTGATGGCGCTGCCGGTGTGCGCCTCCTCGCAGGTGGCCCTGGAGCTGAACCCCAGCCAGAACCCGTACCAGGCCAAGGACAAGCCAAAGCTGGCCCTGACGGTCAAGAACTCCTCCGGCAGCAACTGCCGGGTGGACCTGGGCCGCACCGCCTCGGTGATCACGGTCAGCGGCAACAACAACGACCGGGTCTGGTCCTCCGGCGACTGCCCGCCCGACAAGGGCAGCATCTGGGTGCAGATCCCGGCCAACGGCAGCCAGACCGAGACCTTCACCTGGGACCGCAGCCGCAGCAAGCCGCAGTGCGCGACGCCCGACCAGACCCCGCCGGCGAACGGCACCTACGTGGTGCTCGCGGAGCTCACCGGGCTCTCGGGTGACAAGGTGTCCGCACGGACCTCGATCCGACTGGACGGCTGAGCACCCGTCACGTCCGCCGCTCCTCCGCCGGAGCCCCGACCGCAGGCGCGGCCGGGGCTCCGGCGTTTTCCGGGCCGAGGGACCCTCTCAGGGCGGGGAACGCGGTCAAGCCGGGGGGCCGTTCGGGCCGGGGGCGCGATCAAGCGGGGAACGCCATCAGGCCGGGGAACACCATCAGGCCGGGGACGCGACCAGGCGGGGGACGCCGCTCAGGCCGGGAAGGCGCGGAAACGTCGAACGGCCCCCGAGGAAGCGTTTCTCCTCGGGGGCCGGCCGTACACCGAAGGCGCGTCGGTCAGACGTAGCGCTCCAGGATGGACGATTCGGCAAGACGGGACAGCCCCTCGCGGACAGAGCGGGCGCGGGTCTCGCCGACGCCCTCCACCGTCTGCAGGTCGTCGATGCTCGCGGCGAGGAGCTTCTGCAGACCGCCGAAGTGCTCGACCAGGCGCTCTATCACCGTGTTGGGCAGGCGCGGGATCTTCGCCAGCAGGCGGTAGCCGCGCGGGGCCACGGCCGAGTCCAGGGACTCCGGCGTGCCGGAGTAGCCGAGCGCCTTGGCGACGGTCTGCAGGTCCAGCAGCTCGGCGTGGGTCAGCGCCTCCAGGTCGGCCAGCACCTCGGTGACCGTCCGTCCCTTCTTGGCGGCCCGCTCCGGGAAGTAGTCCCGGGCGACCAGCTCGCGCTCCGGCTCCACGCCCGCGATCAGCTCGTCCAGCTGGAGCGAGAGCAGCCGGCCGTCGATGCCTAGTTCCAGCACGTAGCCGGCGATCTCGGTGGCGATCAGCCGGACCATCTCCAGGCGCTGGGCCACGGCCGTGACGTCCCGGACCGTCACCAGGTCCTCGATCTCCAGCGCGGAGAGCGTGCCGGCGACCTCGTCCAGGCGCAGCTTGTAGCGCTCCAGGGTGGCCAGCGCCTGGTTGGCGCGGGACAGGACGGTGGTCGAGTCCTCCAGCACCCGGCGGGTGCCGTTGACGTACATGGCGATCAGCCGCATCGAGTGCGAGACCGCGACCACCGGGTAGCCGGTCTGCCGGTTGACCCGCTCGGCGGTGCGGTGGCGGGTGCCCGTCTCGTCGGTGGGGATGGTCGAGTCCGGCATGAGGTGGACACCGGCCCGGACGATCTTGGTGATGTCCTTGTCGAGCACCACCGCGCCGTCGAGCTTGCACAGCTCGCGCAGCCGGGTGGCGCTGAACTCGACGTCCAGGACGAAACCGCCGGTGCACAGGGACTCGACGGTCCGGTCGAAACCCAGCACGATCAGACCGCCGGTGTTGGCCCGCAGAACCCGCTCCAGGCCGTCACGAAGCGCGGTACCGGGCGCGATGGCGGTGAGGGAAGCCCGCAGCAGGGCCTCCTCGCGGGAGGCCTTGTCCGCCCCCCGGTCGCTGGCTGCCACGTGACTCCTCCGGTCGACCCGTGCCGCGCGCCTCACGCCGTGCGCCGGTCCGCGGTCTGTTGCTCTGTCGCTCAGTACCGCTCCGGTACTGCCTTCTGGCCAATGAGACTGGGGAGAGTCTAACTGCGTGCGGCTTCGGCAGGGCTTGGGTCAGCGCAGTTCGTCGGAGTCCAGCGGCTCCCACCCGGCCATCAGCTCCTCCGGAAAGGCCGGGACCCGGGCCGCGCGCGGGGCCGGCGGCGCCGACGGAGCCTCACCACGCACCTCGGTACGGGCCTCGGCGCGCGGCTTGGCGGCCGCCCGGCGGCGGCCCGGGATGGCCCGCAGCGCCTCGCCGATGTCCGCCACCTCGACCACCTTCATGCCCGGCGGCACCTTGCCCGGGTCCGGCGGGACCAGGGCGTGGGTGAAGCCCAGCCGGTGCGCCTCGGCGAGCCGGCGCTGCACGCCCGTCACCCGCCGTACCTCGCCCGCCAGGCCGACCTCGCCGATCGCCACCAGGTTGCTCGGCAGCGGGGTGTCGGTGGAGGAACTGGCCACCGCGAGCGCGACCGCGAGGTCCGCGGACGGCTCGCTGAGCTTCACCCCGCCGACCGTCGCGGTGTAGATGTCCTGCTTGCCGAGCTTCACCCCGCCGTGCCGCTCGACCACGGCCAGGATCATCGCGATCCGGGGCGACTCCAGACCCGAGGTCGTCCGGCGCGGGGAGGGGATCTGCGAATCCACCATCAGCGCCTGCACCTCGGCCACCAGGGGGCGCTTCCCCTCCAGGGTGACGGTGAGGCAGGTGCCGGGCACGGGCTTGTCACGCCTGGTCAGGAAGAGGCCGGAGGGATCGGCCAGGCCGACGATGCCCTCGTCGTGCAGCTCGAAGCAGCCCACCTCGTCGGTGGCGCCGTAGCGGTTCTTGACCCCACGGATGAGGCGCAGCCGGGCGTGCCGGTCGCCCTCGAAGCTGAGCACCACGTCCACCAGGTGCTCCAGCAGGCGCGGGCCGGCGATCTGGCCGTCCTTGGTGACGTGGCCGACCAGCAGAGTGGCCATGCCGCGCTCCTTGGACGCCCGGATCAGCGCGTTCGCCACCTCGCGGACCTGGGCCGGGCCGCCGGGGGCGCCGTCCAGCTCGGCCGAGGCGATGGTCTGCACCGAGTCCAGGATCAGCAGGCCGGGGTTGACCGCCTCGATGTGCCCGAGCACCGCGCCGAGATCCGACTCGGCGGCGAGGTAGAGGTGCTCGGAGAGCGCGTTGATCCGGTCGGCGCGCAACCGCACCTGGCCGGCCGACTCCTCACCGGTGACGTACAGCGTGCGGTGCCGGTCGGTGGCCGCCTTGGCGGCGACGTCCAGCAGCAGGGTCGACTTGCCGACGCCGGGCTCGCCGGCCAGCAGGACCACCGCGCCGGGGACCAGGCCGCCGCCGAGCACCCGGTCCAGCTCCGGCACGCCCGTCGAACGGGCCGTCGCGACCTGGCCGTCCACCTGGGCGATCGGGCGGGCGGGCGCGCTGACCGGGCCGGCGGCGGTGGTGCGGATCGGCACCGCGCCGTACTCCTCGACCGTGCCCCAGGCGTTGCACTCCGGGCAGCGGCCGACCCACTTGGGCAGCTGGTTGCCGCACTCGGTGCAGCGGTAGGCCGGGCGCGGCTTGGCGGTGGTCTTGGAACGCGGAGGCATGCGGCCCACGGTAGCGCCTGGGTACGACAGCGCCGGTCCGCCGGGGCGGCGGGCGCTTCGGGAGGGCGGCGGGCGGCAGCGACGGCGATGGGTACGGGGGTGGGGACGGCGGGGCGGGCGAGGCGGCAGGGCGGGCGGCCGCGAGGACGGGGTGGCGGGTGGCAGCGACGGCTCTGTCGCACCGCAGCGACGGCGTCGAGCGCGCCGGTCCGCCGCGAACAGTGCCGGACCTCGCCGGCGGACCCACACAGATGGGCGATGTTGTTACCCGAAAGAAGTACATACGCGGCGAAGCGCGGGGTCGGACGGCTCGATGTCCCTACCGTCGGACGGGTGACGACGAGAACTGTTGGGGCTGTCGGCGCCGTGCCCGGGCCGCGGGCCGCCGCCGTGTCGGCGGAGTACGACCGCCAGGTGGACGGTCTGTTCACCTACTGCCTCTCGGTCCTGTGCGAGCACGACGCCGCCACCGACGCCCTGCGCGAGGTCGGCGAACTCGCGCGGCGGCACGGCGGCCGGCTCACCGAGCCCGGGCTGGTCCGGGCCTGGCTGTTCTCCCTGGCCCGTTACTGCTGCCTGCGGCGGCTGGCCGACGGGACCGCCCGGGAACCCGGAACCGAACCGACCGAGGCCGAGGCCGCCCGGCGGCGGCGCGAGCTGGCCTCGCTCGCCTGGCCGGAGGCGGCCGGC
The DNA here is from genome assembly GCF_043202455.1 of Kitasatospora sp. NPDC048194. NCBI lineage: Bacteria > Bacillati > Actinomycetota > Actinomycetes > Kitasatosporales > Streptomycetaceae > Kitasatospora > Kitasatospora sp. NPDC048194. Next base: position 87,847 of record NZ_JBIDAK010000012.1, read on the forward strand.
ACGGACCCGGAGCAGCGCGAGGCGCTGGAGCTGTCCGTCCGGCACCGGCTGACGCCGCTCGAGGTGGCGGCGGTGCTGGGCCTGCCGTTCGACCGGACCCGCGAACTGCTCGCCACCGCCGAGGCCGAGGTGGCCCGGACCAGGGCGGCGCTGCTGGTGCTCGGGGTGGGCAGCTGCCCGGAACTGGACCGGCTCGGCGGGGCCGGGGCGGAGTCCTGGCGGGACTGGGTGCTCGGGCCCGCGCTGCGGCGGGAACTGGTGCAGCACGTGGTGGACTGCCCGACCTGCCGCGGGACGGCGGAGCGGGTGGCCGCCGGGGAGGCGGCGGAGGGCGCGGCGGGAGCCGGGGCGGGGCTGTCGGGCCTGCCGCTGCTGGCGGCGCCGGCCCCGGGGGCGGCCGGGTCGTCGGTAGCCGCGGATCCGGCGGGTACTGCGGATCCGGCGGGTCCTTCGGGTTCTTCGGGTCCTTCGGGTACGGGTGGCTCGGTGGGCGGGGTGGCGTACCTGCCGTCGTCGCGCGCAGCGGAGCGGCGGGGCGCGGTGCCCGCCGAGCCGGGGCTGCGGTTCGACCACAGCGGCTTCCCCCGGCACCGGGCGCCGGACGCGGGCCGCGGCTTGGCGGTGCGTCGGCGGGTGGTGACCACCGGGGTGCTCGCGGCGGTGCTGGCGGCGCCGGTGGTCGCGCTCTGGGCCGGCCACCGGGGAGGCGGCGGACCGGGGTCGGCGGCTTCGGTCTCGGCGGTCCGGGTGGACGAGGCCGGGCAGGAGGCCGGCCAACGGCCGCCGCAGCCGTGGGCGGCGGGGGTTCCGGCGGAGGCGGTCAGCGGGGCCGGGATGCCGGGGCTGGAGCTGGCGGGGGCGGGGGCCGGTGGGGCGGGCGGTGCAGAAACGTTGCTGCCCGGGTTCCCACGGCTCACCTTCCAGGGACCGCTGGTCCCCGTCCCGAGCCGGGGCGCGACACCGCTCAGCAGTCCGACCCTGGTCGCCGCCCCGGCCCCCGGCGCGGACCGGGCCACCAACCCGGGAGCCGGTCCGGCCGACCCGGCCGGACTGCTCACCGTCGAGGCCGCCGAGTACGGCAGCCGCACGGTGCTCACCCTCACCAACTCCGGCGCGACCGAGATTCGTTGGCGCGCCGTGACGGACGCCGGCTGGCTCCGGCTCAGCCGTGAGGCGGGAACGCTGGCACCGGGGCAGCGGATCACGGTGATCGTCACCGTGGACGAGGACCTCGCACCCGCCACCCACTGGACCGCCCGCATCGCCCTGCCCCCGTCCCAGGCGGTGGTCACCCTGGAGGGCGGACCGCAGAACCGCGGCGGATCGGCGTCCTCCTCGGGGGAACCGTCCTCGACCCCCGGCAGCAGCGCTCCTCCCACACCCTCGGCCCCTGCCTCGGCCACGTCCTCGCCGTCGGCGTCACCGTCGACCTCGGCGTCGCCGAGCGGCGCCGGCCCGACGTCACCGCCGCCCTCGGCGACCGGCTCGCCCTCCTCGCAGCCGTCGCACTCCGGCACACCGACCGGCACGCCGTCCCCTTCGGCGCCTCCCGCAGGCACCCCGTCGCCGCACCCGACCGGCACCGCCCCGGCGCAGCCGTCGGGGCACTGACCGGACCCCGGTGAGGCCCGGCCGGTGAGGCCCGGCCGGTGCGGCCCGGCCGACCGGTGTCAGGTGCGGTGGATCGGGGGGATCTGGTAGGTGCCGTCCAGGACGGGCGGCTTCGGCTGGTAGATGCGGATGATGGGCCGGAACTCGCCGGGCGGGGTGGGGAGCCAGTTGGCGGCGGCCGAGGGGTCCTCGGGCGGGTCGTGCTGGAGGGTGAGGGTCAGCGAGCCGTCGTCGCCGTAGACGAGGCCGGGGGTGCGGTCGCCGATGGAGTAGCGGTTGATCGGGTTCTCGACCAGGAAGTAGTCCGGGACGGAGTACATCGTGACGGACCAGAAGGCCTCGGCGGGCGGGGGCTGTTCGAAGCGGAGGGTGTAGCTGTCGGCGCCGGTGAGCGGGCGGCCGTCGGAGTCCTCGTAGGTCATCGCGTAGGAAGCCTCGTAGGCGTGGTTGCCCCACAGGCCGGCGCGGGCGGCGGCCGCGCGGCTGAGGTAGGCGGCGCGGCGGTCGGGGATGCGCCACTCGGGGTCGTCGACGGTGCCGGGGCCGAGGTGGTCGAGGTTGTAGTCGAAGAGGTGGAGTGCGGAGCGCCACTCGCCGGGCGGGTGGTCCTCGGGCGGGCGGGTGGCGTCCTCGACCCGTTCGCGTCCGGCGGCCAGACCCTTGGCGAGGGCGAGGGTCCACTCCGGGGCGGCCGCGCGGTACGGCGAGGCGCCGTCGTCCAACAGGCCGAGCGGGGCGAACCGGCGCTGGTACTCGATGTCGGGGGTGGCGGGCGGGAAGGCCTGCATCCACACCCGCAGGCGTTCGAAGAAGGCGAGCCGCTCCGGGACCTCCGGGTCGGGCTCGGGCAGTCCGGCGACCAGGCCGCCGGGCTCCAGTGGTTCGAGGACGAGCCCGGCCTGCAGGGCCTTGACCCGCGGCAGGTCGCCGGGGCCGGCGCAGGCGAAGCGGCCGACGATGGTGCCGACGGTGGTGGGCAGCTCGATCACCCGGTCCGGGTCCGGCGGGTCGCCGTGCCAGGCGGGTGGGACGATCAGCCAGGTCTGGGCGCCCGTCCCGGTGGCGCGGCGCCCGAGGTAGGCGACGTTCTCCGTCCAGGCGCTGACGAACTGGAGCACGTGGTAGGCACCGTCGGTGTCCGGCACGTGCAGCACCAACGGGCCTTCGGAAAGGTCGAGTTGGGCGATCGAGTAGATCGTGTCGTTGTTCACGGAGACGAACCGGTCACCCGGGCCGGCCAGCCGGGTCGCGTGGCTGAAGTGGTTGAACGGCGCCGCCGGGAGGGTGCCCAGGCCGCCCTTGGCGAAGCGCTCGACCATGGTGAGGCCGGCGACGAGCGGGTAGCCGTAGACGTACGCGTCGGCGGCCAGGGCCTCCAGCTCGGGCTGGTTCATCGGGGTCCTTCGTCCGTTCGGTTCGGGGGTGGGCGGGGCCTCCGTGCGGGGCCTCCGTGCAGTTCCGTCTCCTTGCGATGCCGTCTCCGTGCGGTGCCGTCTCCGTGCGGTGCCGTCGGGGCGGTCCGCTGCCCTCCGTGCCGAAACAGGGACGAATCGGCACATCTGGGATGCTAGGTGGGGCGGGGAGGGGCGGCATGTCGGGTACTCCGCGCCGCAACGCGGACCGGCGCACCTGGGCGGCCGCTCTGCCCAGCGCGAATCGGAGCGTGCGGGTGGGGCGGTCGGGGGGAGGCTGGCCGGTATGAAGATCCTCCTTCTCGGGGGCTCGTCCTTCCTAGGAAGGGCCTATGCCGTCGAGGCCCTCGCCCGCGGCCACCACGTCACCACCTTCAACCGCGGCCTCGGCGCCGCCGATCCGCCCGGGGTGGAGTCCGTCCGTGGTGACCGCGACAGCGCCGCGGACGTCGCCCGCCTGGTCGAGGGCCGCAGCTGGGACGCCGTCGTCGACACCTCGGCCCAGCAGCCCGCCCAGGCCTCGCTCAGCGCTCGGCTGCTGCGTGAGCGGGCCGACCACTACACCTTCGTCTCCTCCGTGCACGCGTACGCCGACTGGGCCACCCGGGTGATCGACGAGGACGCCGAGCTGCTCCCCTGCCCCGCCGACGCCCCGCCCGAGCAGTCCTCCGGCCGCGAGCTGAAGGCCGGCTGCGAGCGCGCGGTACTGGAGGACTTCGGCGCCGAGCGCTCGCTGATCCTCAACAGCGGGCTGCTGGTCGGACCGCACGAGCGCGGCGGCCGACTGCCCTGGTGGCTGGAGCGGATGGCGCGCGGCGGACGGGTGCTCGCCCCGGGTGACCCCGAGCGGACCATGCAGGTGATCGACGTCCGGGACTTCGCCGTCTTCGGACTCGACCGGCTGGAGGCCGGGACGACCGGCCGCTTCCTCACCACGGCGCCGCCCGGCCGACTGACCTTCGGGGAGTGGCTGGAGACCTGCCGGGAGGTCGCGGGCGCGCCGGACACCGAGCTGGTCTGGGTCGCGGACGACCGGCTGCTCGCCGACGGGCCGGACCAGGTCGCCCCCTGGCTCGAACTCCCCTTCTGGGCGCCGGACCTACCGGAGTGGAAGTACATCTGGCAGGTCGACAGCAGCCGCGCCCGGGCCGCCGGGCTGCGCTGCCGTCCGTTCGCCGAGACCGCGCGGGACACCTGGGAGTGGCTGCGCGAACGCGGACCGGCGGACGACACCGACGCCGAGGGGTGCAAGCGGGTGCCGGGGTCGGCGTTGCGGCAGGGCATCGAACCGGCGAAGGAGCAGCGACTGCTGGCCGCCTTCGGCTGAGCGCGCCCCGGAGTGGGGGGGGGGGGGGGGCGCCGCGCCCCCCCCCCCCCCCCCGGGGCACACCCCGCCCCCCCCCCCGGGGGGGGGGGGGGGGGGGGGGGGGGGGGGGGGGGCCCGCCCGGGGGGGGGGGGCCGGGGGGGGGGGTGGGGGGGGGGGGGGGGCCCCGGGGGGGGGGGTGGGGGGGGCCCCCCCCCCCCCCCCCCGCGCCACCGGGGAACACACGGCTCCCGCCGCCAGGGCGGCCGTCCGCGGGTGTCCGCAGGCGTCCGCGGGCGCCATTGCGCTCGGCCCACGCCGCAGCGCCCAACGGCAGTGGGCCGCGGCGCTCGAGGGGGCCGCAGCCCTCAGCCGTGGCGGCAACGCTCAGGGGCGCCGCACTGCGGGGCGCCGAACCGCTCGGAGATGCCGCGGCACCGAGCCGCAGCGCTCAATGAGTGCGCCGGGTCACCAGCTCGGCGAGTGCCAGCAGCTCGTCGGCTGCGGACGGCTCCGGTACGGCCACGGCGAGCTGGGCCATCGCCGCCGCCATCCGCTCGCAGGACTCGCCCTGCGCCCAGCTGCGCCCGCCGGCCCCCTCGACGGCGGCCGCGCACTGCGCCAACTCCTCCGAGGTGAGCGGGCGTTCCAGTGCGTACAGCTCGGCGAGCCGGGCCCCCTCGGGGGTGCCGGAACCCAGCGCCCTGACCACGGGCAGCGACTTCTTGCGGGCGACCAGGTCCGCCCCGACCGGCTTGCCGGTGACCGCTGGGTCCCCCCAGATCCCGATCAGGTCGTCGATCAGCTGGAAGGCCAGGCCGATCTCGCGGCCGAAGCCGTCCATCGCCTGCGCCGCCTCCTCCGACCCGCCGCCGTACAGCGCACCCATCGCACACGCGGCGCCGAGCAGCGCGCCGGTCTTGGCCTCGGCCATCGCCAGGCACTCGGCGAGCGAGACGTCGTTGCGCGACTCGAAGGCGCAGTCGATCTGCTGGCCCTCACAGAGCTCGACCACGCAGTCGGCGAGCCGGCGGATCGAACCACGCGCGGCCGGGTGGGTGTCCCGGGCGAGCAGGCTCAACGCGAGGGAGTGCATGGCGTCGCCGGCCAGGACGGCCTCGGTGGTGCCGAACACCCGCCAGGCGGTGGGCCGGTGGCGCCGGGTCTCGTCCCGGTCGATGACGTCGTCGTGGAGCAGCGTGAAGTTGTGCACCAGCTCCACCGAGGCGGCTGCGGCGACGGCCGCGCCGGGGGTGCCACCGAGGGCCTGGGTGGCCGCGAGGACCAGCGCCGGGCGGATCGCCTTGCCGGGGGAGGCCTCGGAGGGCGTGCCGTCCGCCTCCCACCAGCCGAAGTGGTAGCCGGCGACCTTGCGCATCATGCCGGGCAGCGAGTCGACGGCGGTCCGCAGGACCGGGTCGACCAGCCCGCGGGCACGGGCGAGGATGTCCGCCGCCTCGTGGCCCTCCTTGTGGTCCCGCTCCAGCATGGAGCTCGTCATGTGTTCTCTCCCCCTGTGAGGACGCCTGTCGTGGAGTGGAATGACCTGCTGTGCCCCACGCGTCGCGGCGCGCCGCCCGGCCGGGGCGGAAATCCCCGGCCGGGCGGCGCGGATGGCGCGATATCGGGCTCGGTGGGACGCGAGCCGGTTGTCAACGCTGGGCGATGTCGACGTTCTCCAGCACGCCGATCGCGTCCGGTACCAGGATCGCGGCCGAGTAGTAGGTGCTCACCAGGTAGGAAATGATGGCCTTCTCGTCGATTCCCATGAACCGCACCGAAAGGCCCGGCTGGTATTCGTCCGGAATTCCCGTCTGGTGCAGGCCGATGACGCCCTGGTTGTCCTCGCCGACGCGCATCGCGATGATCGAGCTGGTGTTCCCGCCGACGATCGGAATCTTGTTGCACGGGAAGATCGGCACCCCGCGCCAGGCGTTGACGTGCTTGCCCTCGACCTCGACGGTGCCCGGGTAGAGGCCGCGCTTGTTGCACTCCCGGCCGAAGGCGGCGATGGCCTTGGGGTGGGCCAGGAACATCTTGGTGCTGCGGCGGCGGCTGAGCAGCTCGTCCATGTCGTCCGGAGTGGGCGGGCCCGAGTGGGTCTGGATCCGGTGGTCGTACTCGGCGTTCTCCAGGAGGCCGAACTCCGGGTTGTTGATCATCTCGTGCTCCTGGCGCTCGCGCAGGGCCTCGATGGTCAGCCGGAGCTGGTGCTCGGTCTGGTTCATCGGCTCGTTGTAGAGGTCGGCGACGCGGGTGTGCACCTTGAGGATGGTCTGCGCGACGCTGAGCTCGTACTCGCGCGGCTTGAGCTCGTAGTCCACGAACGCGCCGGGCAGGTCGTACTCGCCGTGGTGCCCGGCGGAGAGGTCGATCGCGGCCTCACCGTGCTTGTTCTGGGCCTGCTGGAAGCCGTTCAGGTACTCCATGACCTGCAGCTGGAGCGCGTCCGAGCGGTCGTGCAGCTCCTGGAAGGACGGCCAGGGGAGCGCCATCACGGTGCCGGAGGTGACGGCGCGGACGGTGTACGGCCAGGTGTCGCCCTCCTCCTGGAGCGCTTCGTCGCCCAGGTGGTCGCCGTCCGCGAGGGTGCCGACCACCGCCTCCTCGCCGTACTTGCCGGTGGCGATCCGGTCGAGCTTGCCGTGCGCGATCAGGAAGACCTCGCTGATCGGCGAGCCGGCGGAGACCAGGACGTCCCCCGCCTCGAACTGGCGCTGGGTGAAGCGCCCGGCCAACTCCTCCAGTACGGCCTCGTCCTGGAAGCCGCGCAGCACCGGCACCTCGGTCAGCGTCTGCGGGACGATCCGCACCTCGGAACCCGTCTTGACGAAGCTCACCCGGCCGCGGCCGACCTTGTGGCGCAGACGGCGGTTGACCCGGTAGGTCCCGCCGGACACCTGAACCCAGGGCAGCATCCTGAGCAGCCAACGCGGGCTGATGCCCTGCATCTGCGGCGCGGACTTGGTGGTGGTGGCGAGGTTCCGCGCGCCCGCCGTGCTCAGTGCCTGCTGCTGCCGGATCCCCGGTTGCGCACCCGGCGCGGAGATCCCGGCGTTGGTTTCGGTCGACATATGGGGAGCCCTTCGCAAACCCGATGAAGTGTCGCCTTGCACATTCATGTTGCGACTTCATGTTGCGGGTTCATGGTGGGCCCGTTCGGAGGCAGACCGCAATCACTCATTCGAGTGGTTCCGAATAACCGAACAAATAGTACGACTAGATCACCTGATCGATATGCCCGGTTATCGTGCCCGATTCGACCGGGCCGACCGATTCGACCGTCCCGGTCGGTAAGACCGGTTCGAGGTCGCGGACGGTGGGGCGACGTGGCGGTGCGGACGGCGCGCACGACGCGCACGGTGCATGCGCTGCAGACGACGCATGCGAGCCGACCGGCGGGCCGCGGACCATCTTCCCCCATCGAGTGGCCCGTCCGCGCCGCAATCCGGCACATTCGACTCACCGCGCGCCTCACCGCACGCCCCGGCCCGGCCCCTCCAGCCGTAGCGACGGCGGGGGCTACAGCGGGCCGTCCCAGTCCAGCGTCGGCTCCAACACCCCTTCCAGGGTCAGCAGCCAGCGCTTCACCTCGATCCCCACCCGACCACCGCCGAAACCGCCGATCCCGTCCGCCGCCACCACCCGGTGGCAGGGCACCAAGAGGGCGACGGGATTCGCCGCCATCATCTGCCCGACCGTACGGGCGGCCAGACCCGGTTCGGCGACGTCCTCGAAGACCCCGCTGCGCGCGGCCAGTTCGCCGTAGGTGATGGTCCGCCCGTACGGCACCTCGCGCCAGAGCGTCTGCAGCACTGCGCGGTGCGGGCCGGAGCTGAGGCTCCAGTCGATCGGCAGACCCAACTCGCGGGTGCGGCCCGCCAGGTAGGCACCGATCCGCTCGGTGACGGCGGCGCTCTTCTCCGGATCGGTGCACGGTGGCGTCTCGCCGTCCCGCGCGCCGTAGCCGGCCGCCGCCACACCCAGCGGCGTCACCGCGATGTGCATCGGACCGCTCGGCAGCGGGGTCGGCACGGTCAGCCAGGACAACGACCAGGACTGCGGCACGCTCGGGTCCCCACCCTCCACCGGCTCTGCCGCCGGCCGACCCGACAGCCCGAGGGCGCGCCCGACCGGGCCGCCCGCGCCATCGTACGTCGGGGCAGCCCGGCCGTCGGCGGGAACGCCGACCCGGCGGGGAAGGCCCGTGGCCGGAGCCACCTCTGCGGTCCGAGGGGCAGCGCCGGTCGGAGCCGCCCCCGCGGTTCGGCGGGCAGCGTCGGTCAGAGCCGCCCCTTCAGCTCGGTGGACAGCGCCCGCGCCCAGTGCGACAGCTCGTCGCGGTCCGGGCGGCGCCCCTCGCACAGCACGGCCAGTTGGGCTTCGTTGACCCGGTTCGGCCCCGGAATGTCCAGCAGGTACGCCAACTCGGCCAGGACGGTCGCCAGGCGCTCCGCGTCGGTGTGGTCGATGGTGACGGCGGTCTCGTGGTGGCTGATGGTGAGCGAACCGGGCATGGTGGACCTCCTCCGTACCCCCACCGTCCACGGTACGACCGACCCGGCCACCCCGCCCGCCGCGGAGGCACACACGCGTGGGCGGAGCGACCGGCTGCGCTCCGGGGCCGGCCGGATACGGTGCGCGGTGGGCCGCACCGGTGGCCGGGGGTGCGCCCCGAAGCCGTCCGAGGGGTGCGTCAGTCGTCCGGGTCCTCCTCCCAGCGCCGATTCCGTACGGCCGGTACGCCCAACACTACGGCTCCCGAGGCGACTTGCCAGACCACCCCGACGAGCAGCACCTGCCCGACACCGAACCGGGCGGCCAGCGGCCCGGCCGCCGCCAACCCGAGCGGGCCGAGGACGAAGGCGCCGAGCGATCCGAAGGAGGTCAGCCGGCCGAGCAACTCGGCGGGGACCCAGCGCTGCGTCGTGGTGGCGAACAGCGTCCCGCACACCGCGGACCCCGCCCCCGCCACCAACGCACCGGCGACCACCCAGACCAGCGGCGCCCCCGCCGCCAGCGCGGCGGAGGGCAGCGCCCAGGCGAGCCCGGCCACGGTCGCCACCACCAGCGGGCGCCCGGGACGGCGGCCCAGCATCAGCAGACCGCCCAGCACCGCGCCCGCGCCGTACACGCCCATGACCAGGCCCCAGGCCCGGGCACCGCCGAGCGCCCGCTGCGCGGTGAGCGGGCCGAGCACCAGGAACGGCGCCCACACCAGCAGGTTGAACAGGCCCATCTGCGCGGTGGTGATCCACAGCCACGGGCGGGCGGCGAACTCCGACCAGCCGCCCCGCAGTTCCCGGAGCACCGACTCCCCACCGGCCGCCCGCGGCCGGTCGGGCGGCCGGAGCCCCACCAGCGCGAGGGCGCCGACCCCGTACGTCACCGCGTCGATCAGCAGCACCACCGCCGGGCCCCACGCCGCCGTGATCAGACCGGCCAGTGCGGGCCCGGCCACCGTGGACAGCGAACGCGACAGCCCCAACAGGGTGTTGCCGTCCGCCAGCAGCTCCTCGCGGCGCACCAGACCGGGCACGATCGCGCCGAACGCGGGCATGAACAGCCCTTCGCCGACGCCCCAGACAGCGACCAGGGCGACCATCGCCCACACCGGCGCGTGCCCGGCCGCCAGCAGCCCCGCGAACAGCCCCTGCACGACGCCGCGAAGGACGTCCGAGCCCAGCATCAGACGGCGGCTGCCGAAGCGGTCCGCGATCACCCCGCCGGCCAGCAGCACCAGCACCACGGGGAGGATCCGGGCGGCCATCACCGAGCCGAGGTCGGTGCCGCTGCCGCCCCGGTCGAGCACCGCGAAGGCCACCGCGACGGGGGCCATCGCCGACCCGAGGAGGGAGGTCGTGTACCCGAGGAAGAACCGGGTGAACTCGCGCTCGCCCAGCACCGCGAGTCGGGCTGCCGATCGGCGGGGGCGCGCCGGATTCGGTTCCGCGGGTGCGGCTTCCCTCGCGTCGGCTGGGTGTGCTGCGTCGGCTGCGTGTGCTGAATGTGCTGAATGTGCTGCATCCGCTGAGTCGGCTCGATCTGCCGGGTCCACCGCATCCACTGCGTTCACTGCCATGGGCAGCAGTCTGGGAGCGGTCGGGCACCCGGTTCAAGGGCTTCGCCCGAAAAACTTGAGCCTTTCCGTATCAACGTCGGCCGATGGAGCTTCTATCGCAGTAAATACCGCCACTCACTATCCCTCACCTGCCATTTACTGCGATTACGAGTATGCTGATCGGCATCTTGACGGACGTATTTACCGCGGAAGAAGGGCTCGATGGCGACAGAGCTTCCCCCGGTCGAGTACGGCCTCGCCGTCGAGCGGTATCTCACCGCCTCCGGGCTCTCCGAGGGCTCCCGGCGGATCTACCGGATCGCCCTGGGCACCTGGGCCTGGGCGCTCGCCGACCGACCCGCTCCCACCGGCCCGGAACGGCGCCGCGCCCGGCCACCCGTGCTCCCGCTCGCGCTGCTCGACCACCCCGACGCCGCCCGGCGACTGCGCGCAGCCGTCGCCCTGCGCGGCACCGATACCGACCCGCGCACCCTCAACCGCGAACTCTCCACTCTGCGCGCGGCCGTCGCCTGGTGGCGCGCCCGCGGTTGGATCGACGGCGATCCGACCACCGAACTGCGGCCCCTTCCGGTGGCCGAACCGGCGGCGGCCGCAGCCCCCTTGACCGCCGAGCAGCTGCGCGCCCTGTTCGCCCTGCGGGCGCCGTTGCGGGAGCAGACGCTGTGGCGCCTGCTGCACGAGTCCGGCGCCACCATCGAGACCGTGCTGGCCCTGAACACCGACCAGCTCGACCTCCCCCGGCGCCGCACCCGCCCCGGGACCGGCCGCACCCCGGTCCGCTGGGGGTCCGGCACCGCTCGGCTGCTCCCCCTGCTGATCGCCGGCCGCGCCGACGGACCGCTCTTCCTCACCGACCGCCGCGCCCCGAGCGGCACCCCCGCCGTCGACCGCTGCCCGTACACCGGTCGCGCCCGCCTCTCGTACCGGCGTGCGGCGGAGTTGTTCACCGGCCACACGCGGGCGCTCGCCGAAGCGCCGGACGCGGGTTGGACGCTGCGGCAGCTGAGGCAGCTGCCGCCCGGGAGGTAGCCAGCCGCTCAAGGGGGTGGGAGCCACTCAAGGGGCGGGGAGCCACCCGCCAGGACGCGTCGCCCGGCGGGGCCGCCGCCGCAGTCATCCCTCGGGCGTCGGCCCTGAGCGACGTGAGGGAAGGAACTCGTCCAGGGTGTCGGCTAGTTGGGCGATCGTCGGCCGTGCTTCCGGGTCGAGGCGCAGACCGGCGTCGATCACCGCGGCGAGTGGGCGGGGCAGGCGACGGCGCCGGGACACCGGAGGAGCCGGTGTCCCGGTCGGGTCCGACGCGGCCTCGCCGAACGGAAGTTCGCCGGTGGCGGCCTCGTAGAGGGTGACACCGATGCCCCAGACGTCGGCAGCCGCCGTGAGCGGCCCACCGGAGGCCTGTTCGGGGGCGAGGTAGCCGACCGTGCCGAGGCGGCGCGGGCCGCCCGGGCCCGGCGGGCGGGCGATGCTCAGGTCGAGCACCTTGGCGCGGCGGCAGTCGATCACCACGTTGGCGGGCTTGAGGTCCAGGTGCAGTAGACCCCGCCTGTGCAAGTAGCCGACGGCCGAGCAGAGTTGTATCCCCAGCAGGGCCAGGTCGGTGGCGGCCGGGCGGCGCGGTCCCCGGTCGATCAGGTGGGCGAGGGTCTCGCCGGTGAGCGTCTCCAGCACCGCGTACGGCTGCGGGCGTTCGCCGGTGCCGTAGCCGCGCACCAGGTGCGGGTGGGTGAACTCGGCCAGCCAGCGTCCCTCCCTGAGCAACCGCTCTCGCAAGTCCCGGTCACGGCGGCGGTCCGGCCTGAGCACCTTGACCACGCAGCGGCAGTCCCGTTCCTCGCTCCAGGCGTCGTAGACGTCCAGCCAGCCGGTGCGGCAGAGGTGGGACAGCACCTGGTAGCCGGGGGCGATCACCGTTCCGGCGGCCAGTGGCTCCCGCTCTCTCATCGGGCGGCCTCCGCACTCATCGGGCGCCTTCCGCACGCATCAGCGGCCTCCGTGGTCATCGTGCGGCACTCGCCAGGCCGGCGGCCCGGTCGAGCCGGGCGTAGCCGTCGTCGTGGGCGAGCAGGTCCCGGTGGCTGCCGCAGGCGGCGACGCGGCCCTCGCGCAGCAGCACGATCCGGTCCGCGTTCCGGACGGTGAGCAGGTTGTGCGAGATGATGATCGTGGTCCGCCCGTTCATCAGCCGCCCCAGCGGCTCGAGGATCCGCTGCCCGGACTCCGGGTCCAGCCCGGTGGTCGGCTCGTCGAGCAGCAGCACCGGCGCGTCCCGGATCATCGCCCGGGCGATCGCGATCCGCTGGCGCTGCCCGCCGGACAGCAGTCGCCCGTGCTGGCCCACCACCGTGTCGTAGCCCTCCGGCAGCCGGCTGATGAACTCGTCGGCGTCGGCGGCCCGGGCGGCGGCCGTGATCTGCTCGTCGGTCGCCCCGGGCCGACCGTAGGCGATGTTCTCCCGGACGGTGCCGTGGATCACCAGCGTCTCCTGCAACAGGACCGCGATGCGCTCGCGAAGGTCGGCCAGCGCCAGTTCGCGCAGGTCGATGCCGTCCAGCCGGACGGCACCCCGCTCCGGGTCGTAGAAGCGCAGCAGCAGCTTGGCGATGGTCGACTTGCCCGCCCCGCTCTCCCCGACCAGCGCCACCGTCTCACCCGGCTCGGCGCGGAAGGAGACGTCGTACAGCGCCACCCGGGTGGTGCCCGGGTAGCGGAACCACACCCCGTCGAGGACCACCGCGCCCCGCGTCCGGGCCGGGCGCAGCGGTGCCGGGGGATCAGCCACCTGCGGCCGCTGGTCGAGCAGTTCGATGATCCGCTCGGCGGCGGCCGAGGCGGAGTAGAAGCCGTTGCTGAGCTGGGAGATGCCCCGGATCGGGCTGTAGAGGCGGCTGAGCAGAGCGACGAAGACGAGCAGTTCGCCGAGCGTGAGGCGGTCGTGGACGAGTTCCCAGGCGCCGAGTCCGAGCACGATCAGCGCCCCGACCAGCTCCAGCAGTTCCACGACCGGCGCGAACAGCGCGCGCAGCCGGGTCGCCGCCATGGTCGCCCGGAACCGGGCCATGCTCTCCTGGAGGAACCGTTCCTGCTCCCAGTCCTGCCGGTTGTACGCCTGCACCAGCGTGATGTTGCCGAGCGTCTCCTCGGCGAGCGCGCTGACCGAACCGCTGCGGCGCCGCCGCTCCCGGGACGCGGCCTTCACCCTCGTCGAGAAGTGGCGGGCGGTGATCCAGAACAGCGGCGCGACCACCAGGGCGGTGAGCGCGAGGTCCCAGCGCAGGTAGAACAGCACCACCAGGAAGACGGCCAGCTCGGCGACGTAAGCGACCGCGTCGAGGACGCCCGAGAGCAGGAAGGTCTCGACCGCCTCCACGTCCGCGGTCAGCCGCGACAGTACGTCGCCGAGCCGCCGCCGCTCGAAGAAGCCCAGCGACAGGTGCTGGAGGTGCCGGAACACGTCCGTCCGCAGGGCGAGCAGGAAGCGCTCGCTGACCCAGGCCGAGGTCGTCTCGTCGGCGAAGCGCAGGCCGCCTGCCAGCAGGGTCAGCACGGCGTAGCCGAGCGCCACGGGCAGGAACAGGTCGAATCTGCGCGGTACCAGCACGTCGTCGACGACGATCTTGAAGAGCCAGATCGCCGCCGCGTCCACCACCGGGCCGAGCAGGACGAACCCCAGCAGCGGGGCCAGCCAGCGCCGCCCGCCGCGGGTGTAGGGCCAGAACCGGACGAAGGTCCGCCGCACCGACACGGCCGGGGCCGGCGCGACGACCGGGTCCGCCCGGCCGTCGCCGCCACCACCCGTGTCGACGGCCGTCAGCCGTCGCAGCGACCACACGTGCCCGTCCTAGCCCTGGACCATGACCGGTGCGTCAGTCGTCAGTGCCGCGAGTGCTTGCGGTTCCGGCGGCGGCCGTGACCGGTCGACTTCTCGGTGTGGTCGGTCTCCTTGCCGGTACCGGCCCGCTTGCGCGAACTCCGCATTGCCGGCAGGAGGTTGGCGAGGATGCTCATCACTGCCACCTTTCTCTCGATCGTTCCCCCACGAGGGGATACGGACGGGTGGGCCGGGGTGCTCAGGGGGATCGGAACGGATGGTCGGGGCTGCCCTCGGCCGGCCGGGAGTGGCCTCGGCCGGCCGAACTGCCTTCCGCCGGCCGGACTGCCTTTCGTTGGCCGGACTGCCTTCCGCTGGCCGGAACTGCCTTCCGCGCGTGGTCCGGCGCAGCGGGTCCGGGGCCGGTCCGGCGGTTGTTTCAGCGGCGGCGGGGACCGTTACCCAGCCGATGAGCGGCGGGGACTCCTGGAGGTCGCCCGCCTGGACGCCGACGCCGAAGCCCCCGACCTCTCCGCCGTCCCGCTGGACCGCGCGGTGCGCCGCACCGTCACCCTCACCGGCCTCAACCACCCCACCGGCGGCGCCCTCGCCACCCCCACCCACGCGACGACGGAGGGCCAGTCCGGCCGGCATGACTCCGGCGAACTGGCCCTCCGTACGGCGAGCCCCCTGTCGGGTTCGAACCGACGACCCCCGCTTTACAAGAGCGGTGCTCTGGCCAGCTGAGCTAAGGAGGCACGGTGGCCGTCCGCGATGGATCACGGCGGCACCGGGGGCAGTCTACCGGGCCGGGGTGACGGGGTGGGGGGATATCCGGGGGTTGGCGGGGTGGGCGGGCGTGATGGAACCGATGCCGAAATGGGGGTGGAGGGGGCTGACAAGCGGCGGGAGCGCGGGTAGCGTCGCCGGGAGTCGGCTCGTCGCGTGGTTCAGACCATTGACGGGGCGGCGGAGATTGGACACCCCCCTTTACTCGGATCGTCCGGCACGTTCCTGCCGGTGAAGGAGAGCACAACCATGGCTTCTGTCACGTACGACCAGGCGACCCGCATCTATCCCGGGGCGACCAAGCCCTCGGTGGACGCGCTGGACCTGGAGATCGCGGACGGCGAGTTCCTCGTCCTGGTCGGCCCGTCGGGCTGCGGCAAGTCGACCAGCCTGCGCATGCTGGCCGGGCTGGAGGACGTCAACAGCGGCGCCATCCGGATCGGCGAGCGGGACGTCACCCACCTGCCGCCGAAGGACCGGGACATCGCCATGGTGTTCCAGAACTACGCGCTGTACCCGCACATGACCGTCGCGGAGAACATGGGCTTCGCGCTGAAGATCGCCGGCGTGAACAAGGCGGACATCCGGACCAAGGTCGAGGAGGCGGCGAAGATCCTCGACCTCACCGAGTACCTGGACCGCAAGCCGAAGGCGCTGTCCGGCGGCCAGCGCCAGCGCGTCGCGATGGGCCGCGCGATCGTCCGCCAGCCGCAGGTCTTCCTGATGGACGAGCCGCTGTCGAACCTGGACGCCAAGCTGCGCGTCTCGACCCGCACCCAGATCGCCGGTCTGCAGCGCCGCCTGGGCATCACCACCGTGTACGTCACCCACGACCAGACCGAGGCGCTCACCATGGGCGACCGGGTCGCGGTGCTCAAGGACGGTCTGCTGCAGCAGGTCGACACCCCGCGGAACATGTACGACAAGCCCGCCAACGTCTTCGTGGCCGGCTTCATCGGCTCGCCGGCCATGAACCTGGTCGAGGTGCCGCTGGTGGACGGCGGGGTGAAGTTCGGCGGCTCGGTCGTCAACATCTCGCGCGAGAACCTGGCCGGTGCCGGCACCGACAAGACGGTGATCGTCGGCGTGCGCCCCGAGCACTTCCAGATCGTCCCGGCCGGTGGCATCGAGGGCGTCGCGGTGACGGTCAACGTGGTCGAGGAGCTCGGCTCGGACGGCTTCGTCTACGGCACCACCCAGCTCGGCGGCGTGGACAAGGACCTGGTCGTCCGCGTCCCCGGCCGTCAGATCCCGGCCCGCGGCGAGACGATCCACGTCGTGCCGATCGCCGAGGAGACCCACGTCTTCGCCACCAGCAGCGGCGAGCGCCTGAGCCACTGAGTGCCCGAGCGCTCGGACGGCGGCGGCAGCTACAGCCGCGGCTGCGGCTGCGGCTGCGGCTGCGGCGGCTGACGCACACGACGGAGCCCGTCGGACCCACCGGTCCGGCGGGCTCCGTCCGTACACCCGAGCGTCAACACGGTGCAGGGACATATCGGGGCAGTGCATCACTCGATGGTGTAACGGAGGGCAATGCGGCCCGCACCCACCGCTACTCTCCTGAGGGTGAAGCAGCTTGTACGCCGTATCGGCCAGACCGTCGCCCTGACCCTGCCGGTCGTCCTGGTGACCACCGGCACCCTCGCCGTGACCCGCGTCCCGTGGGCGCCACCGACCGGGCTCGACCAGCAGGTCGTGGCGGCGTCCAGCGGGGACGGCGCCGGGATCGGCCGCTCCTCGTCCGCCGCCACCAAGACCGACGGGCTGGCTCCGCAGGACGCCCTGCGAGTCGCGCTGCTGGACGAACTGCGCGCCAAGAACCCGTCCGCCGCGCTGGACCTGCTGGAGCGCTCGATGCGCGAGCAGCCCTCGCTCACGCCGTACTGCACCGCGCTGGCCGGCGAGTTGGGCAAGGCCGCGGTGCGCAAGTACCAGGGCGACGTCCAGCGGGCCCGCTCCTTCGCCCGCCCGGTCTGCGACGGTTCCTTCGTGGCGGGGACCAGCAACTGACGACCGGCGGACACCCGCGGCGGGCGGCCGTATCGTTCAGCCATGACCGCTGATTCCGGCCCCACCGCCGACCTCACGTCGCGCCAGAGCCAGCCCCAGCCGCACCAGCCCCGACCCCGGTCCACCACCGCGCCCACCACCGCGCCCGGCACGGCAGCTGTCACGGCAGCCGTCACGGCACCTGTCCCCCCGGCGGTCGGCCGGACGATCACCCAGGCCGTGATCCTGGCCGGCGGCCAGGGCTCCCGGCTGCGCCCGTACACCGACGACCGCCCGAAGCCGCTGGTCGAGATCCCGGGGACGGGCACGCCGATCCTGGGCCACCAGCTGGGCTGGCTGGCCGCCGAGGGCGTCACCGACGTGGTGGTGTCCTGCGGGCACCTCGCCGACGTGCTGGAGGAGTGGCTCGACACCGCGGACCTGCCGCTGCGGGTCCGTACGGTGGTGGAGGCGGAGCCGCTCGGGCGCGGCGGCGGCCTGAAGTACGCGGCGAAGGCGCTGGCCCGCCCGGACGAGCCCTGGTACGCCACCAACGGCGACATCTGGACCCGCTTCAGCCTGACCGACATGGCCGCCTTCCACCACGAGCGGGACGCCGTCGCGACGCTCGCGCTGGCCCGGCCGCGGATCCCGTGGGGCGCGGTGGAGACGGACCAGTTCGGCAACGTGCTGGACTTCATCGAAGCTCCGCCCTCGCCGTTCCTGATCAACGCCGGCGTGTACGTGTTCAGCCCGGAGTTCGCCGAGCTGCTGCCGGACGTGGGCGACCACGAGCGCGCCACCTTCCCCCAACTCGCCCGCGCCAAGCGGCTGGCGGGCTACCAGCTGCCGCAGGGCGTGTACTGGCGCGCCATCGACACGGCCAAGGACCTCACCGAGGCGGCCAAGGAGCTCGCGGCGCACCGCGACACGACCCTCTGACGGACGGCGGTAGCCGGGCCGCTACCGGCGGACGGGTGCCCAGACGAGCCACCTTGCCTCCGCTCCCCTGCCGAGCCGGGCCGGGCCGAGCCGGGCCGGCTGCCCCCGGTCCGCCCCGCCACCGCCGACTGCGGCAAGCGGCAGCGGCGCCGGCCACAACCGAAGCCGAAGCCACAACCGAAGCCGAAGCCGAAGCCACAGCCACAGCCACAGCCACAGCCACAGCACAACGGCCGGGTGCTCCCCCACGGAGCACCCGGCCGCCTCACACCGGACACCGGACAACGGACGACGACGCCGGCACCGGCACCGGCGCCGTCAGGCCCCCGAGCGCCTCAGGTCGCCGTGGGCGTCCCCGGCCGGGAGGAGCGCCCGCCCTCGGCCCCGCCGGCCCCGCCGGCCCCGCCGGACAGGTCGGCCAGCGGGCCGCTGCCCAGCACCCCGCCGAGCAGCCCCGAGCCGCTGCTCGGGCTCGGCTTGGGCGCCGTGCCCGATCCCCCGGCGGCCGGGGTGCTGCGCTGGGCCGGCGCGCCGCCGCCGGGAACGGCGGAGGGGGCGGCCGGCGCCGGGGAGGAGCCCGCCCCGGTCTCCGCCTTGCCGGAGTGCTTGCCGCTCGGCGTGGCGCCGGTCGGCTTGGCGGGGGCGCTGGACGGTGCGGTCGCGCTGGGCGTCGGGGTGGCCGGGTGCGGGGCGGGCGAGGGCGAGGACGCGCCCTGGCCGCCCGGGGCGCCGGACGGGCTGCTCGTCGGCCAGACCGGGGTGCCGTAGTCGGTGGCCGGGCGGGGCGGCGCCTGGTGCGGCCGGGCGCTGGTCCGGACGGCGGCGCCCAGCATCGAGCCGAGCAGGAGGGTCAGGCCGACCACGATGGTGGTGACCACCGTGCCGCGGCGCAGCACCCGGCGGCGCAGGGCGCGCGGCGAGCCCGCGCCGAAGCGGCGCCAGGCCTCGAGGTTGAGCCGGCCGTCCAGTGAGGCGAACGGCGCCCCGGCGATCAGCAGGGGGCTCCACGCCGCGAGGAAGATCAGGTCCGGGGTGTCGTAGACCGGTACGGCCCGCCAGCTGACGGTGAACAGCAGCGCCGCGGAGAGCAGCATCGCCGCTCCGGCCGCGAGCCGCTGCCACAGGCCCAGGACGGTCAGCACGCCGACCACGATCTCGGTGAACGACACCACCAGGCCGGAGCCGACGGGGTGCGCCATCGCGAAGGCGAGCAGCGGTTCGGCGACCTTCCAGGGGTGCAGCGAGGAGAGCCAGCGCACCATGGAGCCGCGCTCGCCGCCGTCGAAGTACACCGGGTCGCAGAGCTTGCTGAATCCGGCGTAGACGGAGAGCGAGCCGAGCACCGCGCGCAGCGGCAGCAGCACCAGGCCGAGGTCGACCCGGCGGCCGGGGTACCAGGGCTGCTTGCCCCCGGCGTCGGTGGCGGACACCTCGGGCAGTTCGCCGCTCGGGGTCCAGCCGTGCGGCTCGCCGACCGGGCCGACGCCCGCGTCGGTGGCGGTGCCGGTGCCCTCGCGCGGCTGGCGGGGGACGGTCCGGGCGCCCGCGTAGGCCGGGAGCACCTGGGTGTCCGCCTCGGCCCGGCTGTCGCCGCCCGGCGCGCCGCTCTGGCGGACCGCCTCCAGCAGCTGGGTGGCCGCGAGGTCGCCGGGGGGCGCCTGGCCGGTCCAGGTGACGGCGGTGACCCGGCCCTTGCGGCGGGGCGCCCCGCCGGTCCCGGCCCCGGCCCCGGCCAGCGCCGGGACGGCCGAGGCGGGCACGACGACCTGCGGGGTGACCAGCGAACGGCGGATCAGGCCCTGGTTGGCGTACGGGTCGCCGAACGCGGCGCCGGTGGACAGCAGTCCGGCCGGGGCCTCGATCAGCGGCGCCACGGGGCTGCCGAGCCGGAGGCGGAAGCTCGCCTGGGTGCTGCTGAGTCGCGCCGGATCCGACGGCACCTTGACGGTGTCGAGCCCGGGGCCCGCGTCCATCCCGGTGCTGCCGCCGCCGAACAGGGGGCGCCGAGGTGTTCTGGTGTCCACGTCCACGCCCGTCTAACCGGGTGACGGCCGCTTAGGACACTCTCCCGGGTGGATGTCCGGCGCATGCTTGAAGTGATCATGAAAAAAGCGATCGGACCCGGTCGGGCCCGATCGCTTTTCACTCGGATCGCGGGGAATTCAGCACATCACCTGCGGACGGAGGTCCGGCTGTGCTCAGCGCTTGGCGCGCAGCCGGGCGGCCTCGTACAGCACGACGCCCGCAGCGACACCGGCGTTCAGCGACTCGGTCAGCCCGGACATCGGGATCCGCACCCGCATGTCGCAGGTCTCCGAGACGAGCCGGGACAGGCCCTTGCCCTCGCTGCCCGCGACGATCACGACCGGGCCGGTCAGCAGCTCCAGGTCGCCGATCTCGGCCTCGCCGTCGGCGGCCAGGCCGACCACCATCAGGCCGGCCTTCTGGTAGGCCTCCAGCGTGCGGGTCATGTTGGTCGCGCGGGCGACGGGCAGCCGGGCCGCAGCGCCGGAGGAGGTCTTCCAGGCACCGGCGGTCATGCCGGCCGCACGGCGCTCGGGGATCACCACGCCGTGCGCGCCGAAGGCGGCGGCGGAGCGGACCACGGCGCCGAGGTTGCGCGAGTCGGTGACCCCGTCCAGCGCGATGATCAGCGGATCCTGACCGGCGTCGGCGGCCTCCTCCAGCAGGTCCTCGGGGTGCGCGTACTCGTACGGCGGGACCTGGAGCACCAGGCCCTGGTGGTTGAGCCCGCCGGTCATCTGGTCCAGCTGCGGCCGCGGGGCCTCCATCAGCGGGATGCCGCGGTCGTTGGCGGCCTGGAAGGCCTCGCGGACGCGGTCGTCGGTGTCGATGAACTGCTGGACGTACAGCGCGGTGGCGGGCACGTCGCCGATCAGGGCCTCGACCACCGAGTTGCGGCCGAAGACCAGCTCGGCGCTGCCCGCGCCGCCACGACCGCCCCGGCCGGCCCCGGCCCGGCGCATGCCGGCCCGGGCCTTGGCGTCCCGCTCGCGCTTGAGCGCGGCGTTGGCGGCGCGCTGCTTCGGGTGGCCCTTGCGCGCCTCTCCGGGCGGGGTCGGGCCCTTGCCCTGCAGCGCCTTCCGGCTGTGCCCGCCGGTCCCGACAGACGCGCCCTTCTTCGATCCGGGGTTGCGGCGGTTCCTGCGCTGGCTGTTGCCGGCCATGGCTGTACTTCCTGTCTGTCCGGCATGCCCGGCCGCCCCGCTCGGTGCGGCGGCGGCCGACGGCATGCGCTACGTCATGCGGGAGGGCCGCACCGGTCCGGTACGGCCCACCCATCACCCCGATCGTCAGATGGGGTTACTGGCTGTTGATCGTCCAGCGCGGGCCGGACGGGGTGTCCTCGATCGCCAGCCCGGCCAGGCCGAGCTGGTCGCGGATGGCATCCGCGGTGGCGAAGTCCTTGCGCTCGCGCGCCGCCTGCCGCTGGTCCAGGACCAGGCGGACCAGCGAGTCGACCACGCCGTGCAGGTCGTCGCCGCGCTCAGCTCCGGCCCAGTGCGGGTCGAGCGGGTCGAGTCCCAGTACTCCGAGCATCGCACGGACCTCGGCCAGCCGCGCCACCACGCTCTCCTTGTCGTCCGCGTTCAGGGCGCTGTTGCCCTGGCGGACGGCGGTGTGCACGACGGCCAGCGCCTGCGGAACGCCGAAGTCGTCGTCCATGGCCTCGGCGAACGCCGGCGGCACCTCGGGCGCCGCGTCGACGGAGCCGCAGCGCTCCGCGGCGCGCTGGACGAAGCCCTCGATCCGGCCGAAGGCGGCCTCGGCCTCGCGCAGCGACTCCTCGCTGTACTCGATCATCGAGCGGTAGTGCGGGGCGGCCAGGTAGTAGCGGAGCACGATCGGCCGCCAGCGCCGGACCATCTCGGAGACCAGCACCGAGTTGCCCAGCGACTTGCTCATCTTCTCGCCGGCCATGGTGACCCAGGCGTTGTGCGCCCAGAAGTTGGCGAAGCCGTCGCCGTAGGCCTTGGACTGGGCGATCTCGTTCTCGTGGTGCGGGAAGATCAGGTCCAGCCCGCCCCCGTGGATGTCGAAGGCAGGGCCCAGGTACTTGTGGGCCATCGCCGAGCACTCCAGGTGCCAACCGGGACGGCCGCGGCCCCACGGGGTCTCCCAGCTCGGCTCGCCCGGCTTGGCGGCCTTCCACATCGCGAAGTCGCGCTGGTCGCGCTTGCCCGTCTCGCCCTCGCCCTCGGGCTGGCGCAGGTCGTCCAGCTTCTGGTTGGACAGCGCCAGGTAGTCGGGGTACGACTTCACGTCGAAGTAGACGTTGCCGTCGGCGGCGTAGGCGTGGCCCTTCTCGATGAGGCCCTGCATCATCTCGATCATCTCGGGGATGTGCCCGGTGGCCCGCGGCTCGACGGTGGGCGGCAGGCAGCCGAGCGCGTCGTAACCGTCGTTGAAGGCGCGCTCGTTCTCGTAGGCGATCTGCCACCACGGCGTGCCGAGCTCGCGCTCCTTGGCGATGATCTTGTCGTCGATGTCGGTGACGTTGCGGGCGAAGGTCACCTGGTAGCCGCGGTAGGCGAACCACCGCTGCATGACGTCGAAGTTGAGCCCGGACCGGATGTGTCCGATGTGAGGCGCCGACTGGACGGTAGCGCCGCACAGGTAGATCGAGACACAACCCGGTACAAGCGGGACGAAGTCGCGTACCTGGCGGGTGCTGGTGTCGTACAGACGAATGCTCACAGCGTCAAGCGTAGTGGGCGGCGGGGAGTGCCCCGCGACATTCCCCGGGAATGCGGGCCGCACCCCCGGGGGAATCGCCGGTCCCGGCCGCCGGTCGGACCGGTCGCGGACGGGGAGCGCGCCGGTCCGAAACCGGCCGAACGCCCTGGCCGGCAGGCCCGCGCGCCGCGCCGGCCATCGCGGGCCGGTCATCGGACGCCGGTCATCGCGTGCTGGTCATCGCGTGCCGGTCATCGACGCCGTCATCGGACGACGACCGTCGGACGACGGTCAGATGCCGCCGACCACCTTGCGCGGGGAGAGCCGGATGACCACCCGGACGTCGTCCGGGCCGTCCCAGGTGTACTTGTCCACGCCCCGGTACTTGGCGGCCAGCTCGTCGATCAGCTCCCGGCCGCCCTCGGTGGTCATCGTCACCGAACCGCGCGCCTCCAGGTACTCGTACGGGCTCTCCGGCGGGTTGATCACCAGCGAGACGCGCGGGTCCTTCACCAGGTTGAGGTGCTTGCGGCGGCCCTCGACGGTGGAGAACAGGATGTCGTCACCGTCCCGCTTGACCCAGACCACCGAGGACTGGGGGCTGCCGTCCGGCTGGATCGTCGACAGCACGGCGAAGCTCTTGCCGTCGATCAACGCCTTGGCCCTGTCGGAAAGTTCGACTCCCATCGGAAACCTCTTCTCGTCGGCGGCGGTACGGCCCGGTGCGAGCTGCGCGCGGGCCCGGATCGCACACTACCCATCCGGGCCCCGGCGAAGCCTGTTGAACACCCGTCAGGGGCGGCCCGTTCCGGCCCGCGGCCCGGTCGCCCGGGCCGCCAGGCTCAACGCCGCGCGTACACCAGGGCGGTGGCGATCGCGGCCAGCCCTTCGGCCCGGCCGGTCAGCCCCAGGCCGTCGGTGGTGGTACCGGACACCGACACCGGGGCGCCGACCGCTTCGGACAGCACGCCCTGCGCCTCGGCCCGCCGCTTGCCGACCTTCGGCCGGACGCCGATCACCTGGACCGCGACGTTGCCGATCTCGAAGCCCGCCTCGCGGACCAGCCGGGCCGCCTCGCCGAGCAGCTTCACTCCGGAGGCACCGGCCCACTCCGGGCGGTCGGTGCCGAAGTGGGCGCCCAGGTCGCCGATTCCGGCGGCCGAGAACAGCGCGTCGCAGGCGGCGTGCGCGGCGACGTCCGCGTCCGAGTGCCCGGACAGCCCGAACTCGGCGTCCGGCCACTCCAGTCCGGCCACCCAGAGCGGCCGGCCGGCCTCGAAGGCGTGCACGTCGGTGCCGATCCCCACCCGGGGGATCAACGGCTCAGTAGTCATCGGCGGCCCTCCGGCGGGCGAGTACGGCCTCGGCGAGCACGAGGTCCAACGGGCGGGTGACCTTGAACGCCTCCTCGTGGCCGGGCACCACGACGACCTGGCCCCCGTAGCGCTCCACCAGGCCGGCGTCGTCCGTGACCGCCGGGGCGTCGGCGCCGCCCGCGGCCTCCTCGGCCAGTGCCTTGGCGTGCACCTCGACCAGGGTGGCCCGGTCGAAGCCCTGCGGGGTCTGCACCGCGCGCAGGGTGGCCCGCTCCGGGGTGTCGACGACCGGCTCGGGGCGGCCCGGGCTGGGCTCGACCCGCTTCACGGTGTCGGCCAGCGGCACCGCGGGCACCACGGCGGGCGCCCCGGCCCGGACGGCGGCCGCGACGGCGTCCACCACCTCGACCGGGACCAGCGGACGGGCCGCGTCGTGCACCAGGACGATCTCCACGTCCTCCGGGATCGCGGCCAGACCGAGCCGGACGGACTCCTGGCGGGTCGAGCCGCCGGCCACCACCCGGACGTCCTTGCCGGCCAGACCGTGGCTGTCCAGCAGGGCGACCACCTCGGCCACCCCGTCGGCGGGCGCGGCGACCACGACCAG
Organism: Kitasatospora sp. NPDC048194; assembly: GCF_043202455.1. Classification (NCBI taxonomy): domain Bacteria; kingdom Bacillati; phylum Actinomycetota; class Actinomycetes; order Kitasatosporales; family Streptomycetaceae; genus Kitasatospora; species Kitasatospora sp. NPDC048194. Next base: position 112,408 of record NZ_JBIDAK010000012.1, read on the forward strand.
GCCGACCGCCCGGCTGCGCGCCAGCGCCCGTACGGCGTGCACCAGGAGCGGGACGCCGCCCAGGTCACGCAGGGCCTTCGGGGCACCGGGCCCCAGCCGCTCACCGCGTCCTGCGGCGGGCACCACTGCTGCTGCGACTGCTGCTGAGGCGTTCAGGTTTCACTCCTTCGGCGAAGTGGGTATGGCCTTGGCGTGCCCGGCGGGCGCAGGGGCCCCTTCCGAAGAGACACGGTCCACCGCAGCCTGCCGCACAGCTCCGCAAAAACGGTCTTGCAGGCCCGGACCGGCTCGGGCGGGAGACGTCGTCCGGACACGCCTCAGCGCCCGAAGTGCCACTGCACCACTCCCGGACGTTCCGTCCAGGGAGCGGCGCGCCGACACCGGGCGCTGTGAGCGGTGGGCGGCAGCCCGACTGCCCTACGAGGCGAGCACCTCGTCGAGCAGCGTCTCCGCCTTGTCCTCGTTGGTGTTCTCCGCCAGCGCGAGCTCGCTGACGAGGATCTGGCGCGCCTTCGCGAGCATCCGCTTCTCGCCGGCCGAGAGACCGCGCTCGCGCTCGCGACGCCAGAGGTCGCGCACAACCTCGGCGACCTTGATAACGTCACCCGAGGCGAGCTTCTCCAGGTTCGCCTTGTAGCGACGGGACCAGTTGGTCGGCTCTTCGGTGTACGGTGCGCGCAGCACCTCGAAGACCCGGTCCAGACCCTCCTGGCCGACTACATCGCGCACGCCGACGAACTCCGCGTTCTCGGCGGGCACCCGGAGCGTCAGGTCTCCCTGCTGCACCTTGAGCACCAGGTAGGTCTTGTCCACACCTTTGATCTGGCGAATTTCGATGGCCTCGATCAGCGCGGCCCCGTGATGGGGGTAGACCACCGTGTCGCCAACCTTGAACGTCATGTGACAGGACCCCTTCCGTGGCTTTCCAGAATAACACGCCTCGCGGCGCACCCGAAGGGCGTTTTCGCAGGTCAGGGCCGGTCTCGGGGCTTGACAAGGACCCCCATGACGTGCTGCGACCGGTGTTCGACAGGAGCTTCCCGCAGGTCGGAGGCGGTTCCGGCACCTGACGAAACCCTTGCGCAACCCCCCGGTAACCGTGATTGGATCTTGAGCTTTCACCCCTTTTCGAGTCGTGATCCGATCGTTATTTGATCTTGGTCGAAGCTTGTCCTCGGGGCTCCTCTCGGCCTCGCCCTTGGCGTGGCGCGGCGGGGCGACGCCTCGGAGCGGCGCCTCGGAGCGCCCTTTCGGATCGGTACCTCGGAGCGCCACCGCGGCGGGTGCGCTCGGACGGTGTCGCCGGAACGCGCCATCCCCGAGGCCTCGGGCACCAGCGCCCGTACGGCCGGACGGCCCCCAGGGGGCCCCGGGAGTGCGACACGGGGACCACCCCGTGAGGAGCGCATAAGTGAGGTCGATAATCTGAGACCTGACCTGTCGACACGTGACCTAGGAGAAGCCGCCGCCGTGAGCCGCAGCCTTCGACGCGGCAGCATCGCCGCCATCGCCGCCATCGCCATCGCCTCGCTGTCCTCCTGCGCGGCCGGCAACACGCCGGACACCCTGCAGATCAAGCCCGACAACGCGGCGGCGACCGTCGGGACGAACCTCCGGCTGAACAACATCGTGCTCGTCACCGGGGCGGGTACCTCGACCGACTACACGGGCCCCGTGAACGTGGTCGTCAACATCTCCAACACGGCCACCACGCCGGCCGAGCTGCAGTCGATCGCCGTCGGCACCAGCAGCGCCACCTTCGCGGACGCCGCCGGCGCCCCGCTGTCCAGCATCGTCATCCCGGCCGGTGGCTCGGTGTCGGTCGGCGGCCAGGGCAACCCGTCCGCCACCGTCCCGGCGGCCTCCGTCCGCGTCGGCGGCTTCGCCACCACCACCTTCACCTTCAAGGACGGCCAGAAGGTCGACGCCCAGGCCGCCGTCAGCCCGGACTCGGGCCCCGGGGGCCGCGGCCTGTACAACGGCTACGGACCGACGCCGTCGGCCACGACCTCCAAGAGCGCCACCCCGGCCTCCCCGGGCGCGACCACCCCGGCGGCCACCCCGTCCGCGGGCGCCACCACCCCGGCCGCCCCCGGCACCCCCTCGGCCGGCGCGACCACCGCCGCGGCCACGCCGTCCGGTGCCGCCGGCGCACCGACGACCGCTCCGGCCGCCGCCCACTGACGCGACGCACCGCCTCCCGCCGGCCCGCTCCGGGCGCACGGGAGAGCCGACACGCGGAAGGCCCCCACCGGTCGGTGGGGGCCTTCCGCTGTCGGAGGTCCTGCGGGCCGGGCACGACGGCCCGGGCCCACCGTTCCCGCTGTTCGGCGGCCTACGGCTCGAACTTGTAGCCGAGGCCGCGGACGGTGACCAGGTAGCGGGGCGCGCCCGGGTCGGGCTCGATCTTGGCCCGCAGGCGCTTCACGTGGACGTCCAGGGTCTTGGTGTCGCCGACGTAGTCCGCGCCCCAGACCCGGTCGATCAGCTGCATGCGGGTCAGCACCCGGCCCGCGTTGCGCAGCAGCATCTCCAGCAGGTCGAACTCCTTGAGCGGCAGGTCGACCTTGGCGCCGTCCACCGTCACCACGTGCCGGTCGACGTCCATCCGGACCGGGCCCGCCTCCAGGGCGCCCGGGCCGCCGCCGTTCTCGCCCGCGCCGCCGTCCTCGCCGCGGCGGCGCAGCACCGCGCGGATCCGGGCGACCAGCTCCCGGGTCGAGTACGGCTTGGTGACGTAGTCGTCAGCACCTATCTCCAGCCCGACGACCTTGTCGATCTCGCTGTCCTTGGCGGTCACCATGATCACCGGGACGTTGGAGCGCACCCGGAGCTGGCGGCAGACCTCGGTGCCCGGGAGACCCGGCAGCATCAGGTCGAGCAGGACGAGGTCGGCGCCGTTGCGTTCGAACTGCTCCAGGGCGTCGGGCCCGGTGGCGGCGACGGCCACCTCGAAGCCCTCCTTGCGGAGCATGTACGAGAGGGCGTCGCTGAACGACTCCTCGTCCTCGACCACCAGTACTCGGGTCACGATCGGGCCTCCGGGGCAAGCGTGGTTGGGGTTGTCAGGGGTTCTTTCCGCTCCCCGGCGGAGAGCGGGCGGGCCGTGCCGTGCGGACGGTCCGGGGTGAGGGTTCGTGGGGCGGTCCCGTCGGCGCCGTCGACGGCAGCGTCGACGTCGACGTCGACGTCAGCGGCGGCATCGGTGTCGGCGGCGTCGGCGTCGGTGTCGGCGGCAGCCGCGGGGCGGTCGCCGGTGGACCGGTCACCGTCGGCTTCGCCGGCGGGGCGGTCGTCGGCGGGCGCCTGTCCGGCGGGCAGCCGGAGGGTGAAGGTCGACCCCTGGCCCTCGACGCTCCACACCGAGACCGTGCCGCCGTGCGAGGCGGCGACGTGCTTGACGATGGACAGGCCGAGGCCGGTCCCGCCGGTCTGCCGGGAGCGGGCCGGGTCGACCCGGTAGAAGCGTTCGAAGACCCGCTCGCGGTCCTTCTCGGAGATGCCGATGCCCTGGTCGGTCACCGAGACCTCGATCAGCTCGCCGTCCGCCTCGCCGAGCGCCGCGGCGCTCGAGATCCGGCGGGTGGCGATCGCCACCCGGGTGCGGGGCGGACTGTAGTTGACGGCGTTCTCCACCAGGTTGCCGAGGGCGGCGGCGAGCTGGCCCCGGTTGCCGTGCAGGTAGAGCCCGGCGATGCCCCCGGCCGCGATCAGGATCTGCTTGGCGGCGGCCTGCTGGCGGCAGCGGTCGATCGCCTCGGCGATCAGCTCGTCCACCGCGACCGGCTCCGGATCGGCCATCAGCCGGTCGTCCTGGACCCGGGAGAGGTCGATGATCTCCTGCACCAGGCTGGCCAGGCGGGTCGCCTCGACCTGCATCCGGCCGGCGAAGCGCTGCACCGCCTCCGGGTCGTCGGCCGCGTCGGCGACCGCCTCGGACAGCAGGGACAGGGCACCCACCGGAGTCTTGAGCTCATGGCTGACGTTGGCGACGAAGTCTCGGCGGACGGCCTCCACCCGGCGGCGCTCGGTCTGGTCCTCGACCAGCACCAGCACCAGTCGGGAGCCCAGCGGGGCGACCCGGACCGACACCGCGAGCGGCTCCGCGGCACGGGCGGCGCCCGGGCGGGGCACCTCCAGCTCGACCTGCCGGATCTCGCCGTCCCGGCGGGTGGCGCGCGCCAGTGCGAGCATCGGGTCCACGGCGACCGCGCCGCCGCGCACCAGGCCCATCGCGTACGCCGCCGAGCTGGCCTTGACCACCTCGTCGCCCTCGCCCAGCACGATCGCGCAGGAGCGCAGCACGGAGAGTACGGTGTCCACCCCCGGCGGGAGCGGGGGTTCCGGGTTGCCGGTGCCCAGTGCCTGGTACCGGCCGTAGTGCCTGCCGCCGGGCTGCCTGCCCTTGGCCTGCTCGCGCTCGCTCCAGCGGAAGGCGATGGAGGCGGTGAGGCCGACGCCGAGCCCGGCTATGGCACAGGCGGCGGCAGCGGCCACGTTCACGTCCATGTGGCCAGCGTAAGCGTACGGCCAGGGCACTCCCCAAGGGCTGGATCAAGGCATCGACCACGCGTTGCCGAGAATTCACCTTCACGTAGCTGCCGATTCACCGCACCGGCCGTACGACGTCGCCCGAACGGCGGAGGGTTGGCTGTGCAGCCCGTGTGGGAGAGAACGGCGCGGCCGCCAGCGGCCACCGTCTCAGGTGTGCGCGTACGATTCGCGCCACCAGCAGCGGTCACCCGGACGCCGGAACGGCGGTCGGACGGGCTGACCGGTCGGCACCGCCACCGACACAGCTACTGAGGAGAGAACATGCGCGACGCGTACCACGAGGAACTGGACTCGATCGGCGACGGCCTGGTCGAGATGGCCCGGCTGGTCGGCTCGGCCATGGGGCGGGCCACCACCGCCCTCCTCGACGCGGACCTGGCGCTGGCGGAGAGCGTCATCGCCGCCGACGAGAAGGTCAACGACCTCCACCACGAGCTGGAGAACCGCGCCATCGACCTGCTCGCGCGGCAGCAGCCCGTCGCCACGGACCTGCGCATCGTGGTCACCTCGCTGCGGATGAGCGCCGACCTGGAGCGCTGCGGGGACCTCGCCCGGCACGTCGCCAAGGTCGCGCGGATGCGCTACCCGGAGACGGCCGTGCCGACCGACCTCCAGTCCACCGTCCTGGAGATGGGGCAGCTCGCCCAGCGGCTGGTGGCCAAGACGGGCCTGGTGATCGCCACCAAGGACGTCGACAAGGCCCTGGAGCTGGAGCAGGACGACGACGCCATCGACAGCCTGCACCGCGAACTGCTGTCGCACCTGATCGACGACCGCTGGCACCACGGCATCGAGACCGCCGTCGACATCACCCTGGTCGGCCGCTACTACGAGCGCTTCGCGGACCACGCGGTGTCGGTCGCCAAGCGCGTGGTGTACCTGGTGACGGGCGAGCACGTGGCCGAGTTCGTGGCCGCCACCGAGGCGGCAGGAGCCGTCGAGGCGGGATGACGTGGGCCGGCGGGTGACCGGCCCGGCGAGTGACCGGCAGGGGCGGGTGACCGGCAGGGGCGAGTGACCGGCAGGGGCAGGTGGCAGGCCCGGGGGGGTGACCGGCTCTCCTCCCGGAAGCGGGTAAACCTGCGGCGAGGGTGGTGCGGGCGCACGTTCCCCCGTACGTCCCACCACTGCGCGCCTGTTGACGCTCCCTCCGATCGGCCGCTTCACTCGATCTCGGGGGCACAGGAGTGCGCCCGTCAGAGGAGGGAAGAGCTCGATGAAGGCCAACCCGAGCCGACCGGCAACCGCCCATGACCCCGTCGAGCCGCCCGCCCCGAAACTGCTGCCCGTCCTCGCGGCCGGCTGCGGCTGCGGCCCGGGCTGCGGATGCGGCTGCCAGTCCGGCGCGCCCTGCCAGTGCGGCGGCGCGGACGGCGGCTGCTGCGGCGGCCACTGAGGAAACCGCCACCGAGGCGTCACGGGGTGCACGGCCGCCGAGCGGCCGTGCACCCCGCCGCCGTCTCCGACCGGGTCCCGGTGTCAGAACCGGACGTCGGTGCAGGAGTAGAAGGCGTTCCCGGTGTCGGCGATCGTCCAGACCGCGACGACCACCTGGTGGCCGGTGCGCCCGCTCGGGAGGGTCGCGGTGTGGCTGAGCGTGCCCGGCACCTGGCGGCCGTTGTACGGGACGGTGAGGAAGGGCGTCAGGTCCAGGTCGGCCCGGGTGACCGGCCGGCCGGCGTCGTAGCCCGGCTTGGTCATGTAGTACCTGAAGTCGGTGGTGGCGTGCCGGGCGGTGAACTTCCAGGTGAACGTGAGCCGCTGGCCCGCCGTCACCGCCGTGGTCGGCCAGGCGCCGCCGTGCGGGTCGTCCAGTTCGGCGAAGCGGGCGTTGCCGCCGGCGCAGATGGTCCCGTCGGAGGGCCCGGCTGCCGGGAAGCCCTTGGGACCCTCGACGCTCTGCGGCTCCCACTGGATGTCACCGCAGTCCCACGGCACGGCGCCCGCGTCGGCGTCGCAGAGCGCGGCCCGGCTGGGCGGCGTCGTGATGTAACCGTGGGACTGGGCGGGGAAGGCCAGGCCGAGCGGGACCGCCAGCGCGGCGACGGCCGCTCCGACCAGAAGACGTGTGCGCATGGTGCTCCTCCGTGGGGGTGGATGGAGTGTGCGCCGGGACGCAGGCGCGCGCGTGGGGGTGCGGCAGCCATGACCGGGGAAGTCCTTGGCATGCCTGCGCCATCCCGGTGCCCTCACGGTAGGAGCCCACGCCACCGCGCGTCAATGGTCTGAACCACTCTAGCGGCCCCAACTGACCTGGGAAACGGGCCGGTTGAACGACGAAGGCCCCGCCCCCGGCAATCCGGGAGCGGGGCCTCGGGCTGTCGGGCCTGGTTCCGGCCCTCCCCCTCGTCCTACTTCTTGCCCTGGTTCTTGACCGCCTCGATGGCGGCGGCGGCGGCCTCGGCGTCGAGGTAGCGGCCACCGGCCACGACCGGCTTGAAGTCGGCGTCGAGCTCGTAGACCAGCGGGATGCCGGTCGGGATGTTCAGCCCGGCGATGTCGGCGTCGGAGATGCCGTCCAGGTGCTTGACCAGCGCGCGCAGGCTGTTGCCGTGGGCGGTGACCAGGACCGTCCGGCCGGCGGCGAGGTCCGGGACGATGGCGTCGTACCAGTACGGGAGCATCCGCTCGACGACGTCCTTCAGGCACTCGGTGCGCGGACGCAGCTCGCTCGGGATGTCGGCGTAGCGGGCGTCACCGGCCTGCGAGTACTCCGCGTCGTCGGCGAGGACCGGCGGCGGGGTGTCGTAGGAGCGGCGCCACAGCTGGAACTGCTCCTCGCCGAACTCGGCCAGCGTCTGGGCCTTGTCCTTGCCCTGGAGCGCACCGTAGTGCCGCTCGTTCAGGCGCCAGCTGCGGCTGACCGGGATCCAGTGGCGGTCGGCCTTGTCCAGGGCGATCTGCGAGGTGCGGATGGCGCGGCGCAGCAGCGAGGTGTGCACCACGTCGGGGAACAGGCCCTCGGCGGCCAGGAGCTCGCCACCGCGGGCGGCCTCCTTCTCGCCCTTCTCGTTGAGGTCGACGTCGACCCAACCGGTGAACAGGTTCTTCTGGTTCCACTGGCTCTCGCCGTGGCGGAGCAGGATGAGTCGGTACGTCGTGTCAGCCATGGCCCCCAGCTTAGTGGAGGGCCGATAAACCCCTGGTGGGGACCTCGGACGGGTGGGTAATGTGTGCTCAGCACATCTGCCACTTACATGCGTCGGCTGACCGGGGCCTGCCTCCGCCGGTCGGCGGGCGCCTGCCCTCGGGAGCCCCCACATGCTCGTCCCCCAGGCCGCCGACGCCCGGTTCCGAAGAATGGTCCGCGAGACGGTGGGCGGGTTGCCGCGGGAGTTCTGGTGGCTCTGGGTCTCGACGCTGGTCAACCGGCTCGGCGCGTTCGTGGTCACCTTCCTGTCGCTCTACCTCACCGGCGACCGGGGGTACTCGGCTTCCTACGCGGGCCTGGTCGCCTCCCTGTTCGGGCTCGGTGCGGCGGTCTCGTCGATCGTCGCCGGCATCCTGACCGATCGGATCGGGCGCCGGCCGACCCTGGTCGCCGCGCAGGTCGGCACGGCCCTGTTCACCGCCGTCCTCGGCTTCACGGACGGCCAGGTGGCGATCGCCGTGGTGGCCTTCCTGGTCGGCTTCTGCAACAACGCCACCCGCCCGGCCATCTCGGCGATCATCGCGGACATCGTCCCGGCCGCCGACCGGGTCCGGGCCTACTCGCTGAACTTCTGGGCGATCAACCTGGGCTTCGGCCTCTCCGCAGCCGTCGCCGGCCTGATCGCCACCTACGGCTACCTCACGCTGTTCCTGCTGGACGCGCTCTCCACGCTGCTCTGCGCGGTGGTGATCTTCGTCAGGATCCCGGAGACCAGGCCCGACGCCCCGGCGGAGCGGGCGGACGAACCGGCGGTCGGCCTCGGCACCGTGGTCCGCGACAGCCGCTTCATGGCGGTGGTCGGGCTCACCCTGCTGATCGCGCTGGTGATGCAGCAGTCCTCCACCACGCTCCCGGTGGACATGGGCGAGCAGGGCATCACCTCCTCCCAGTACGGCCTGGTCATCAGCCTGAACGGGCTGCTGATCGTGCTGCTGCAGATCCCGCTCACCCGCTGGGTCGAAGGCCGCAGTCGAACGGCCATGCTGGTGGCCGCGGCGCTGCTCATCGGCTGGGGCTTCGGCATGACGGCCCTCGCCGGGGCGTCGGCGTGGTGGTACGCCGTCACCGTGGCGGTCTGGACGATCGGGGAGATCGGCTACACGCCGACCCTGATGGGTCTCGTCGCCGAGCTGTCCCCGCCCCAGGCGCGCGGCCGCTACCAGGGCGTCTACTCGCTCTCCTGGTCGCTGGCCCTGTTCCTCGGCCCGGCCGTGGGCGGTGTGGTGCTGGACCACGCCGGCGGCGGGGTGCTCTGGGGCACCTGCGGGGTGTGCGGCACCGTGGCCGCGCTCGGGTACGCGCTGCTGGGGAGGCGATCCGGCGCCCCGGCCGGCACCGGGGCCGTTGCGGCCGTTGCGGTGGCGGCGCCCGTGACGGCGGCCGGGAAGGCTCCGGCGGAGGCCGAGCAGGCTCCGACGGGCGTCTGAGCGGTCGGCCGGGGCCGGCGGGGCGCCGACCGGCGGCCGGTCGGCGGCCGGTCGGGCGGGCGATCGGGCGACGGTCAGCCGGCGAGCGGGCCCTCGGCGGGCGGGGCGGCCAGGTGGGCGAAGGCGGCCAGGTTGCGGGTGGACTCCCCGCGCTTGGTGCGCCACTCCCACTCGCGCCGGATCGCCGAGGCGAAGCCCAGCTCCAGCAGGGTGTTGAAGGGCTCGTCGGCGTTCTCCAGCACCGTCCCGAGCAGCCGGTCCACGGCCTCCGGGCCGAGTGCCTCCAGCGGCAGGCGGCCGGCCAGGTAGACGTCGCCCAGGCTGTCGATCGCGTACGCGACGCCGTACATCCGGGTGTTGCGCTCCAACAGCCAGCGGTAGACGGCCTCGTGGTTCTCGTCCGGGCGGCGGATCACGAAGGCGTTCACCGACAGGGTGTGGTCGCCGACCCGCAGGGCGCAGGTGGTGGACAGCTTCCGGGTGCCCGGAAGCGTCGCCACCAGGGTGTAGGGGTCGGCGGCGGCCGGCTCCCACGCCACCCCGGCGTCGTCCAGGGCGGTGCGCAGGAGGGTCAGGGCCTCGTCCTTGGTGCGGATAGCCATGGGGGTGACGTTACTCGGCGGTACCGCCGGACCGCAGCCCGCACCGCATGGCGGGGCCGCGGCGGACTTGGCAGCCGGCACCGCGCGGGGGCTGGAACCGCAGCCGGAACCGCGCGGCGAGGCCGGAACCGCAGCCGGAACCGCGCGGTGGGCGGGCGTCAGACCGGGCGGCGGCGGGCCCCGGCGAGGCGGCCGGCCGGCCGGGCCAGGCTCCCCGCGTACACCTCGGCGGTGGTCGCCGCGGCGGTGTCCCAGCCGAAGGCGGCCGCGTGCCGGGCCGCCGCCGCGCCGCGCCCGGCCACCAGCGCCCGGTCCGTCACGTACGGCTCCAGCGCGCGGGCCCACTCCAGCGGGTCGTGGCCGTTCACCAGGGTGCCGGACTCGCCGTCCCGCACCGCGACCGGCAGGCCCCCGACCGCGGCCGCCACCACCGGGGTGCCGCAGGCCTGCGCCTCCAGTGCCACCAGGCCGAACGACTCGCTGTAGGACGGCATCACCAGGGCCGTCGCCGCGCGGTACCACTCCGCGAGGTGCGTCTGGCCGACCGGGGGGTGGAACCGCACCACGTCGCCGATGCCCAGCTGGGCGGCCAGCTTGTGCAGGCTCTCCGGCCGGGCCAGCCCGGTGCCGGACGGCCCGCCGACCACCGGCACCACCAGGCGCTCGCGCAGCTCCGGACGGGCCTCCAGCAGCGCGGCCACCGCCCGCAGCAGCACGTCCGGCGCCTTCAGCGGCTGGATCCGGCCGGCGAACAGCAGCACCGCGGCGTCCTGCGGCAGGCCCAGCCGGGCGCGGGCCGCGGCCGAGGCGTGCGGCCCGCCGGGCCGGAAGACGTCCAGGTTCACCCCGGGGTGCACGACGGCCAGCTGGTCCGACCGGGCGCCGTAGTGCAGCGCCAGCTCGGCGGCCTCCTCGGTGGTGTTGGCGATCAGCCGGTCGGCCGCCTCGACCACCTGGGTCTCACCGATCACCCGGGCCGGGGGCTCGGGCGTGTCGCCTTCGGCCAGCGCGGCGTTCTTCACCTTCGCCATGGTGTGCATGGTGTGCACCAGCGGCACCCCCCAGCGCTGCGCGGCCAGCCAGCCGACCTGCCCGGAGAGCCAGTAGTGCGAGTGCACCAGGTCGTAGTGGCCGGGGCGGTGGCCCGCCTCGGTGCGCAGCACGCCGTGGGTGAAGGCGCACAGCTGGGCCGGCAGGTCCTCCTTGACCAGCCCCTCGTACGGCCCGGCGGTGACGTGGCGGACCAGCACGCCCGGGGCCAGCTCGACGGTCGGTGCGTCGTCCGAGCAGGTGGACCGGGTGAACACCTCGACCTCGATGTTCAGCTCCGCCAGGCGCTTGGCCAGCTCGACGATGTAGACGTTCATCCCGCCGGCGTCCCCGGTGCCGGGCTGGTGCAGCGGCGAGGTGTGGACGCTCAGCATGGCTATCCGGCGCGGGCGCCGGCGCCCCGGGACGAGCGACTGGAGCCGGCCGCGCGCGGGCCCGGCGGACTGGGCACGGCGTACCGAACGGACGGGGTGCTGGATCACCTGGCTGAAGCCTCCTCGTGTGCGGCCCGTCTCGGCGGTCCGCGTGGACGGGCCGCCGCATGTCCGGTGTGCGCTGCCCCGTCCGGGCACACATCACCACCAGTCTGCCAACCACACGGCGCCCGCCCGGCATTCCCGGCCCGGTGGGTGAGATGACAGGGACCGGCCAGCCGCGCCGGGGCCCGGGGCAGCCGTGCTGGTCAGGGGCGGTGCCGCCGTCGGCCCGACTACCCTTCTGGACATGGCCGCCTCCTTCGACCCCACGACCACCGCGCCCGCCCGCGGGCGGACCGGCCGTCCGGTGGGGAACGTCACCCGGGGCACCACCAACACCAACCGGCTGCGCCGGATGGACCGCTGGATCGCCCACGCCCTGGGCCCCGCCCTGCGGTCCGCCGAACGCCCGCCGGTGGCCGTCGACCTCGGCTACGGCGCGGCGCCGTGGACGGCCGTGGAACTGGCCGGGCGACTGCGGGCGGTGCGGCCGGACGTGCGGGTGGTCGGGATCGAGATCGAACCGGAGCGGGTCGCGGCCGCGCTGCCGTACGCCGAACCGCCGCTGCTCAGCTTCCGGCGCGGCGGCTTCGAGGTGCCGCTGGACGGCGGGGCGCGGGCCCAGCTGATCCGGGCGGCCAACGTGCTGCGGCAGTACGAGGAGTCGGCGGTGGCCGGGGTGTGGGAGCGGCTGTGCGCCCGGCTCGCCCCGGACGGGCTGCTGGTCGAGGGCACCTGCGACGAGATCGGACGGCGGCACGTCTGGGTCGCGCTCGGGCCGGAGGGGCCGCGCACGGTGACCTTCGCGGCCCGACTGGGCGGCCTGGAGCAGCCCTCCGACCTGGCCGAGCGGCTGCCGAAGGCGCTGATCCACCACAACGTGCCGGGGCGGCCGGTGCACGCCTTCCTGACCGACTTCGACCGGGCCTGGGCGGCTGCCGCGCCCTACGGGGCGTTCGGCGCGCGGCAGCGCTGGGTGGCCGCGTGCACGGCGCTGGCCGGCAGCTGGCCGCTGGTGGACGCGCGCGGCCGGTGGCGGCAGGGCGAGGTCACGGTGCCGTGGACGGCGCTCGCGCCGTAGCGGTCGGCCGCGGCACCGGCGAGCGGGCGCGGGTGCTCCCCCCGGGAGGCTTTCACTCGAACGAGTTATCGAATATCTCTGGCGCGTTGACGCTTCAGCACGCCACGATGGAGGCCGCCGAGCGGCGACACCACACGCCGCTCGGCGCCCACTCAGGCATGGCCGCGCACCACCGTCAGCCGTTCCGGCCGGGCAGCTCCGCCAGGGCCCGTTCGAACACCCCGTACATCTCCGACCCGAACAGCACGAACCGCACCTCCGCCAGCCCCGCGCCCGCAGGTTCGTCGTCGCCGTCCAGCACCTGGGCGACGGTGCCGAGCGCGATCCGGGCCGCGTCCTCCGGCGGCCAGCCGAAGATGCCGGCCGACACCGCGGGGAAGGCCACCGTGGCCGCGCCCAACTCCGCCGCCACGCGCAACGACTCGCGATAGCAGGAGGCCAACAGCCCAGCCCGCTCCTCGTACTCCTCCGCCAGGTACACCGGCCCGACGGTGTGCACCACCCACCGGGCCGGAAGCCGCCCGGCCGTGGTCGCCACGGCCCGCCCGGTGGGCAGCCCCTTGCCCCAGTGCGAGGCCCGCAGCCGGCGGCACTCCTCCAGGATCTGCGGCCCGCCCTTGCGGTGGATCGCGCCGTCCACCCCGCCCCCGCCCAGCAAGGACGAGTTGGCGGCGTTCACCACCGCGTCCACCCGCTGCTCCGTGATGTCACCCTCGACCAGGGTGATCCGCGGCACCATCAACTGTCCCCTTCCCCGGCCCCGCCCGTCGGCTGACGGGCGGGGATCCGAGCCGTCGTTCGAGTCCGATCACCACACCGCCACCGGCGTGGCAATAGCCACAACGGCGCCGGTCGGCCGAAGAAATCCCCGGAGATCACGTTATGGTCGCGAGAAGTTCCCCGACGCGAGGTGCCAGGCGGGCACCGCGGACGGACGCCGACCGTTACGCAGTCGGGGAAAGGGAGGAACGACCGATGCCCGCAACGGGAGACGGGCGGGCACCTGGTGCCGCGGACCTGCCGGGCGCCCATGACGGCGCCCCCGTCGGCCATGCCCGGAAACACCCGGCGACGACCGGACCGGCGACGGCGGCTCCCCCGATACCTCACCCCCGGTCGCAGGCGGTCCGGACCGCGCACGGCGGACGGCGCCCCCCGCACCCGGCCGAGCCCGGACGCCCGGCGCCCGCTGACGGCACCGCCGACGGCGGTGCCGCGCCGCTGCGGCTGCTGGTCATCGAGGACGATGCCTCGGACGCCCAGCTGATCAAGGCCGCGGTCGCCGACAGCGGCACCTCGATCGAGATCCACTGGGCCCGCGGCCTCGACCAGGCCGTCCAACTGCTCGCCCAGGGCTCCCCCGCCGCCCGGCGCGGACGCCCCCGCGGTGCGGAGTTCGGCTGCGTGCTGCTCGACCTCGCCGCCCCGGCCGACCTGCCGCACCCCTCCGACCCCTCGGACGGCCTGGAAGGGCTGCACGAATTGCTCCGCCGCGCCCCGCACATCCCGGTCGTGGTGCTCACCGACGCCGCCGGAGCCGAACTCGGCGCGGCCGCCGTCGCCGCCGGCGCCCAGGACTTCCTGCTCAAGCACGAGACGGACGGCCCACTGCTGGCCCGCGCGCTGCGCTACGCCGTCGAACGCAAGCGCGCCGACGAGTCCCAGCGCCGCCTCGTCGAGGCCGAACTGCGCGGGCAGGAGAACGCCCGGCTCCAGCGCCACCTCCTGCCCACCCCGCTGCTGGACGGCGCCGGACTGTCCTTCACCCGCCGCTACCGCCCCGGCCGCCGCCGGGCCCTGCTCGGCGGCGACTTCTACGACGCCGTACGCACCGACGACGGCACCGTTCACGTCGTGATCGGCGACGTCTGCGGCCACGGCCCGGACGAGGCCGCGCTCGGCGTCGCCCTCCGGATAGCGTGGCGCACCCTCGTCTTCGCGGGCCTCACCGGCGAGGCCCTGCTCACCACCCTCCAGCACGTGCTCGAGCACGAGCGGCGCAGCGACGAGATCTTCGCGACGCTCTGCATGCTCGTCATCGAGCCCGGCGCTGCCGACGGCGACCCCGGCTCGCCCGGCGCCCCGGCCGCCGACGAACGGGCCCGGCTCTACCTCGCCGGGCACCCGGCGCCGCTGCTGCTCGGCCGCGACCACGCCCCGCTGTCGCTGCCCGCCGACCACGCCGGGCCCGCGCTCGGCCTGCTGCCCTGCCACGACGGCCAGGCCGCCTGGCCCGCGCACGAGTTCGACCTCCGGGCGGGCTGGCGGCTGCTGCTCTACACCGACGGCCTGATCGAGGGGCGGGTCGGGGCCGGGTCACGCCGCCTCGGGCAGGACGGGCTGGCCGATCTGGTCGCCGACCACCAGTCCGCGGGGTTGACCAGGGGACGGCTGGTCGACAGCGTGATCGCCGAGGTCGAGGAGCTCAACGGCGGCGCGCTGACGGACGACGTCGCGGTGCTGCTGCTGGAGCGCAACCCGGTGCAGCTGATCCTCGGCTGAGTGCCGAGCCCCCCCGCCCGCGATCAGCCTCGGGGAACCGGGGAGGGCGACGACGCAGCCCGGGCGGGGATTCCCTGCCCGGGCTGCGGTGCGGTCTGCGGTGTGAGCTGCGGTCGGGGGCCGGTCACCAGGGGCCGTACGGCCCGGTGTTGCTCTGGCCGCCCCGGCCGCTGCCGCCGGTCAGGGCGCGGATCGCCGGGCGGACGTCCACCACGTAGACGATCGAGGCGACCAGGCCGACGAGCGTTCCGATGCTGCCGAGGAAGTTCGCCCCGAAGAGCAGGTCCCACCCGAAGCTGATTCCGAGGATGGCCACCCAGAAGCCCTTGGTCTTCTTGTCCGCCGCACGGTAGGCGTCCTCGCGGCGGGTGGCCGCGTCGAGCAGCGCGAAGAGCTTGTAGCCCAGGATGGCCACGGCCATCCACCAGAACGGGTTCAGGTAGGAAAAGGCCAGGATCTGGAACACTCCGGTCATCGCGATCTCCTACGTCTCTCGAGCTGCCGCACCCCCGCCGTCGCCCATCCTGGCACGGCGGCCGTCCGCAATGCGTCAACGTTCCGCCGACCCCGCACGTGCCCCGTCGGCCCGGGGAGTGCCCACCGGCCGGCGGGCCGCCGGTCAGTCCTCGGGGGTCGGGGTGCTCTTCCTGGCGCGGGAGGACTTCTTCGGCGCGGAGTCCCGGGCCTCGGCGCCGGTCGGCTGGGCGGGCAGCTCGGCGGCGTCGCCCTGCGGACGGGTCTTGTCGACCACGACCTTGCCGCGCTCGGCGAGCTCGTCGTACGTCTCCTTCGCCTTCACCGCCAGCTCGACGGCCCGGGCCACCTGCTGGAGGGCGAAGCCCTGGGCCCGCTCCTGCAGGGCCTTCAGGTCGGCGGGCAGGGTGGTGACGGCCTCGCTGACCTTGGCCGGAGCCCCGGCCAGCAGCTCCTGCGCCTCCTGGAGCTTGGCGGTGGCCTTCTCCTGGGCGCCCTTGCGGTCCGCCGCCAGTGCCTCGACCCTGCCGGGCACCTCGCGCAGCTTCGCGTAGGCGAGGTCCCCGGCGCCGGCCAGGGCGTACAGCGGGGTCGGGTCGGTGAGGGTCTTCTTGATGTCGTCCGTGATCGGCATGGTTACCGGTCCTCCCGGTGGGTGTTCGGGGTGGCTGCGACGTCGGCCGTGGGGCTGGAGGGCCGCGTCGCGTTCTCCTTGAGGAAGGCGTCGTAGACCGCGAGCAGCGACTGCTTCTGCTGCTCGGTGATCAGCGGATCGGCCAGGATCGAAGCCCGCAGCTCCAGGCCCTCGTCCTGCCGCTCCTCCAGGATCCCGGCCTGGACGTAGAGCGTCTCCGCCGAGATCCGCAGCGCCTTCGCGATCTGCTGCAGGATCTCCGCGCTCGGCTTGCGCAACCCTCGCTCGATCTGGCTGAGGTACGGGTTGGACACGCCGGCGGCCTCCGCCAGCTGGCGCAGCGAGTATTGCGCGTTGCGGCGTTGCTCGCGGATGTACGCGCCGAGGGAGCCGACGTTCAGGGAGGCCATGGGGACAGGGTGCAGGAGGGTGCTTGCAATTGCAAGCAGGGGGCGCGGTGGGGTGGGGGTGTGGGGTGGGGGCTCTCGGGAGGGTGGGTGCGGGGGCGGCTCCGGGGGTGGCCGCTCCGGGGGCTGGGTGATTTTCGGACTGCCGACTCTGTGGGTGGGGGGGCGGGCGCCGTTGGCAGTCCGAAAATCACCCGTCACGCCCCTCTCCGGGCCACCCCCTGCGCCGCCCCCTCCCGCAGCGCGTCCGTAGGTGGGGGGGTTGCTCTTACGGGCGTGCCGGGGTGCTTGGCGGTCAGGCGGGGAGGCGGACGGGCATGAGGACGGAGAAGGTGCCGGCGTCGTCCGGGGTGCGGATGGCCAGGGGGGCGATCGGGCCGCCGAGTTCGAGGAGGAGCTGTTCGGGGTGGCCGGCGTCGAGGGCGTCGAGGAGGAAGTCGCGGTTGACCGCGATCTGGAAGTCCTCGGCGGTCGGGTCGGTGGCGACGGTGAGGCGGCCGTCCTCGGTGAGGGTGAGGAGGGTGACGGCGCATTCGGCGCCGTGGGGGCCGGAGGGGAGGGTGCGGGTGGCGCCGGTCTCGACGGCGGTGCGCAGGGCGGCGGTGGGCAGGGTGATCCGGTGCTGCGGGGTGAGTCGGGTGAGGACCCGGTGGTCGGGGTAGTCGAAGTCCAGCGGGGTGCCCTCGATGCGGTGCTCGCCGGTCTCGGCGCGGAAGAGGCCGGCGGTCAGGGTGAGGTGGACCTCGGGCGGGGCGGCGGGGAGCAGGGCGCGCAGGGCGTCGACCAGGGCGGTGGGGACGATGGTGCCGGGGGTCGGCTGGTCGGGTGCGCCGGTGGCGGGCACTTCGGCGAGGGCCAGGCGGTAGCGGTCGGTGGCGACCAGCCGCAGGGCCGGGCCGTCCGGTTCGAAGAGCACTCCGGCGAGGGAGGGCTGGTCCGGGTCGCCGGAGACCGCGAAGCGGACCGCGTCCAGGGCGGCGGCCAGGTCGTCGGCGGGGACGGTGAGGTGGGTGGTGGTGGTCATCGGTTGCTCCCTCTGGTCGATCATCGTGCGGATCAGGGAGAGTTCGCGGCGGGCGTCGGCCAGGCCGTCCTCCAGTCGGCGCAGGTGCGCGTCGAGGACGTGTCGGGCGTCGCCGCTGCCGGGGGCGGCGGCGAGGACGGCGCGGATGTCGGCCAGCGGCAGGCCGACCCGGCGCAGCCGGGCCAGCAGGCGGGCGTCGGCGAGTTGGGCGGGCCGGTACCAGCGGTAGCCGGTGTGGGGGTCGACCCAGGCGGGGGTGAGCACCTCGGCGCCGTCGTAGTAGCGCAGGGTGCCGACGCCCAGGCCGCTGGCGCGGGCCAGTTCGCCGATGCTGTGCAGCTCGCTCTCCATGCCGATGACTCTCGGGGCTCGACCTGGTCGAGGGTCAAGCGAGGTGGGTGAGCTTCTCGGGGTTGCGGACGGCGCGGATGGCGGAGACCAGGGGGCGGCCGTCGGGGCCCTCGGTGAAGTCGAGGACCGAGACGGAGTCGACGGCGCCGTCCACGGTGATGAGGACGCCGGGTTCGCCGTTGACCAGGACCGGACGGGTGCCCGCGCCGGCGCCCAGCTTGCGGAGCAGGCCGAGGATGAAGCGGGCGACGTTCTCGGCGCCGGTGACCGGCCGCAGCGCGGCGCTGATCACGCCGCCGCCGTCGCTCCAGGAGGTGACGTCGGGGGCGAGCAGTTCGAGCATCCGGTTGAGGTCGCCGCCGACGCAGGCGGAGAGGAACTCGTCGGTGGCGCGGCGGCGCAGCTCCGGCGGGGCGTCGTAGCGGGGGCGGCGGGCGCGCACGTGGGCCCGGGCCCGGCTGCCGACCTGGCGGCAGGCGGCCTCGGTGCGGTCCAGGGCCTCGGCGATCTCCTGGTAGGAGAAGCCGAAGGCCTCCTTGAGCACGAAGACCGCGCGCTCCAGCGGGGACAGGCTCTCCAGCACGACCAGCAGGGCGAGCGAGACGGTCTCGGCGCGTTCCACGTCGCCGGTCGCGTCCGGCTCGGTGACCAGCGGCTCGGGCAGCCAGGGGCCGACGTAGGACTCGCGGCGGACGGCGGCCGAGTCGAGCCGGTTGAGGGCGAGGTTGGTGACCGTGCGGGCGAGGAACGCGCTCGGGCTGGCGACCGGGCCGGTGACCCGGCTCCAGCGCAGCCAGGTGTCCTGGACCAGGTCCTCGGCGTCGGCGACGCTGCCGAGCATCCGGTAGGCGATGCCGAAGACCATCCGCCGGTTGTCCTCGAAGTCGGCGAGGCGGGTGTCTGGAGTGTCGGTCACCCTGCGGACGTTACCCGTCAGCCGCGGAAGGTGTCGTAGGCGGGGGCGAGCAAGGTGGCGAGATCGCGGCCGTGCACGGTGATGCCGGAGCGGCCGAGCCGGCGCAGGGAGGACTCGTCGGGCTCCTCGTCCGGCGGGTCGGGGTGCAGGGTGAAGTCGCCGCGCCAGTAGGCGGCGACGTTGACCGGTGGGGGCTTGGTCGCTTCCGTCACGTCTCCTCCTCGGCGACGGCGTCCTCGCGGGTGAGGGCGACCAGTTCGCGCAGTGCGTCGACCGGCAGGTCGGTCAGCCAGTGCTCCCCCGCGCCCACCGCCGTGTCGGCCAGGGAGCGCTTGGCGGCGAGGAGTTCGTCGATCCGCTCCTCGACGGTGCCGACGCAGACCAGGCGGCGGACCTGGACGTCCCGGCGCTGGCCGATCCGGAAGGCGCGGTCGGTGGCCTGTTCCTCGACCGCCGGGTTCCACCAGCGGTCCAGGTGGATCACCTGGTTGGCGGCGGTCAGGTTGAGCCCGGTGCCGCCGGCCCGCAGCGAGAGCAGGAACACCCCCGGGCCGTCCGGGGCCTGGAAGCGCTGGACGAGTTCCTCGCGGCGGGTGCGGGGGACGCCGCCGTGCAGGTACAGCACCTCCTGGCCGAGCCGGCGTTCCAGGTACGGGCGCAGCATGGTGCCGAACTCGGCGTACTGGGTGAAGACCAACGTCCGGTCGCCCTCGGCCAGTGCCTCCTCCAGCAGTTCGGCGAGCCGCGCCACCTTGCCCGACCGTTCGCCCAACGGCGAGCCGTCGTGCAGCAGTTGGGCCGGGTGGTTGCACACCTGCTTGAGCTTGCCGATCGCGGCCAGCACGGTGCCGCGCCGCTCCACGCCCCGGACGCCCTCGACCCGTTGCAGCAGGTCGGCCACCACGGCCTGGTAGAGGCCGGCCTGTTCGGCGGTGAGGTTGCACCAGACGGTCATCTCCTGCTTGGCGGGCAGGTCGGCCGCCACCGCCGGGTCGGCCTTGAGCCGGCGCAGTACGAACGGGGCGGTGCGGCGGCGGAGTTCGGCGGTGCGCTCGGGGTTGCGGTGCAGCTCGACGGGGATCGCGTAGCGCTCCTTGAAGCGCTCGGCCGGGCCGAGCAGGCCGGGGTTGGCGAAGTCCAGCACGGCGTGCAGTTCGGCGAGCCGGTTCTCCACCGGGGTGCCGGTCAGGGCGATCCGGTGGCGGGTGACGGGCAGCGCGCGGATCGCCCGGGACTGCGCGGTGCCGCTGTTCTTGATGTGCTGCGCCTCGTCGGCGACCACCCGGCGCCAGCGGATCGCGCGCAGGGCGGCGAGGTCGCGCTGGACCAGCCCGTAGGTGGTGATGACCAGGTCCACGCCGTGGACGGCGGCGGCGAGGCGCTCCGCGTCGAGGCGGCCGGCGCCGTGGTGGACGTGGCGGCGCAGGTCGGGGGCGAAGCGCTCGGCCTCGCGCTGCCAGTTGCCGACCAGGGACATCGGGCAGACCAGCAGGGTCGGGCCGGTCGCCCCCTCGGCGCGTTCGGCGGCGAGCAGGGCGAGGGTCTGCACGGTCTTGCCGAGGCCCATGTCGTCGGCGAGCACGGCGCCGAGGCCGAGCCCGGACATGGTCCGCAGCCAGGCCAGGCCGCGCCGCTGGTAGGGGCGCAGTTCGGCGCGGAAGCCCGGGGGCGGCGCGGCGTCGGCCCGGCCGGCCCGGTCGGCGGCGGTGCGGCCGGCCAGCAGGTCGCCGAGCGGGCCGTCCACGCGGACGCCGGTGACCGGCAGTCCGGCGACGGTCGCTTCCGGGTCCAGGGCGAGCCGGAGCAGGTCGGCGGCGGCCAGGAGGCCGTCGCGCCGCTCGGTGAGGAAGGCGAGGGCGGCGGCGATCTGGGCCGGGTCGGCCTCCAGCCAGGTGCCCCGGACGCGCACCAGGCCCTGTTTGGCGGCGGCGAGTTCGGCGAGCTCGCGTTCGGTGAGCGGGGTGCCGTCCGGGCCGAGCGCGGCCTGCCAGCGGAAGGCGACCACGGCGTCCCGGTCCACCTGGCTGGTGACGGCGAGGGTGCCGGGGGCGGGCGGGCTGACGGCCCGCAGGGCGAGCCCGAGCCGGGGGCGGCGGCGCCACCAGGCGGGCAGCAGCACACCGAAGCCGCTCTCGGCGAGGGCGGGCGCGGCGGTGCTCAGGAAGTCGAGCGCGCCGGCCCGGTCGAGCGGGAGCGCGGACGGGCGGGAGCGGTGGCGCAGCCCGTCCAGGGCGGGCCAGCGGTGCGCGGCGCGGGCGAGTTCGGCGACCAGGATGTCGGCGGGTTCCCGGCCGCCCGTGGTCGTACGGGCGAGCGCGGCGTGCGCGGCGCCGCCCTGGTGCAGGTCGGCGGCGCGGACCAGGAGGGAGGGTTCGTCGACGGCCTGGAGCAGGAACTCGAGCTGCCAGGCGTCGTCGGAGGGGCGGCCGTCGGGGTCGTCCGGGTCGGGGCCGAGCGGTTCGAGCAGGCGGAAGCAGAGCCGCAGCGCGGGGTCGGCGGGTTCGGCGGCGGCGTACCAGGTGTCGATCCGTCGGCGGAGTCCGGCGACGTCCTCGGCGGGGACGCCGGTGAGCTCGCCGGAGGGGGTGCTGAGGGCGTGCAGCCACTGCTCGACGGCGGAGCGGCCGCCGGCGGGGAACGGCCGGTCGGCCAGCGCGGCACGGGCCTCGGCGTCCACCAGGGCACCGAGCGCGGCTTCCAGCAGCGCCTCCCCGGTGCCGGCTCCGGTGGGCCACTCCCCCAGCAGGACGGGTGGGCAGCCGGCCGCCAGGGCGGCCGCCTCGCGACGGCCGGCCGGGGTGAGGTCGGGCCGCCACCGGGCCCGGGGGCGGCCGCCGTCGGGGACGGGCAGGGGCAGCAGCCGGCCCCGGCCGACGGCGCGCCAGGCGAGGTCGTGCACTCCGGTGAGCCAGCGCAGCGCGGGGCCGTGGACCACTTCGACCCGGCCGGTGCCGGGCAGGTCGGTGACGGTGACGGCCCAGTGCGGGTCGTGCACCTCGCCGAGCAGTTGCGCGGCGGCCGGGGGGTCGAAGAGCAGGGCCGGGACCCGCCAGGGGCTGAGGTGGGCGCCGCCGCGCGGCGGGGTGACCGGCAGGTCGGGCGAGGGGGCGGGGTGGGCGCCGACGGTGGGCAGGAGGAGGGTGGCCCAGCGCTCGGGGGCCTGGCTTGCGAGCCAGCCGAGGCCGGGCCCGATGCCGCCGAGGACGGCGGCCAGTTCGCCGGCCGGGCAGGCGTACGGGTGGGCGCGCGGGGCGGGCCGCTCCGGCTGCGGTTCGGCGGTACCGGGGTGGGCGCGGGCGTCCTCGGCCCAGAGTGCCAGCCGCCCGTCCGCCCGCCAGAGCGCGTGGAGGACGAACATGAGGGGCCTCTCGGGCGGGGAACCGTTGTTCGCAGCCTAGCCCCGGGGTCCGACAGGGGCGGTCGGACCGGGGCGGCGGGCCGTCCGGGTGAATCCTGGGGCTCGTCCGGGTTCCATGGTTGAAATTTGAACGAAGGCGGCGTACGCTCGAACCAAGAAGTTGAAGCCTAAACAAAATGGCTTCGGACCCGAGGAGGAGCCATGGGCCTGTTCACCCGCACCAAGACCGCCGCCACCCCCGTCGCCGTCCAGCCCCAGGCCGGCCCCGACCTGTCGCACCTGAGCGGCGACTGGACCGTGGACGCCGCGCACAGCGAGATCGGTTTCTCGGTCCGCCACGCGATGGTCACCAACGTCAAGGGCCGCTTCACCGAGTACGACGGCAAGCTGCACCTGGACGGCGCCGAACCGGCCAACTCCTCGGCCGAGTTGGTGATCAAGGTCGCCAGCATCGACACCAACCAGGCCCAGCGCGACGAGCACCTGCGCACCGGCGACTTCTTCGCCGCCGACACCTACCCGGAGATCCGCTTCCGCAGCACCTCCGCCGAGGCGCTCGGCGACGACTCCTACCGGATGACCGGCGAGCTCACGATCAAGGGCACCACCCGCCCGGTGGTCCTGGACCTCGAGCACACCGGCAGCGCCACCGACGCCTACGGCGCCGAGCGGGTCGGCTTCGAGGGCAAGGCCGTCGTGGACCGTACCGACTTCGGCCTGACCTACAACGCGGCCCTGGAGACCGGCGGCGTCCTGATCGGCGAGAAGGTCAAGCTGACCTTCGACATCTCGGCCGTCAAGGCGGCCTGACCCGACCGGCCCCGCCGCCGGCCCCGCCCGGTCGGCCCCGCTGGGCTGACCCCGCCCGGTCGGCCCCGCCGCCGCCCGCGAGCCACCGCCCCTGCCCGACCCCCGGGGCAGGGGCGGTGTTCTCATCCCGGCACGAGCGCCGCGTCCGCCGCGGGCAGCCAACTGCCCGGCGGGCGCCGCAACCAGCCCTCGGCCGCGCCGAGTCCGGCCGCCGCGGCGGCCAGCGCCCGCAGCCCGGGATGGCGTTCGCCGGGCCGGTGCACCAGGCTGACCAGGCTCAGCGGCACCGGCTCCACCAGCGGCACGTTGACCGCCCCCGGGATCCGCGGGCCGCCGACCGTGGTCAGCATCGGGTCGCCGTGCCGGGCCAGGTAGCGGGCCGTCTCGTCCAGGCCCACCGGCGGGACATGCGGCGCGGCGGCGGCCAGGCCGTGCTCGCGCAGCAGCCGGTCGCCGAGGTCGGCCCACTCGGTGGTGGCCGGGTTGCCCGCACAGATGTCGACCGGGTGGCCGACCAGCTCGGCCAGCCGCAGCACCGGCCGGCCGGCCAGCGGATGGGTGTCCGCCATCATCACCGAGACCTGCTCCAACCGCACCGGAATCTGGGCGAGTTGGCCGCGCACCGGGGCGGGCAGCCCGGCGAAGCGGCCGAACGAGGCGTCCAGCCGGTGCGCCAGCAGCTCGGCGGCGGCCGCGGCCAGGCCGCCGTGGAAGCGGGCCAGCAGCTCCCCCTCCGGCCAGGCGGCGCGGGCCCGTTCGAGCACCCGGTCGCCGGTCAGGTCCGGGCCGGTGACGTCGCTGTTGAGATCGAGCAGCAGCGGGCGGGCGGACGCCCCGGCTCCGGCCTCGGCGAGGATCTCGTCGTGCAGGGCGAGGAGCCGGCGGGCCCGCGGCAGCAGCCGCCGCCCCGCCGGAGTGAGCTCGACGCTGCGGGTGGTGCGGGTGAACAGCGGCTCGCCGAGCAGCCCCTCCAGGGATCGGACGTCCCGGCTGAGCGCCTGCTGGGCGACGTGCAGCCGCTCGGCGGCCCGGCCGAAGTGCAGGGTCTCGGCGGTCGCGAGGAAGCCGCGGAGCAGACGGGGGTGGAGGTCGCGGGGCATGCGCGGCAGATTAACAACACCCTGTTGTGAGTGCGGCGAAACAGGTGTTGGACGCCCCGCCGCCCGCGCCGCCAGGGTGGGGGCATTCCCCGACGTCCTGCCCAGGAGCCCGCGTGCCCTCCCCCGCCCTGCTCACCTCCTACCGCCGGCTGTTCTCCGCCCCCGGCGCCGCCGCCTTCACCCTGGCCGGACTGCTGGGCCGGCTCGCGCTGTCGATGAACGGCGTCTCGCTGGTGGTGCTCCTCGCCGAACGGCGCGGCTCCTACGCCCTGGCCGGGACGGTCTCGGCGGCCGGGCTGGTCACCGGCGCGATCGGGATGCCGCTGCTCGGACGGCTGGTGGACCGCTACGGGCAGTCGCGGGTGACCGTGCGGGCCGCGCTGTACAACGCCGTCCCGCTGCTCGCGCTGCTGCTCTGCGTCCGGCTCGGCGCGCCCGACTGGACGCTGTACCCGTGCTGGGCGGCGGGCGCCGCCGCGCCCAATCTCGGCGGCATGGCCCGGGCCCGCTGGGCGCACCTGTACCGGGACGACCCGGCCGCCCGGCACCTGGCCAACTCCTTCGAACAGGCGCTGGACGAACTCTGCTTCATGGCCGGGCCGGTGCTCGCGATGCTGCTCTGCACGGCGCTCGCCCCCGAGGCCGGGCTGCTCACCGCCGGCACGCTCGGCACCGCCGGCGCCCTGCTGTTCGCCGCCCAACGGCGCACCGAACCGCCACTGCCGGCCGCCCGGGACACCGCGCGCGAGCCGGGGCGGGAGCGGGGGCAGGAGCAGGAGCAGGAGCGGGTGCGGGAGCCGGAGCGGGAGCGGGGGCGGGACCAGGAGCGGGGGCGGGAGCGGGCGCACGGCTCCCCGGTGCGGGCGCCCGGGCTGCGGGTGCTGGTGCTGACCTTCCTGGCCACCGGCATGGTCTTCGGCGCGACCGAGATCACCACCGTGGCGTACGCCGACGCGCTCGGCCACCGGGCGGCGGCCGGCTGGCTGCTGGCCCTGGTCGCGGGCGGTTCCTGCGTGGCCGGGTTGCTGTTCGGACTGCTGACGCCGCGTCGCGCCGCTGGGGTGCGCTTCCTCACCGGGGTCGGCGCGATGGCCGGCATGCTGCTGCTGCCGCTCGCGGCCGGGCTCGGCGGAGCCGGACTCGGGGTGCTCGGCGCGGCGCTGTTCGCCGCCGGCACGGCCACCGCGCCGACCATGGTGACCGGGATGACGCTGGTCCAGGAGCTCCTCCCGCAGCGGCAGTTGAACGAGGGCATGGCGCTCGCGGTGTCCGGCATCGTGGTCGGCATCTCGGCCGGCGCGGCGCTCGCCGGAACGGTCGCCGAGCACGCCGCCCCCGGCACCGGATACGCCCTGCCGGCCGCCGCCGCCGCGCTCGCCCTGGTGGTCGGCCTGGCCGGCCGCCGCCACCTGACGGCGCGCAAGCGGCCGGCCGCGGCGCGGGAGGAGCGGGCGGCGGAAAATTCCGAGCGGGCTGTCAGTGCCTCCGTCTAACTTCGAGTCATGGCAGGAATCACCTACGTCCGAGGCGATGCCACCACGCCCCAGGGCAAGGGCGTGAAGGTGATCGCGCACGTCTGCAACGACCTCGGCGGCTGGGGCAAGGGCTTCGTGCTCGCGCTCTCCAGACGCTGGCCCGAGCCCGAGAAGGCGTTCCGGCGCTGGCACCGGGAGCGGGCGACGAACGACTTCGGCCTCGGCGGCCTGCAACTGGTGCAGGTCGAGCCGTACGTCTGGGTGGCCAACATGGTCGGCCAGCGCGGCATCCGGACCGGACGCTCCACCGGAGCGCCGGTGCGGTACGAGGCCATCGACTCCGCGCTGGCCGCCCTGGGCGAGCGCGCGCTCGAACTCGGCGCCTCCGTCCACATGCCGCGGATCGGCTGCGGACTGGCGGGCGGCCGCTGGGCGCAGGTCGAGCCGCTGGTGGCGGCCCGGCTGACGGCGCGCGGCGTCCCGGTGACGGTCTACGACGTCGACTGACCCCTGGTCGACGACCGTCCGAGGGCCGGCCCGGGCGCGGCCGGCCAGGCGTACACGTACTCGGGCAGCACATGGCCGCCCGGGAAGACACCCTCCTGCACCCTGACCCGCACCCCGCCCTCCCGCTCGTAGAAGGCGACGGCACGGGTGTTGCCGCTCAGCACCTCCAGGTACAGCTCGGCCCCGGGGTGCCGTTCGGCGGCCTGGGCGCGGGCGGCGGCCAGCAGTTCGCGGCCGATGCCGCCACCGGTACGGCCGGGGCGGACGTGCAGGTTGTCCACCAGGACCCGACCGTCGGGCTGGGGCACCACGTAGACGAACCCGACCACGGCACCCGCCTGTTCGGCGACCTGAAGGACCGGAGTGTTCTCCGGCTCCCCGTAATCGGCCTGGAGGCGCAGCTCCCACAGCTCGCGCCGCTGGGCGGCCAGCCCGTCCCCGAGCGCGTCGTCGGGGACGATCCCCCGGTACGCGGTGCGCCAGCTGTCGGCGTGCAGCTCCGCGACGCTCGCGGCGTCCTGCTCTCCGCCGTACCGGATCCGGAGCGGGCCTGAAGTGATCACCTGACCAGCCTCCCACACAGATGGAGTTGAACATGTTCAATCGAACCGGATACAGTGCTCCCGCGGTTTTGAACGCGTTCGAAATCACGGGGGTGCGGTTCGTGGTACCGGATGCGGAGGGGGCATCCGGTACCGCGAGCACCGACAGCACCGACACCGGGTGGAGCGTCGTGTCCCGCTAGGCTCGTCCCCGTGGACGACCTGGCAGCGACGAACCGAACGGACGACGGGAAGGGTGCGGCCGAGCCCTCGGCCGCACCCGGCACGGAGACCGGGCCCCTGCCCGGCGGCCGGGCCCAACCGAAGACGGACAAGAGCGAGGCGACCCGGGCGCTGATCCTGGAGACGGCCATGCGGCTGTTCCAGGAGCGGGGCTACGAGAAGACCACGATGCGCGCCATCGCCGGCGAGGCGGGAATTTCGGTCGGGAATGCGTATTACTATTTCGCCGGAAAAGAGTTCCTAATTCAGGGCTTCTATGACCGGATGACTCATGACCATGCCGCGAATGCGCGAAATCGAATGACAGAAACGCGCGACTTTGCCGAGCGGCTGGAAATTGCCATCACGTCATGGATCGACACTGCGGCGCCGTACCACGAGTTCGCCGCCCAGTTCTTCCGGACAGCAGCGGACCCGACCAGCTCACTGAGCCCGTTCTCCAACGAGTCGCATCCGGCCCGTGCCACCGCCGTCGAGCTGTTCCGGGAAGTACTGGCCGGCTCCGACCTGGCACCAAAGCTGGATGCCGAGTTGGTCGGACTGCTGCCGGATGTCCTGTGGCTGCATCTCATGGTTGTGGTGCTTTATTGGGTCTTCGACCGGACCGAGGACACCGCGCGGACCCGGGAATTTGTCCGCAGGTCTACGCCCATGGCTGCCAGGTTGATCAACCTGTCGCGCTATCGAGTGTTCCGGCCGATCGTCCGGGATGCCAAGGGCCTGATCCAGGACTTCATCCTGCCGACCATAGGGAAAGTAGCCACGAAATAGTGAGCTTGAACTCGTGATGGCGGGAACGGGTTGGGCGTCGGGCCGACCTCAGGCCCATGGGCGGGCCAGCTTGATCACTGCCTGACACCAGCGGTCGAGCGATTCGCAGCTCGGCAGCCGCGCCGGTGGTGGCGAGTCGCATCCTCCGTTACCGGTATGATGCTCAGCCCGCTTCCGAGAGACCCTGGACAGTAAGGATGCGATCCTAGCCGTTTGCGGAGGGCGATATGTCCGCATGGCAGAAAATCCGGCGATTCCGGGGCCTGTATCGGGGCCGGATCTACTATGAGTACCCGCAAAGCTTGTGCCCTCATAGGCGGGTAAAAGTGCTGAGCAAGCAGTACATTGAGCTCCCAACGGGTGTCTCCTATTACAAGGACCCGGCCACCCAATTTGAATATAAGTGCAAACAATGCGGGCGCCAATGGACGGACGATGTTAGACACTATTAGGCACCTCACACTTCAGGGCTACCGGCGCTGGCCCTCCGATGTCAGGCGAACGGCGCTGACATCCCTCGATCAAGTTCGGTAGCCGTAGGTCCCGGCCACCTGTCAGACGGACGACGGGTTCGGCCGGGGCCTGTGGTGTGGTCCGGTCAGCTCACCTGGTGGCGCTCGGCTTTGACGGCAGCAAGAGCGACGACGCCACGGCCCTGGTGGGCGTGGACGTGGAGACCGGCCACGGGTGGGTGGTCGGCGTCTGGGCGCCGGGCTCCGGGGCACCGAGGCCGGCCAGGACAACCGCGTCGACCTCGGCGGGGTCCAACCAAGAATCGCTACTTGCGACCACGTGGTTGAGACAGAAGCGGTGCATCTCGCTGGGGTCGCTGGCGGGGTTGCGAGGTCCTCCAGGGCTCGGACCTGGCGCCGAAGCTCGACGCCGAACTGGTGGAGCTGCTGCCCGACGTGCTCTGGCTGAACCTGATGGTCGTCGTCCTCTACTGGGTCTTCGACCGGACCGAGGACACCGAGCGGACCCGGGAGTTCGTCCGCCGGTCGACTCCGATGGCCGCCCGGGTGATCAACCTCTCGCGCTACCGGGTGTTCCGGCCGATCGTGCGCGACGCCAAGGGGCTGATCCAGGACTTCATCCTGCCGACGATCGGCAGGACGGCGGTCAAGTAGCGCTGGGGGCCGGCGTCGGGGTCGTGGCCGCGGTGGGCCCGGCTTCGGCCGCCGGGACCGGGACGTCGGAGAACACCCGGGGGCCGGCCCGCCGTGCGCGGGCCGGCCACCCGGCGCGTCCGGGCGGTTCAGAACTCGGTCGGCGTCCACGGCTGCAGCGGGGCGCGCAACAGCAGGTCCGCGGCGGCCGCCGCGCCCGGACGCAGTTCGGTGAGCAGGGCCGCCGCGGCCAGCCTCGGGGCCGTCTCGCAGCCGAGGTAGAGCGAGCCCAACTCGGAAGCGCCGAGGGCGAGATCGGCGTCGTCGGTGGTCCGGGTGCAGCGGCCGCTGCCGTCCTCGGCGACCTCGATCGCGAAGCGGCCCGAGGCATAGCCGAGCCGGTCCTCGACCTCCAGCACCACCCGGCCGGGGGCGCCGTAGCTGCGGGCGCCGAAGGCGGCCTCGACGTCCAGCAGCCGCAGCCACATGAAGTCGGAGTTCTCCTCGTGCGGGGTGGCCGCGCGCGGGTCCCGGAGGAGCAGCGGCAGCGGGTCGTCCGGGGAGAGGTTGTCCACCACGACCTTGCGCACCCAGTCGACGGACAGGACCAGCCGCCACAGCTCGACCGCGGTGGGCAGGTCGAGGGCGAGGAAGTCGTCCACCGTGAGCGTGCAGTCGGGGTAGGAGCCGTCCCACTTGTCGTCGACCCGGTACACCACCAGGCCGGTGACCTCGCCGTCGGCGTCGCGGTGGACGGCGGCGAAGGGCTCCTTGAAGTCGTCGCCCGGCACCTGGATCTCGTTGGTGCGGCGCTGCCACCAGATGTCGTCCCGGGCGATCGCGCCGGGCTGGGTGAGCCGCCACCGGTCGTACAGCGGGGCGCCGAGTTCGCGCAGTTCCGCGAGGGTCGCGAAGTCGATCCGGCCGCCCGGCACGCCCGGCAGGCCCTCGCGCAGGCCGCCGGCGCGGCCCAGGTCGACCTTCCAGCCGCTGCCCCGAGTGGCCGGGCCGAAGCCGAACCGGCCGTAGATGCCGTACTCGGCGGCGACCAGGATGGCGACCGCGCAGCCGCGCTCGGCGGCCGAGGCGAGGTCCCGCCGCATCATCGCGCTCAGCAGGCCCCGGCGGCGGTGCGTCGAACTGACCGTCACATTGGTGATCGCGTCCGCCTGGACGACGGCACCGCCCGGGACGGTCAGCTCCACGTCGAAGCTGCGGAAGGTGGCGACCTGCCGGTCGCCGTCCAGCCCGGCCAGCATCCGGCCCGGCTGCCACTGCCTGCGGCGCAGGTCCGGCGCGACGCCCGCGTGGGGGCGCAGGAAGCCGAGATTGAGCGCCCGGTTCCAGGCCTCGACCTCGTCCACGGAGACGGCCCGGACCTGGAGCCCGCTCACGGTGTCAACGGCGGCTTCATCGTTGCTGTTGCCCATCCGGCCACCGTACGGCGGCCCGCCGGGCGGGGCATCCGATTTATTCCGTACCCGACCCGGTGTGCTCGCCCGGGGTCACCACCCAGTGGTTGGTGCGCAGGATCCGGCCCGCGAAGTCGACGTCCCGCTCGCCGAGCAGCCGGAAGCCGAGGGTGCGGCAGATCCCGTTGGAGGCGCCGTTGGCGACCCCCGGGTTGGCGTGCACCTCGCCCCAGCGGCCGTCCTGCGCCGCGGCGTCCAGGACCGCACGCGTCGCCGCCTTGGCGAAGCCGCGGCCCTGGTACTCGGGCAGCACCATCCAGCCGATCTCGCTGACGACGGCGCCGTCCTCCTCCTCGGCCTGCCAGAGCATGACGGCGCCGGCCACCTCCCCGTCGGCGGCGCCGTCCGGGACGATCATCTTGGCCCAGGCGCTGTCCTCCGCCACCAGCCGGAGGTCCTTGCGCAGCCGCTCCTCCACCGCCTCCCGCGGCAGCGGGCCGCCCAGCTCGGCCATCATCCCGGCGTCGCACCGCATCCGGACGTACGCCTCGACGTCGCCCGCTTCCACGTTCCGCAACCGCACGGTGCCTCCTCAGGGGTGATCGGACCGGCCACGCTAGCGTCGGCCACTGACATCCGCGGCCGACGCCGGTCACGGCCGCGGGGCCCGGGGCCCGGAGCTCGCGGCCCGGAGCTCGCGGTCGGCGGTAGGTCGCGCCGTCGTCCACGGCGTCCCGCCCGGCCGAGGTGGGTCGGTAGGAGGTGCGGCCTCGCCCCGGGCCGCGTGCCGGGGCGGCTCTCCGGTGACACCGGTGATCGCTAGCCTCTGCGCGTGACACACACCGACGACCGACGGTTCCCTCCCGCACTCGCCGCCGCCCTGGCCGCCCCGTTCGACTTCGACGACGGCGAGGGGATCGACTTCGAGCCCTTCCCGACCTTCCTGTCCGCCGAGGACACCACCGACTGGTTCCGGGCCTGGACCGGCAACACGGAGCTGAACGGCGACGACTTCCGGGTGTTCGGCCAGGACGGTACCGGCGGATACGCAGCGTTCTGGCTGATCCGCCCGGACCGCCCGCTCCCTGACCAGCCCGTCGTCTTCCTCGGCTCCGAGGGTGAGACCGGTGTCCTGGCCCGCGACCTGGGCGACTTCCTGTGGCTGCTGGCCGGCGGCTTCGGCCCCTGCGAAGCAGCCACCTCGTACGAACCCGACCGGACACCGCGGCCCGACCCGGAGCTCACGGCCGTCGCGGAACGATTCGCCCCCGACCGACGGCAGCCGCCCACTGCTGTCGTGGAGCAAGCGACCCTGGAGTTCCCCGACTTCGAGGACACGATCATGGATCTCTGCCGCTGACTCCGTGGGCCCTGTCCCGGCCTGTTGCCGGGGCTCCGGGCCGGGCGGACCGCTGCGGGCGGGCGGACCGCTACGGGCGGCCGGACCGCTACGGGCGGGCGTAGAAGTCCGGGGTGCCCATGATCCAGAGGCTGGCCTGTTTGACCGGCATGCCGACCCGGGGGGCCTCGATCATCTGGTCGTCGCCGATGTAGAGGCCGACGTGGTGGATGTCCTCGGCACGACCGGTGTCCGTCCAGAAGACCAGGTCGCCGGGGCGCAGGTCGCGGTAGGTGATCGGGGTGGACTGGGCGTACTGGTCGGCGGCGAAGTGGTTGAGCTGCTTGCCGCCGGTGCGCCAGGCCATCATGGTCAGCCCCGAGCAGTCGTAGCCGTCCGGGCCCTCGCCGCCCCAGACGTAGGGCAGGCCGATCGTGGAACGGGCGAAGGCCACGGCGGCGGCCGCGCCCTGCTCGGACCAGGGCCGCGGCTGCGGCGGTGCTGCCGGGGTGGCGGCGGCAGCGGCGGCTGCTTCGGCTTCGCGAGCCGCCTGTTCGGCCGCGGCGCGGGCGGCCGCCTCGGCCTCGCGGGCGGCGATCGCCTCGAGGGCGTCGCGGCGCCTGCGTTCCAGCTCGACGGTGGTGTGCCGAGCGGCGGCCAGTTCGGCGAGCAGCTGCTCGCGGCGCCGGGTGGCGGCGGCCACCTCGCCCTGCTGGACGGCGAGCCGCTGTTCGGCCCGCGCCCTGGCGGCGCCGACCTCGGTCGCGGCCTTCTCGGCGGCCGCGGTGGCGGTGCGGGCGGTGGCGGAGGCGGCCTTGGCGGCGGCGGCCGTGGAGGTGGCGGCGTCCAGGATCTGCCGGGTGCGCTCGCTGACCACGCCGACCGCGGCCGCGCGGTCGCCGGCGTCCCGCGCGCCGTGGGCGCCGAGCAGGGCGTTGAGTGCGGACAGTTCGGCGCCCGCGCCCTGGCGGTACGTCTCCGCGGCGAGCCGGGCGGCGTCCTCGGCGGCCTCGGAGCGGGCGGCCTCGGCGGCGGCCGCGCGTTGGGCGGCCGCCGCCTCCTGGGCGCGGGCACGGCTGAGGGCGAGTTGCGCGCCGTTGTAGGCCTCGACGGCCTGTTCGGCGCCGCGCCCGGCCCGGTCGAGTTCGGAGCGGGCGGTGGTGAGCGCGGCCTCCAGCGCGGCGACCGAGGCGGCCTTGCCGTCGGCCTCGGCGCGGGCCCGGTCGATCTCCTCGGGGGTCGGGTACGGCTCCGCTCCCGCGGCCGCGCCCCGGAGCGGTCCGGCCGGCGGCTCGGGATCCGCGGGGGCGGCCTGGGCCGCGGGGAGCAGCCCGAGCAGAGCGGTGAGGGACAACAGCAGGGTCGGCAGGAGCCTGCGCGCCACGGGACATCCCTTCTCGTGGGTCCGGAGGGACGGGCGGCGGACGCCGAGCGGCACGGGCGGGCGGCGGCCCGGGCGGCGGAAGGTCCGACGGATCATCCCATCACATGACAGAACGGTCACTGACGGACCATGTTCTCAATTCCGGCGGATTTCGCGCCGGGAACGCGCTCCGCCGGTCGGGTGAGCATCCGATGATCTGATCGGGCATCACGCCCGCGCGCTCGGGCGCGGCGCGCGGACTACCGCCGGATCCGGCGGGTGCGCGGCCGCAGGCGGGGGTGCCGTTCGGGCCGCGTCTCCTGCCCCGCGGTACCGAGCGCGTACGTCCGGTTGCGCCCGGCCCGGACCGTACGGCGCCGCTGCTGCGCCCCGCGGGTGCGGCCGGGGCCGCTGCCGTGGACGGCCTCGGCCGGCTGCGCCGGTGCCGCGGGCGAGTGCGGCGCCCCGGCGGCGGCCGAGCGCCGGTCGGCCAGGCGGGCCCGGCGGCGGGCCAGCGAGCGGGCCGCGTGCGCGTCCAGGTGGGCGGTGGCCCGGGCGGCCATCCGCTCGGCGACCCGATGCGCCGCCGGGTGGTTGGCGGGCACCTTGTCGGGCGCTCCGGCGATCAGGTCGAACAGCCAGGTGCGGGCCCGGTCCGCACGCCGGTGCAGCAGGCGCTCACGCCGGAGCGCGCGCGCCCGGCGCCGGGAGTGCGGCTTGTAGCGCCAGCGGGCCCACGGGCTGCTCGGGCGGGCCAGCCGGATCGCGCCGATCCAGGAGAGGCCGGGGACCATGATCCCGAGCAGGCCGGTCCACACCTTGCCCTTGAGCAGGGTGATCACCGAGGCCAGGGCGTTGACCGAGATCACCGTGATCAGCCCCCACCGGGTGTCCTCTCCGGGCAGGGCGCCGAACGGGACGTACCCGATCAGGAGCAGGGCGGTGAACAGGATCCCGAAGATCACCGCGTCCACCGACTTGCGGCCCTGCTCGCTCCAGTAGACGTCGTTCAGGTGCAGGATCAGCGCGAACTCGTCCAGCACCAGACCGCAGCCGATGCCGAAGACCAGGCCGAACCAGTCGATCCAGGGGGCCCCTCCGTAGGTGGCGAACACCCCGATGCCGCCGACCAGCAGGAAGCCCAGGCCGAACACCATGTGGTGGATGTGCAGCCCGCCCGGGGTCACGTTGCCGGGCCACCAGCGCACCTGGGCGCGGATCATCCGGACGCTGAACCGGATGAAGACGAAGGAGACGATGAAGCCGACCAGCAGCAGGAACAGCGGCTGCTTGTGCGCGTTGACGATGTGCTCGCGGTAGCCGTCCAGCAGTGTGGTCATGGGTCTTACCTTCGTTCCTGGTCCTGCGTACTGCCTGCCGTGACATGGCCCGGAGCCCAACGCTGCTCCAACACGGGTCAACGCACGGTCAGAACCCCCGGGTGCGCTTCGCCGCCCGGCGGGGCACCACCGGGGGCAGCGACGGCAGCTCGGCGCCGACCGGGAGCTTCAGGAACAGCCGGGCGATCTCGCCACCGAGGTTGACCCCGACCGCCAGCGCCATCGCGATCGCCGCCGCCCGGAACACCGACACCAGGCCGGTGCTGGAGTGCCCCTGGGCGAAGGCCAGCATCCCGAGGTAGAGCGCCGAACCCGGCATCAGCGGGCCGATCGCGGCGGTCACGTACGGCAGCGCCGAGCCGTTGCGGTAGCGCGCCATCAGCTGGCCGAAGAGGCCGACCAGACCGGCCGCCACACCCGTCGCCGCGATCTGGTTGACCCCCGCGTTGTAGACCAGCGCTCCGTAACTGGCCCAGCCGATGCCGCTGTTGGCGGTGACCAGGGCGAGGGTGCGGCGGTCGGTCTGCAGCAGCATCGCGAAGGCCAGGGTCAGCAGCATCGCGGCGACCATCTGGATCGGCGGGGAGCTGACCCCGGCCAGGCTCTCGTCCGGACGCAGCTTCGCCTCGAAGCCGACGCCCAGGTAGAGGATCACCATGACGCCTATCACGATGCCCGCGACCAGGTAGATCACCTCCAGCAGACGGGCCGCCGCGGTGATGTAGAAGCCGGTCAGGCCGTCCTGGACGGCGGCGACCAGGGCGCGCCCCGGCAGCAGGGCGAACAGGCCGCCGGTGATGACGACCGAGCCGCGCAGGCCCCAGTCGTTGAAGGACAGGATGATCCCGGAGGCCGCGGCCGGCATCGCGGCCGCCACGAACTGGTAGAACTCCGGCAGCCGGCGCCGGGCCAGCGCGGAGGCCAGCCGGTCGCCGAGGACCGCCGCGACGAAGGCGCTGGCGAAGACCAGCCAGGCCTTGTCGTCGGCCTGCCCGCCGACCAGGAAGGTCGCCGCGCCGGCCAGCAGACCGGTGGTCAGGGCGAGCAGCCAGGCCGGGTACGGGTGCCGGTTGCGGCGGATCAGGGCCAGCCGCCGGTAGGCGTCGTTGACCGTCACCTTCTCCGCCGTGATGTCCGCGACCAGCTCGTACACCGCGTTCAGCCGGGTGTAGTCGGAGGTGCGGCGGCGCACCACGCGGTCGGCGGTGACCGGCGGCTCCACCAGCGAGGGCTGGTGGGAGATGCCGATCAGGGTGAAGGTCACCTGCGGCTCGCAGTGGTCCAGCCGGTAGGCGTGGGCGATGCCGAGCATCGCGGCCTCGACGTCCTCGGCCGCCTCGCCGCTGGCCAGCATCAGCTCGCCGATGCGGAGGGTGAGGTCGAGGATGCGGGGGACGTTGCGGGCTGCGCCGGCCGAGGGGTGCAGCTCCCGGGCGGTCCGCTCGAAGGCGGGGCGCTCGGACATCGGGGTGCGCAGCAGGGTGCGCATCCGGTCCGGCCAGGGCGCCTCGCCGGGGGCACCGGGGGTGAGCTCGGGGATCGGGATGCCGGTGGGCGGGGTGTAGCCGGCCGCGCGCCACTCCTCGGGGGTGAGGGTGTCCTCGGCGACGGAGCGCCGCCGGGCCGGGCGGCCCGCCTCGGGGCGGGCATCCCGGGGGCGCAGGTCGACGGTGAGCTCGGGGTGCGGTTCGGTCCCGGGCTCGGCGTCCCGGGCCGGGGACCGCTCCGGTGCCGGCCCCGCCGGTTCCGGCCGCGCAGCCGGTTCCCCAGCCGGTTCCGGTGCCGACGTCGGTGCCGGTTCCCCAGCCGGCTCCGGCGCCGGCCCCGCCGGTTCCGGCGCCAGCAGCCCCCTGGTCTCCGGGGCGGGCGGGACGAGCGGGACGACGGTGGTGGGCTCGACGGGCGGGGCGGGGTGGCCGAGCAGGCCCTCGGTGGGCGGTGCGTCCGCGGGGTGCACCGGCTTCGGCGGCGCCTGCCGTGTCTGGCGTACCGCCCGGCCTCCCCTCGTCCGCTTGCCCGCACCCGGTCGGCCCCGCTTCGGCACTTGCGCTCCTCGCCGCCCCTGGTGGCCGCCGGCCACCGTTCGATCTCGGGTTACACCTTGCCCGATCGAACAGCTTGACGCACATGTACGAGACGTCCCGCGACCTGCGTCGCGATCGCCCACCCGGCACGGTGGGGCGGGCGGCCGGTACCGAGCCGGACGGCGGGACCCGGAGCCCGCAGCGGCTCGACCGCCCCGGAGACCGACCCGGGACGGTACGGCACACCGCGACACGCCACGCCACGGGACGCCGCGACACGCCACGGGAACCGCGCCACGTCAGGGCCACGGCGCGGGGCCCCGGGGATCACCATGGGGACCCCCGAGGCCGGCAGGATGCCGACCGGACGGCCTCGGGGTACCCCGGCGGACGGTGGGCGCGGCGGGACGGGACGGAGCGGGCCGGGCTCAGAGCCCGTAGCGATCGATGATCTCCGTGTGCCGGCCGATGTCCGCGCCCGCGGCCTTGGCCAGGTCGAACCAGGCGAGCGGATGCTCCCAGTCGGCGGTGAGCCGGTGCATCAAGGCGTCGGCCTCGGCGGCCGAAGCGGTCGGCGGCACCCCGAGCGCGGCGTAGACGCCCGGCAGCGTCATCGCCTCCTCGTCCTCGTCCGCCGGGTCGTGGACGTGGTACTGCTCACCGCTGTACGCCCAGACCGCGTGGCCGGCCTCCCGCAGCCCGTCGCGCAGCGCGGTCCAGGCCTCGTCGCCGGGCCAGGCCCCGTCGATCCAGTAGGTGGTGTAGCCGGCCGGGTCGAGCAGGGTCAGCAGCTCGAACACCGGACGCCAGCGGACCCGCTCCGCCTCGGGGACCCCCTCGTCCGGCGGCTCCTCCAGCAGGGCCGGGGCGAACACCACCACGTCGCCGTGGTTGAGCGCCACGTCGTCGCCGAGCACCGGCAGGATCCGGGCGGTGGCCGGGCCGGTCCGGACCGCGGGCAGGTCGGCCGTCGAGCCGTTGGTGCGGGTGGCCCGAACGGTGACGAGCTGCCACTCCTCGTCCACCGGGCCCTCGGGCGCGTCGAACTCGATGCCGAGCCGGGCACCGGTGGCGCGGACCACGGCCCAGTCCCGGTTGGCGGTGGCCGCGGTGATCAGGTGCCAGAGGTCGGGCTCCTGGACCGTCCGGTGCAGGTCCTCCTCCGCGGCCTCCTCGGCCGGCAGGGCGTGCTCCAGCAGCTCCTGGTAGAGCCGCTGCGCGGTGGCGTGGTCGCCCAGCCGGGTGGCGGCGGCTGCGGCCAGCCGGCGGGTGTTGATCCGGCTCGCGTCCAGCGCGAGGATCGCCCCGCACTGCTCCAGCACCTCGGCCCAGCGGCCCTCGGCGGCGGCCCAGCGGGCGCGGACCCAGTGCCCGTCGGCCGGGCTGGTGGCGGCCAGCCGGTCGGCGAGGCGGCGCACGCCCTCCGCGTCGGCGGCCTGGATCAGGGCGTGGCCCAGGGTGCCGATCAGCTCCTGGTGGTCCGGGTCGGCGTCCAGCCGGCGCCACAGCAGGTCGGCGGCGGCGCGGGCGTGGCCGAGCCCGCCCAGCACGTTGGCCAGCAGGAGGACCAGCTCGGTGGCGCCGGCCTGCTCACCCCGGTACCGGTCCAGGGCGACGGAGAGCAGGTCGGCGCCGGTCTCGAAGGGCACCCGGGCCTCGGCCAGGTGTGCCGTCAGTTCGCCGGGCGGCACCGGCAGCTCGGGCACCGGGAGCGCCTCGGCGGCCGCGCGCAGGGCCCCGACGTCCTCGGCCACGTCGTCGGTGCGCCGCAGCCGGGTGAGCTTGCGCTCCGCGGTCGCGGCGAGCGTGAGGGCCACCGTGCGGGCGCCGCGGGCGACGGCCAGCCGACCGGCCGCCAGGGCCAGGTCCACGCAGGGGCGGTGCGAGCCGGTGCCGTCCAGGTAGCCGACCCAGCCGGCCAGGACGGCGCCCAGTTCGGCGTCGTTCTCCCAGGCGCCGGCCGCGACCAGGAGGGCGACCGTCTCCGTCCAGGCGTGGCGCAGGTCGGCGTGGCGCTCGGCGGCGTCCCGGGAGGGCAGCAGCGGGAGCGCCTCGTCCGTCCGGCCGAGCGAGGCCAGCGCGCGGGCCCTCAGCAGGCCGCCCCAGAGCCGGTCGCTCTCGTCGATCTCGCGGCCCCGGGCGCGCTCGGCCCGTTCGGCGGTGTCGATCAGGGCGAGCACCTCCTCGTGCCGGCCCAGACGGTGCAGGGTGCCGGCCCGCGAGTGGTGGAAGTGCAGCGAGAGCCGCTCGCCGGCCGCCTGTATTCGGGCGGCCGCGGTGTCGAGGTGGCTGAGCGCCTCGGCGGGGCGGCCGTCGTCCTCGAGCGCGTCGGCGTACTCGCGGGAGAGGCAGTCGAAGCAGGCGCGGGCGGGCTCGATCCTGGCCAGTGTCTCGCCGAGCACCTCCAGCCGCTCCGGCACGTAGCCGGGGCCGTCGACCCGGGCGTGGCAGATCGCGAAGTCCTGCACCACGCAGACCGACTGGGGGCAGCCGACGGTCTCCTCCCGGTGGGCGAACTCCAGCAGGTCCACCGCCTCGGGCAGGGCCTGCTCGCCCTGGTGGCGCTTGTTCAGCAGGTTCTGCATCCGCCAGTGCCGCAGGTAGACCTCGACCCAGGGCAGGCCGAGCGCCCGGGCGGAGGCCACCGCCTCCGGGTAGACCGCGTCGAGCTGGTCGTTGCGGCCCTCGTTGGCGTGGCCCGGGAGCTCGTAGATGGCGTCGGCCAGCCGCCTGTGGCCGGCCTCGGCCAGCTGGCGGTGGGTGTCGTGCACCCAGGCCCAGATGTCGGTCGTCATGGGATCTCCCCCTGCGTCGTGCTCATGAGTTGTCTACCGCGGGCCACTGACAATCCGTCGGGCGGACCGTCACGCCTGCTCCGGCAGCGCCCCGGGGCTGTCCGGGACGGCCGGGAGGCCCGCCGGCACGGCGGCGGTCAGCGCGGAGACCGCCGTGCCGATGCCGGCCAGCGCGGCGCCGAGGTCCCCCTCGGAGGGGCCGGCCGAGGCGGAGGCCATGATCACCTTGAGCGAGCGGAGCAGCCCGGCCGCGGTGGCGCTGCCGGTGTGCCCGGCACGGTAGGCGGTGAGCAGGT
Source organism: Kitasatospora sp. NPDC048194 (assembly GCF_043202455.1). Lineage (NCBI taxonomy): Bacteria > Bacillati > Actinomycetota > Actinomycetes > Kitasatosporales > Streptomycetaceae > Kitasatospora > Kitasatospora sp. NPDC048194. The sequence continues at coordinate 151,538 of NZ_JBIDAK010000012.1, forward strand.
CCTGGACGGCCGGGCAGGCCAGGTTGAGGTAGAGCCGGGCCTTGACCTCGCCGCCGGTGCGGGCGGTGAACGACCGCGCCAGCCGCAGCGCGGCGGACGGGATCCGGGCGTCGGCCTGGTCGTCCTCGATCCTGGCCTTCAGCTCGGCCTCGCGGTCGGGAACCAGGACCAGCGGCAGGCCGGGCGGGTCGAAGCGGGCCGGGACGAGCTGCTCGCCCGGGTCGGTGAGGGCGCCGGCCAGCCAGGCCGACTCCTCCGGCGGCAGCGGGCGCTCCGGGTCGCGGAACAGTTCGCGGTTGCCCTGCTCGCTGCCCAGCTCGACCAGCCGGCAGCCGCGCAGCTGGGCGTAGCGGCGCAGGAACGGCAGGACGGCGTAGCGGTCGCCGCGGGCGATCGGCACCCGCATGGCGCGGTAGAGCATCTCCTCGAAGCCGCCGCCGCTGCCGAGCGCGACGTGCACCGCTCCCCCGCCGGCCGCGCGCAGGCCGCCCGCAGTGAGGTCGCCCTGCGAGGTGGGCACCGGGACGTCGTCGGCGAGCAGGGTGAACAGGCGTTCGTCGCAGAGCGCGGCGCCGAGCAGGTCCTGGCCGTGCCGGGTGAGGATGCGCCGCCAGACGGCGGGCCGCAGCCGGGCCGTCTCGTACAGGCCGTCGACGACGGCGTCGGCGAGGGCCCGCTGCAGGGCGCGGTAGTGCTCGTCGCGCTGGAGGTCCTCGCGGCTGGCGGTGGGGGTGAGCCGGTTGGACTCGACCACGCCGCCGATGAACCCGGCCCAGCCGGGCAGCAGGTCGCGGGCGTCCTCGGCGAGCAGCATGCCGCGCAGGTAGACGGCGAGGTCGCGGTTGTCGGTGCTGCCGTAGGTGCCGCCGTCCTGGACCCAGAGCAGGCCGACGGCGTCGGTGGCGCCCTCGACGGGGTGGACGGGGAAGGCGGTGAGCGGTTCGAAGCGGCGGCCGAAGGCGTTGGCGAAGCGCATCCGGGCGGCGTGCTGGTCGCCGTCGACGGGCCGGCGCCAGGGCACCTGGACGGCGTTGACGGGCTCGGTGTCCTCGCCGACGTAGACCGGGATGGGCAGCAGCACGCAGTAGCGTCCGAGGACTTCGCGCAGGGCGTGCTCGTCGGCGAGGTGGGCGTGCTCGGGCTTGAGGGCCAGTTCGACCACGGTGCCCGGCTGCGGCCTGGCGGCGACCCGCTCGACCCGGTACTGCTCGCCGCCGCGGCTGCGGTAGCGGTGGCCGAGCCCCGGCTCGCGGTGCGAGGTGGTGGTGACGGTGACCTCGTCGGCGACCGAGAAGGCGGACAGGAAGCCCAGGCCGAAGGCGCCGATCAGCTCCTGGTTGCCGGTCAGCTCGCGCAGCATCCGGGTGTAGCCGGTGCCGACGGTGGCGAGGTAGGAGTGGATCTCCGGCTCGGTGAGGCCGGCCCCGGTGTCCTCGACGGCGACGGTCCGCCGCACGGCGTCGGCGCGCACCCTGATCATCGGGCGGTGTTCGCCCTGGGGGTCCTCCAGGAGCCGGCGGGTGTGCGAGTCGTGGGCGTTCTGGACGAGTTCGCGCAGGGCGACCAGCGGCGTGGAGTAGAGGTGGGTGGCGAGGACGTTCACCAGGCCGCCGAGATCGACCTCGGTGGTGCGCAGGTCCTCGGCGGGGGTGGGCTCGGTCGGGGCACCTTCAGACATGGGTCCCCAGTGTGCCAGTGCGACAATCCGGCGACCATTTCTTTCTTCGCGGGATGCCGGGCATGACAGCGGGCCGGTGGCGCCGCGCGGTCAATGCCGGATCGGCCGGACCCCCCATCGGGGGAAATGCCACCCGTTCGGTGGAGTTCGCCCACGCCGCCGGTGAATGCTGATCATGCGACGTCAGACAACGGCGCCACGGAGCGGCCACTCCGGAGCGCGCCACCCGGGCAGTTCCACTCCAGGGAGACCAGCGTGTCCCGTATTCGCGCAGCCGCCGCCGTCACCGCCCTCGGGGCCTTCCTCCTCGTCGGCGTCGGCGCCGCCACCGCGCACGCCGACAGCGGCGCCGGTGCGGCCGACCACTCCAACAGCAGCGTCGTGAGCAACACCGGCTCGGGCAACGTGATCGGCAACGTCCACGGCAACGTGGTCAACACCCAGCAGACGGCGACCGGTTCGGGCGCGAGCAACCAGAACAACGGCCTCGCGGTGACCGGCAACGGCGGGAACATCGGCGCCCTCCAGGGCAACGGGAACTCCGACACCCAGGGCCAGTGACGGCGTGACCGCCGAGCGGCCGGGCGCCCGCCCCGTCGAAGCGGGGCGCGGACGCCCGGCCCGTCCGTGCGTCAGGACAGTCCCAGCACCGCCCGGCCGAGGCGCCCCAGGCAGTCCCCGAGGTCCGGGCGGGCGCTGTGCGGCCGGTTCCGCACCCCGTCGTTGACCAGGGCGAACAGCGCGTGCACCCGGATCCGGGCGCTCACCGCGTCGCACTCGGGGCGCACCTGCCGCAGCAGAGCGACCCAGGTGCGCAGGAAGTCCCGGCGGAACTCCACCGCGGCCCGGCGGTCCGGTGGCGCGAGCCGCTCGGTCTCACTGAGCATCGCGCCCAGGTAGTCCCCGTTGCCCAGCGCGAAGTCCACGTACGCGCCGAGCCCGGCCGAGAGCGCCGCCCGGGGCCCGTCGGCGGCCCCGATCGCCCCCTCCACCTCCTGGCGGAGCCGCTCGCGGCTGCGCTCCAGGGAGGCGGCGAGCAGGTGGGCCTTGCTGTCGAAGTGCCGGTAGACGCTCGGGCCGGAGATGCCGACGGCGGCGCCGAGCTGGTCGGTGCTGACGTTGTCGAAGCCGCGCTGGTGGAACAGCCGGACGGCCGCCGCGAGCAGTTCCTCCCGGCGGCCGCGGGGGCGGGGTTCCGGCGCGGGGGCGACCCCGGGACCGGCGGCCGTGCCGTCCAGGGACACCGCGAGGACGGCCGCGACGATCTCGCGCAGCAGCGCCTCGGCCCGCCGGGGCTGCGGCGCGGCGCTCTGGTAGGACAGCCCCGAACAGGCCGAGAGCGCCGCCCAGCAGAGCAGTTCGGCGTCGGCTCCGCCCAGTCGGGGCCGTTCGGCGCGCAGCAGCGCGGTCATCAGGGCGACGTCGGCGCGGAGTTCGCGCCGCAGCGCCGCCCGCCGGGCCGGCGGCAGCAGCCGGGCGTCGCGCTGCACCAGGGTGCCGAGCGGGCGGTGGCCGACCGCCACGGCGGCCAGGACGGCGCCGAGTTCGGCGGTGCTGCCGGCCGCCCGCAGCCCGTCGCCGAGTGCGGCCAGGCCCAGCCCGAGGGCGCGGTCGAGCAGTTCGGGCTTGCCGCGGAAGTGGCGGTAGAGCGCGGGCGCGGTGATGCCGACCCCGGCGGCGACCTCGGTCATCGAGACCTGGTGGTACCCGCTGCGGTGGAAGCGGTCGGCGGCCACGGCGAGGATCTGGGCGCGCCGGCCGGGCGGCCGTCGGACCACCATGGCGCACCTCCCTCGGGCCGCTTCGAACGCCGTCCGAAGGCTAGCAAGGATTCACTTGACGCTGCCGTCCGCCCGGAATTCCGGGCCGGTCGACTCTGGACACCGGAAGCTACCCGGGATTAACTTGTCGGGCCACCACCTGGGCCGTTCCGCCGTGGCCGGTACGCCGGCCGGCGTCGTCGAAGGGAGCGCCGCCGTGCGCCGCACCGTGTTCAACGAGGACCACGAGGCCTTCCGGGAGACCATCAGGGACTTCATCGCCCGCGAGGTCGTCCCGGTCTACGAGAGCTGGGAGGCCGACGGCCACCCGCCGCGCGACTTCTACCGCAAGCTCGGCGAGCTCGGCGTCTACGGCATCGAGGTGCCGGAGGAGTACGGCGGCGCGGGCGAGAGCGGCTTCAAGTACCAGGCGGTGATCGCCGAGGAGACCGCCCGGGCGGGCGTGAGCTTCGGCTCCTCCGGGGTGCACACCGGACTGGTGCTGCCCTACCTGCTGGAGTACGCCAACGAGGAGCAGAAGCGGCGCTGGCTGCCGGGCTTCGTCTCCGGCGACATCATGACCGCGATCGCGATGACCGAGCCGGGCGCCGGTTCCGACCTCGCGGGCATCGCCACCACCGCGCGGCTCTCCGGGGACGGCACCCACTACGTCCTGAACGGCGCCAAGACCTTCATCACCGGGGGCGTGCTGGCCGACCTGGTCCTGGTGGTCTGCCGGACCTCGCCGTACGACCCGCAGGACCGCCGGGCCGGGCTGTCCATCGTGTGCGTGGACACCACCTCGCCCGGCTACACCGTCGGCCGCAAGCTGCAGAAGATCGGCCTGCGCAGCTCGGACACCGCCGAGCTGGCGTTCAGCGACGTCAAGGTGCCGGTGGAGAACCTGCTCGGCGAGGAGGGCAAGGCCTTCTCCTACCTGACCCACAACCTGGTGCAGGAGCGCCTCGCGATCGCCGTCGGCGCCTACGCGGCGGCCGCGGCGGCGGTGCGGTTCGCGGTGCAGTACGTCAAGGACCGCAAGGTGTTCGGCAAGGCGGTGGCCGAGTTCCAGAACACCAAGTTCACCCTGGCCGACTGCGAGTCCCAGGTGATGGCGCAGCAGTCGATGGTGGACCGCGCGCTGGAGCTCTACCAGAACGGTGAGCTGAGCGTCGCGGACGCGGCCGCCGCGAAGCTGTTCTGCACCGAGTCGGCCTCCGTGGTCATCGACAAGTGCCTCCAGCTGCACGGCGGCTACGGCTACATCCTGGAGTACCCGATCGCCCGGCTCTACACCGACAACCGGGTGTTCCGGATCTACGGCGGCACCAGCGAGGTGATGCGCAGCATCGTCGCCAAGTCGCTCGGACTGTAGGCGCGGCGCGGCCGCCCCGGAAGCGCCGGGGCGGCCGCGACCCGTGGGGCCGTGCGCACGGTGAGCGGTGCTCGGACGGGCGAGCCGCGCTCAGTTGGGTGAGCGGTGCTCGGACGGGTGAGCCGTGCTCAGTTGGGTGAGCTGTGCTCCGCACGCCAGGCCTCCCAGCCCGCCGCGGAGGCCGTCTTGACATCACGCAGGGCCCGCTGGGCGAGTGCGGCCGGCGGGGTCTCCAGGCTGCGCACCCACTTGCGGCCGGCGGTGAGCAGCGCCGCGCACACCATCGCCGCCCCGGCCGCGCCGAGCACCGAGCCGATGGCGGTGAGCACCATGCCGCCGGCCAGCATCGAGCGGTTGACCCGTACCTCGCTGAGGATTCTCCGGTTGGTCACCATGCCTCCACGATGGGGGCAGTCGGCGGCGGGTGCACCTCGGGTGCGCCATCGCGGGCCCTCCGGGTGCGGTTCGGGAGCGCGTCCGCGACCCTGGGCACAGGCGAGGAGGAGCGATGCCCGATCTCGAACAGCTCACCGCGGAGCACGCCGCCCTGGCGGCCGAGAGCCCGCACGGACGCAGCGCCCATCTGGTGCTGCACGACGGCGTGCTGCGGCAGACGGTGATCGCGATGACGGCCGGCACCGCGCTGGACGAGCACACCCCGCCCACCGCCGGCAGCGTCCAGGTGTTGCGCGGCCGGGTGTCGCTGACCATCGCAGGGCGGCGGACGGAGTTGTCCGTCGGGGAGCTGGAGCCCGTCCCGCAGGAGCGGCACGGGCTGCTCGCCCACGTCGACTCGGTGGTGCTGCTGACGGCCGTCACGGCGTGACGGCGGCCGCCACGGCGCGTGGCGGCCGACCGGGAGCGGCACCGGCCGTCAGGGGGCGGCGGTGCCCAGCACGCTGCCGCTGACCAGCCGGAGCCCGCGGAGGAACTCCCGGCCGCTGGGGACCAGTTCGGGCGCGGCGAGCCACTGGGCGGCGTATCCGGCCAGCAGGATCTGGTAGAAGGTGCCGCGGGCGAGCTCCTCCTCGGTGTCCGGCACCTCGGGCACCCCCTGGAACAGGGCGGCGAGGCCGAGCCGGCCGTCCTTCTGCGCCTCCGCGAAGGCCTGCGCGAGTTCGGGCTCCTGACCGGCCTGGGCGAGCGCCTCGAACTGCGCCGCCCAGAGGCCCCGGTGCTCGACGAAGACGCCCTTGAGCCCCTCCCAGGCCGCGGCGAAGCGCTCCTCCGGGTCGTCGGAGCTCCGGTTGGCGGCGGCGACCACCGCGCCCAGGCTCGCTCCCAGGTCACCGATCGCCTCGATCATCGCGGCGTTCAGCAGGGCGTCCTTGGAGCCGAAGTGGTAGCCGATGGCGGCCAGGCTGACGCCCGAGGCGGTGGCGATGTCCCGGGCGGTGGTGCGCCCGTAGCCCTTCTCGTACAGGCAGCGCTTGGCGCCGGCCATCAGGTCTTCGCGGTTTCCCATGCCAGTGATCCTACGGAACGCCTGCACAGATGTCTTGCACGGCCGTCTCGGACTATCGTTTTACACATATGTACTAGACAGGCGTCTGACACGCCCGTACCGTCTTCCCCATGACCGCAACCACCGGCCGCGCAGGCCGTCGCGAATGGATCGGCCTGGCCGTCCTCCTGCTCCCGACCCTCGTGCTCTCCATGGACATGGGCGTGCTGTTCTTCGCCGTCCCCTACATCTCCACCACGCTGGCGCCGAGCGGCACCCAACAGCTGTGGATCATGGACATGTACTCGTTCCTGCTGGCCGGGCTGCTCATCACCATGGGCGCGCTGGGCGACCGGATCGGCCGCCGCCGACTGCTGATGATCGGCGCGGCCGGCTTCGCCGGCGCCTCGCTCCTCGCCGCCTGGTCCGGCAGCGCCGAACAGCTGATCGCCGCGCGCGCCGTGCTCGGTGCCGCCGGGGCCACCGTGATGCCCTCGACCCTCGCGCTGATCCGCAACACCTTCCACGACCCCAAGCAGCGGCAGGCCGCCCTCGGCGCCTGGGGCGGCGTGCTCACCGCCGGGGCGACCCTCGGCCCGGTTGTCGGCGGGCTGCTGCTCGACCACTTCTGGTGGGGCTCGGCCTTCCTGGTCGCCGTCCCGGTGATGGTCCTGCTCCTGCTGGCCGCCCCCGTCCTGCTGCCCGAGTACCGCAACACCGCCCCCACCGGCCGCTTCGACCTGCCCGGCGCCGCGCTGTCGCTGGCCGCGATCCTGCCGCTGGTCTACGGGATCAAGACCCTCGCCGTGGACGGCTGGAGCATGCCGCCCGCCCTCGCCGTCGCCGCCGGGCTGCTGCTGGCGGGCGCGTTCGTGTGGCGCCAGCGCACCGCCGCCAGCCCGCTGATCGACCTCGGCCTGTTCCGGATCCGCACCTTCAGCGGGGCGATCAGCGTCAACACCGTCGCGATGTTCGCCATGATGGGCTTCGCCCTCTTCACCTCGCAGTACCTGCAACTGGTCAAGGGCATGAGCCCGTTCACCGCCTCGCTCTGGTCGCTGGTGCCGAGCGTCGGCGTCGGCGCGGCCGTCGGGCTCGGGGCGGCGCTGGCCGGCAAGGTCCGTCCGGCGGTGCTGATGGGCGGCGGCTTCCTGGTCGGCGCGACGGGCTTCGCGATGATGACCCGGGTCGGCGCGCACTCCCCCCTCGCGCTCATCCTCACCGCGGCCGGCGTCCTGGCCGCCGGAACGGTCGGGACCATGACGATGACCGCCGAGATGGTCGTCTCCGCCGCCCCGGCCGAGCAGGCCGGCGCCGCCTCGGCCACCTCCGAGACCGCCGTCGAACTCGGCAGCTCGCTCGGCATCGCCCTGCTCGGCGCGGCGGGCGCCGCCGTCTACCGCCACCAGCTGGACGGCGCCCTCCCGGCGGGCGTGGACGGCCAGGCCGCCGACGCGGCCCGGGACACCCTCGGCGGCGCCGTCTCCGTCGCGGCCCACCTGCCCGGACGGCTGGGCGGCGACCTCCTGGAGACCGCCTTGCACCGCCTTCACCGACGGCCTCCACGTCGCCGCCGTCGTCGGCCTGGTCACCGCCCTCGGCGCCGCGCTGCTCGCCTACCGGCTCCTCCGCCACCTGCCGGCCACCCAGGCGGCCGCGGCCCCCGAGGCCGAGGCCGTGACCGTCTGACCGGCCGCCGGGCCCGGACGGCTCCGCGCCGACGGGCCGGACGGCCCCGATCCCCGCGCGTCATCGAGACCCCCGCCCACCCGGGCGGGGGCTCTCCGCCGTCCCCGCCCGCCCGGGGTTCCGCTCGACGTCGAGCATCGACATGGCGCCGTGGTCCGGGGCACGCTGCAGCCCGGTGAGGCGGTGGAGGGTCCGTACCGCATCCGGCCGGGGCAGCTCGGGGAGCCCCCGTGCGGGCGGGCCGAACCGTGTGACGCCCCCATCGCGGTCAGCCGTGGTGGTCCCGGAGCATCGCCGCCATCTCCTCCCGGGAGACGGACCGCTCCGAGCCCTCATGGCCCGGACGAACCGGTCGTCCATCCCTCCGGGCGGCGCTCGGGCCGGCGCTCGGCACTGGAACGGGGCCGGGCCGCGGCCGGGGGTGAGGCATCCGCGGGGGGTGGTCCGGGTCGGGAGGGCCGTGCCAGGGTGGGGGCATGGTGACCGGTCACGGGCGGGTGCGCGGGAGTTACGACGCGGTGGCGGAGGAGTACCTGGGGCGGATCGGGGGTGAGTTGGCGTACAAGGTGGTGGACCGGGCCCTGCTCGGGGCCCTCGTGGAGGAGGCGGCCGGCGGGCTGATCGCCGACCTGGGCTGCGGGCCCGGGCACGTGACGGGGTGGCTGACCGGGCAGGGGGCCTCGGTGGTGGGGGTCGACCTGTCGCCGCGGATGGTCGAGCTGGCCCGGCGGGAGCAGCCGAAGGCCGAGTTCCGGGTCGGCGACCTGCTGGCGCTGCCCGCCGCCGACGTGGAGTTCGCGGCCGCGGTGGCGCTCTACTCGGTGATCCACCTGGAGGCGGAGGAACTCCTGCCCGCCTTCGTCGAGATGCGGCGGGTGCTGCGGCCCGGCGGGGTGCTGCTGGTCTCCTTCCACCTGGGCGACGAGGTGCGGCGGATGGAGGAGTGGTGGGGCCACCGGGTCGACGTGGACTTCCACTTCCTGGAGACCGACGCCGTCGCCGGCCGCCTCGTCGAGGCCGGGTTCGGGATCGAGGCGCGGCTGGAGCGGGAGGGCCTGCCCGAGGAGGCGCCCACCCGGCGCGGGTACCTGCTGGCGCGGCGGTCGGGGTGAGACGGGGCCGGTCTCGGGGTGAGACGGGGCCGGGTCCCGAGGCGAGTCGGGGGTAGGTCCCGGGGCGAGTCGGGGCGGGACGCCGCCCACCGGGGCACGCAGGACCAGCACCGCCGCTCCGCCCAGGTGGCACCTGGTTTTCGGCCAGCGTTTCCCGGCCGGTGTATCCGTTCGCCGTCAGGGCCAGGCATACTGGCGAGCATGGGCGCTAGCGCCCTCCGTGACTCTAGACAAGAAGGGACCGGTGGCCAGGGATGCTGCGGAACGGTCTTGAGCCCTGGCACATCTTCGTGGTGCTGGCGGTCGTCATCCTGCTGTTCGGGTCGAAGAAGCTGCCGGAGATGGCCCGCGGCCTCGGCAAGTCGATGCGCATTCTGAAGGCGGAGACCAAGGCGATGCGGGAGGACGACCCGTCGACGGAGGCCGGCACCGCGCAGAGCACCGCCGACCGTCCGGCCGTCACGCCGACCAACGTGACGAAGGCCACCGAGTCGACCGACGCGAAGCGTCCCGAGACGACCGCCTGAGTCGTCCGACGTCCCGCAGAGCCCCCGACGGATCTCCCGTCGGGGGCTCTGCGCGTGCCCGGGGCCGTCCGCACCGAGGGGCTGACCGCCCGGGGGCGGGCGGCCTGACCCGTTCGGGGGCGCCGACGGGCGCCCGGGGCGCCGCGGCGGCAAGCTGGGCGGGATGTCCGAGAACCCGCCGCCGCACGCCACCCCGGCCGCCGCCGTCTGGCTGCTGGGCGCCTGCACCGTCCTGATGGTCGCCTACTTCACGCTGCCGCTGCGCCTCCTCGGCCAGCAGCGGCCGGTGCTCAGCTGGCTGGTGTTCGGGGCCGCGCTGACCGGGTTGAGCTGGCTGCTGCTGGCGAAGATCACGGCCGTGCTGCAGGGGCGGGCGAGGCGGCCGGTCGCCTGGCTGGCCTTCCTGATCTTCCTGGCGATGACCGTCTTCTCCGCCGCCTACTACGTGCTCGCCGCCCGGCCCGGCGAGTTCGCGGGGATGGACACCCGGCTCGACGCGCTCTACTTCACCGTCGTCACCCTGGCCACCGTCGGCTACGGCGACATCACGCCGGCCGGGCAGGCGCCGCGGCTGGTGGTGATCCTGCAGATCGGCTACAACTTCGTCTTCCTCGCGGCCGCGGCCGGGACGCTGTCCCGGACGATCCGGGCGGGCGTGGAGAGCCGGGTGCGGCGGAAACCGTGAGGCCGGGGGCAGGGAGCCGGGGGCAGGGGGCAGGTGTCCGGGCCGGAGGTGCGGCCGGCGTTGTCCACAGGCTGTGGACAACGCGTCAGGAGCGACCGGCGTCGATCACGCAGAAGCGGTTGCCCTCGGGGTCGGCGAGGACCACGAAGTCCGGGTCCTCGGGGTAGCGGTCCCAGTCGACCCGCTCGGCGCCCAGGGCGACCAGGCGCTCGACCTCGGCGGCCTGGTCGGCGGCGTCCTCGGCGTAGAGGTCCAGGTGGACCCGCGGGTGCGACTGGACGGGCGACTCGCTGAGACCGAGGGCCAGTTGCACCCCGCCGCCGCCCTCCGCGGGCACCAGGACCGTCCAGCGCTCCTCCACCACCCCGCCGCGCGGGACGAGGCCCAGGGCGGCCGTCCAGAAGGCGACGGCGCGCGTCATGTCGGAGACACCGAGGACGAGGGAACCGATCGTCAGCATGAGCCCATTCTGGCGCAACGTCAGCGGCCTCAGTCGTCCTGGAGGTTCGCGGCGGCGTGGAGAGTGGCGAACAGGGCGGAGAGGCGGGCGTTCCAGTTGGCGTAGGTGGGGGCGTCGACGGCGTGCCTCTTCCCCATGTCCTTGATCACCTTCTGGGCGCCCCTGAGCTGCTGGGCGGCCTCGTCCGGGTTGCCCTCGTTGAGGCTGGCAGCGGCCCCGTCGAGGATCCGCAGCAGCTCCGCCTGGCGGTCCCGCTCCTTGGTGATCTGCGCCTGGGCGACCGCCTGGCGGAAGGACTGGAGCTGCAGTTCCGCGGGCTGGTTGCGGGGCACGGCCGGGGAGGCGTTCGGCGGCGCGGGAGTGGTGGGCGCCGCCGAGCCGGGAGCCGCCGTCGACGCGGCACCGGCGGTCGACGCGGCGGTGGGCGAGGTGGCCGCCTTGGAGGCGGTGGCGGCGGGCGGGGCCTTGGGAGCGGCGGCGTTGCCGGCCGGCTCGTCGAAGGCGGCGACGGCCAGAGCGGTGATCCCCGCCAGCCCGGCGATGCCGAGGGCGCCGATGACCAGGGGCTTCCTACGGCGGTTCCGGGCGGGGGCGGAGGAGGCGTGGCCGGAGGACGGGTGCGCGGCGGCGGGGCCGGGGGCGGTCGGGCCGAGGGTGGTCGGGCCGGGGGTGGTCGGGCCGGGCGGGACGGGAGCCATCACGGAGGTGGCGGCGGGAGCGGAGCGGGGCGGCTGGGGTGGGAGGAGGGTGGTGTGCTGCTGGTCCGGGTTCGCGTGCGGGTGGTCGGGGGCCGCGGTGACCGGCGGGAGCAGCTGGGTGGCGGAGGAGGCGGAGGCGGACGCGGCGAGGAGTTCCGCCGTCGGGTCTCCGACCGCCAGGCCCGGCACGGTGGCCAGCAGCTCGGCGCGCGCCGCGGCGGCGTCGGCCGGGCGGTCCGCCGGGTCCTTGGCGAGCAGGCGCAGCACGGCCGCGTCCAGGGCCGGCGGCAGGCCGGGGCGCCGTACGGACGGGGGCAGAGCCTGCTCGCTGACGTGCTTGAAGGCGATCGCCACCGGGGTCTCGGCGGTGAACGGGGTCTCGCCGGTGAGCATCTCGGTCAGCACGCAGCCGACGGCGTAGAGGTCCGTGCGGCCGTCCAGGGCGGAGGCGGTGGCCTGCTCGGGGGACAGGTAGGCGGCCGTGCCGAGCACGCTCGCGGTCTGGGTCAGGTTGCCGGAGGACCCGGCGCGGGCGATGCCGAAGTCGACGACCTTCACCCCGCCGTCGTCGGTGATCATGATGTTCCCGGGCTTGATGTCCCGGTGCACCAGCCCGGCGCCGTGCGCGACCACCAGCGCCTCGCAGACGGCCGCCGCGATGCCGACCGCGCGTTCCACCGGCAGCTGCGGCTGATCGGCCAGGACGGCGGCCAGCGAGCGGCCCTGGACCAGCTCCATGACGATGAACGGGGTGCCCTGGTCCACGCCGGAGTCGAAGACCATGACGATCCTCGGGTGCACCAGCATCGCGGCGTGCTGCGCCTCCCGGCTGAAGCGCTCGGCGAAGCGGGGGTCGTCGGCGAGGCCTCCGTTGAGGACCTTGACGGCCACCTGACGGCCCAGCACGTGGTCGACGCCGCGCCAGACGGTGGCCATGCCGCCGACGCCGAGTATCCCGACCAGTTCGTAACGCCCGTTCAGCGCCCGTCCGATCACCTGCAGCTCCCCTCGTGTGCGGCGGCCGGGGGTCCGGGGCGCCGGGTGCACCTGTGCACGATAGCCGTGGGGCGGGGCGGGGGGCGCCGGGGCGGGGTGGGGCTCTCGGGAGGGCGGGTGCGGAGGCGGGTGCGGGGGCGGCCGCTCCGGGGGCTGGGGGTGGTGCGGGGCCGGGCGGTGCAGGGTGGGGCGCCGGGGGCGGACGGGGGACCGGGCAGCGGTCCCCCGGCCGCCGGCGCGGGGGTGGGGGCCCCCCCCCCCGCCGGGGGGGGGGGGGGGCGGGGGCGGGGCCCGCCCCCCCGCGGCGGGGGGGGGGGGGGGGGCGCGCGGGGCCGGCGGGGCGGGCCGGGGGGCGGGGGGGGGGGGGGGGGGGGGGGGGGGGGCCCCCGGCCCCCGGGGGGGGGGGGGGCGCCCCCCCGGGCGGGGGGGGGGGGGGGCCCCACGGTTCCGGGCCGATCGAGCCGGCGGCGCGTACGGGGTGGGCGCCGCTCGGGCCGGTCGGGCCGGCCGGGTGGACGGTGGGCACGGGGGAGCCGACCGGCCACCCGGGGTCTTCGGGTGGTTGTGCGTCCTGCGGGTGGTGCGGGTGGTGGTGCGATCCGGGTGGGCGGCGAGCCCGGGGGGAGTCGCTCGCCGCCCACCCGGAGTTCTGGGGGTCACCTCCGGGTCGACTGCTCGTCCTCGGAGGGGACGGTCCTGCTCGGACGGATGTCCGGCGGGGTGGGTGGGGCCGGTGGGGTCGGTGCGGTCACGCCGTTCTTGCCGGGTTTCGTGCGGCCACCGCCGCCGTCCTGGCCGTTGGTGCCGCCGCCGTTGGCGTTCGAACCGCCGTTGGCGTTGCCGTTCGAGCCGCCGTTGGCGTTGGACTTGCCGTTGTCCCCGCCGTTCTTGCCGCCGTCCGTCGCGGGCGAGGTACGGGCGGGGGTGCTCGGCTGTGCCGTGGCGCCCTGGCTGCCGGACGTGCCGTCGCAGTAGCCGGCCACGCCGTCCGCTCCGCCGGCCGCCGCGACGAGCGGGGCGAAGAGCGGGTCGGCGGCCAGCTGGCGCGGGTGCTCGCCCTTGTCCGTGCGGTCCGTGAAGCCCTGGCAGAGCGGGACCAGCGCGGGCGGCAGGGAGGGCCGGGCGCCGTGCTCGCCGGTGCCGGTCGTGCCCGGAGCCGCCGTCTGCGGGCCGCCAGAGGCGGTGCCGGACGGCCGGGCGGACTCGAACGGCGCCGCGGGTCGGGTGCCGGCCGCGCCGGAGTGGGGCGCGCCCGGGGAGCTGCCGGACGAGCCGCCCGGGACGGTCGGCGGACGCTGCGGCTCGGACGGGCCGCCGCCCAGCGGGGACGGCAGGTTTCCGGTACCGGCGGCGACCGCGACCCCGCACAGCGCGGTGGCCCCGAGCACGGCGGCAGCGGCCTTCGTGCTGAAGGCCCTGGCCAGCGCGGCGGTTGCCATGGATCGTCTCCGGACGGGGGTCACGACGGGGTCGGGCGCGAGACTCGCCTTCCGGAACGCGGCCAGGGCGGCCTCCTCCCCGGCCAGTTCCGCTGCCGACGCCGGGGCGGCGGCCGCGGCCAGCACCCGGGCGACGTGCCCGGGACCGTCCGGTCCGGTGAGCGAGGCGTCCTGCCCGGCCGACGGGCCGCCCACGGCACCACTGAGCAGCTGCTCGGCGGTGTCACGGTCGATCCGGCGGGATCGGTTGGTGCTCATCTCATGTCCTTCAGCGTCGCGGCCCGGCGTTCTGTCACACCCTGCGGAGAACTTTTTTCCGCGGGTTCCTGCGGCGGGCCCGGCGGCCGGTCCCCGGCCCCCGGTTCGGCGCTGCGGGCGGCGGGGATCCCGGCCCCGGAGGAGGGGTGGTCCAGCAGCTTGGCCAGTCGCCGCAGCCCGCGGTGGGCGGCCATCCGGACGCTGCCGGCCCGTTTGCCGAGCACCCGGGCGGCGCTCTCGGCGTCGAGTTCCATGACCACTCTCAGCAGCACCGCCTCGGCCTGGTCGCGCGGCAGCCGGGAGATCAGCGCCAGGGCGTCGGCGGTGCCCACGGTGGTGAGCGCGGCGCCCGCGGTGTCGTCGCCGGACGCGAGCTCGGCCAGGTACTCGACGGGCAGGTCGGCGACCGGGCGGCGGCGCCGGGCGCGCAGGTGGTCCAGGGCGCGGTTGCGGGCGATGGTGGCGGCCCAGCCGCGGAAGCCGTCCCCGTCGCCGGAGAAGCCGCGCAGGTCGCGGGCGATCTGCAGCCAGGCCTCGGAGGCGATGTCCTCGGCGTCCTGCACGTCCTCGGGCCGTCCGCCGACCAGCACCCGCAGGTAGCGCAGCAGGCCCGGCTGGACGGTCCGGAACAGCAGCCGGAACGCCTCCTCGTCCCCGTCCTGGGCGGCGCGGACCGCCTCGGTCAGATCGGGCGCGGGGGCCGGGCCCGGTGGGGGGCCGGCTGCTGGGACTGGTCCGGGCCGGCCGAGGGGGCTGCCGGTGCCCGCTCCGGGGCCTTCTGCACTCTGCACCCGCCCCATCATGCGTCATCCGGGGAACCGGGTCGGCGCCGGTCGCGGGTCCGGGCCGCCCGGGGCGGGCCGCCGGCGGCGCTCCCGGCGGTCCTGGGCCGGTCCCCGCAGGTCGGAGGCGGTGTCACGGGGCGCGCCGTGACAACTGTCATGCGGATCCCGCAACGGACGGCACTGCTGCGGCGGGGGGCCGGACGGAAAGACTGGCGGCACGCCGAGGGCAGGGGCCCGCGGCACCGGACGGGGAGGAACCCACCATGAGCAGCCAGAGCGTCAGCGCCGCCACGACTTCCGCTCCCGCGACGGGCGCCGCGCACGCCGAGGCGCCGAACCCGCTGCTCTCCGGTCTCCGCCCGCTGGCGCTCGACGTGGCCGCCCCGATGGCCGGGTACTACGTGCTGCACTCGACCTTCGGTCTGAGCGAGTTCGCCGCGCTGGCCTGGAGCAGTGCCTTCCCGGCCGCCCGGACGGTCCTCGGGCTGCTGAACGAGCGCAGGCTCAACCTCTGGGCCGCGCTGATGCTGGTGGTCAACCTGGCGGGCCTGGCGCTGACCTTCGTCACCGGCGACGCCCGACTGATGATCGCCAAGGACGGCGCGCTGAGCGGCACCGTGGCGCTGGCGATCCTGGTCTCGGCGCTGGTCGGCCGACCGGTGATGACGCCGGTGCTGATGCCCTTCGTGACCAAGGGCAGGCGGGACCGCGCCGCCGCCTGGCAGCGGCTGGTCGAGGGCCGGGCGGCCGGCTCGCGGGCCTTCCGCCGGCACGAGCGGGTGTTCGCCGGGATCTGGGGCACCGCGCTGCTGGCCGAGTGCGCGGCCCGGGTGGTCGGCGCCTTCACCCTGCCGGTCTCGACCATGGCCTGGCTGTCCACCGTGTTCCTGATCGCCGCGATCGCGGCCGGCTCGATGCTCGGCCAGATCGCGGTCGAGCCGATCGAGAAGCTGGTCGGCGCCGAGGCCGAGCACCCGACCGCCGCGTGAACCGCCGGTGCCGGGGGTTCGAACAGCCAGGAACCATCGGGATCTCCCCGGAGTCCTTATAACGAGGGGGTAACGGGACCCCCCGAGACGACCGACCCGGGGAGCCCCACCATGCGGACGAACGCGCTGAGCACCACCGAGGACCGCACCCTCGACTGGGACGGCTGCCTGAACGTCCGCGACCTGGGCGGCCTGCCCACCGCCTCCGGCCGGCTGACCGCCCGCGGCGCGATAGTCCGGGCGGACAACCTGGACCGCCTCACCCGCGAGGGCTGGGACGCCCTCCTCGACCACGGGGTCCGCACCGTGGTCGACCTGCGCGACGACGAGGAGTACCGGCCGCTCCTCCCGCTCCCCGAGGACGTCGACCTGGTCCGCGTCCCGCTGGACGCGCTGGCCGGCTCCGCCTGGTGGCGGACCTATGGCCGGCTGGACGGCACCCCGCTGGCCCTGCGCCCGTACCTGGACCACTGCCCGCACGCCGCCGCCGCGCTGGTCACCGCGATCGCCGGAGCCCGCCCCGGCGGGCTGGTGGTGCACTGCGGCGCCGGTCGCGACCGCACCGGCCTGGCCGCCCTGCTGCTGCTCGCCCTGGCCGGTGTCGACCGGGCCGCGATCATCGAGGACTACCTGCTCAGCGGCCCGAACGTCCGACCGCTCTACGGGATGCTCGGGCTGCCCGACCCCTACCACCGGATCGACGCGGTGCTGGCCGAGGCCGGAACGACCGCCGAGGCCGTGCTGGAGTCGACGCTCGACGGGCTCGACCCGGCGGGCTACCTGCTGGCGGCCGGGGTCTCCCCCGCCGCGATCGCCGCCGTCCGGGCCCGGCTGCTGCCGGGCCGCCAGCGGTCCGAGGACGTTACCGGGTGGTAGCGTCAACCGATGGTTGACGATGCGGGGATCGACAACCTACGGTTGACGCATGGAGAATCCCGTCGTTCCCAACACCACTCCGCTGCGCCTCGACGACCTGATCGCCGCGATCAAGAAGGTCCACACCGACGCGCTCGACCAGCTGTCCGACGCGGTCATCGCCGCCGACCACCTCGGCGACCTCGCCGACCACCTGATCGGCCACTTCGTCGACCAGGCCCGCCGCTCCGGCGCGTCCTGGACCGACATCGGCCGCAGCATGGGCGTCAGCAAGCAGGCCGCCCAGAAGCGTTTCGTCCCCAAGGACCCGGGCACCCCGAACGACCTCGACCCCAGCCAGGGGTTCAGCCGCTTCACCCCCCGGGCCCGCAGCGTCGTGGTGGCCTCGCAGGAGGAGGCCAGGAAGGCGGGCAACGCCGAGATCACCACCGAGCACCTGCTGCTGGGCCTGCGCGCCGAGCCGGAGGGCATCGCCATGAAGGCGCTCGCCGCCCAGGGCGTCACCCCGGAGGCCCTGGGGGCGGCCGCCACTGCCGCCCTGCCGGCCTCCGCCGGGGAGCTGCCCGCCCTGATCCCGTTCGACACCGGGAGCAAGAAGGTCCTGGAGCTCACCTTCCGCGCGGCGCTCAAGCTCGGACACAACTACGTCGGCACCGAGCACATCCTGCTCGCCCTGCTGGAGCAGGACAACGGCGAGGGCGTCCTCGCCGGCCTGAACGTGGACAAGGCCGAGGTGGAGACCTTCGTCTCGGAGGCCATCACCGCCCTCATCGCCGCCCGGAACGCGGAACCCCAGCAGCGGGATTGAGGACCAGGCCCGGCGCAGCGGGGTTGAGGGCAGGCCCCGGTACAGCGGGTTGCGGACCACCCTCGGTCCGGCCCAGGCGCCGCGCCCCGGGCGGAACTCCCGCCCGGGGCACGGCGACTCGGGGCCAGGACACGGATCCGCCGCCAAATCCGGCCCTGGAGGTTCCGGGCGTGCCGGACCCCCTGTACCCCGACCACCGCACCCCGCTGATGGTTGTCGGCGGCTACCTTCATGGCATGGAGTTCGACCCGACCCGCCCCAAGTGGAAGCAGATCCGCGACGAGATCGCCCGAAAGATCGAGAACGGCGAGTACCCGCCCGGCCACCTGATTTCGGCAGTGCAGCTCGAACGGGACTTCGGCGTGGCTCGTGCGACCGTCCAGAAGGTCACAACGGCACTTCGCAAGGACGGGTTGATCCGGACCGAGACCGGCATGGGGAGCTTCGTCATCGACCGCACGAAGTAGCCCAGCCTGTCAGCCCCGTGTGCCTGCTGTTCTTAGCTCTTACGGTGTCGCCCTGTGCCCTTTCGGAGCAGAGCAACAGGGGTGTCGGCTTGCGGCGGAACGGATTCGGAACCCCGCCGGACGATGACCGCGTACGCCTCCGAGTAGTTCGCGGCCACGCCAACCGGCTGCCACTCCGCCCCGTCCCACTCGACCACCAGGCGGGGCGTGTCCTGGAAGAGGAGACCGTTCCGGACCTCAGGATCCAGGACCATGGCGTCCCGCGTACCCGGCGGCCGGTGTCGATCACTCCGAGCGGCGTACCACTCAGACACGGTTTCGTCGTCGGGTTCGAGCACGGGTCCTCACCTCTCCCTCGCCGTGCATCAGAGGCTAGTGGCCAACACCGTTCGGCGGTAAGGGCCACCCCAGTAAGGCGAAGGGTGCCCGCTCCTCCAATGCTTTGGCGTACTCGTCCCCGTCGAACTCGATGTAGTCGGTGATCGGATCTTGCGCCGCGTACAACATCGCAAGAGCACAGCCAAGGCAGAAGTCGCGCGCGGTGTCGAGGTCCCGCAGGTTGGCGTAGTTCTGACACCCGCCCCATTGGCACATCCGTCGGTGCCTGCCGCTGGTAGCCCGATCCGCGCTCATCCCGACAGTGTTCCCCAGCACCCCTACTGCGGCGTCCCGTGGTAGATCGACATCCGTTGCGCGGATCGGACCCGCATGACCAGTTCCTCCGCCGGCTGACCGAGCAGCCACTTCACCAGCGTCGAACGAAGGTGCTCCGCGAGAGCTTCGAAGTCACTGCCCGCAAGATCCGGCGGCAAGGCGCCGCGCAGTTCCACCGACTCCCCGCCAGCCTCCAGCATCTTCGTCAACGCCCAGTGTTCAGTAAGGAGTTGCACGCCGAACGTGATGTGGAGACTGTGTCGATCGCTGGTTCGACCGGCGTGGACCCATCCGCGCGGGATGAAAAGGACTTGCCCCGCCGTCAGGTTGAACTCATAGTCCGGGTCCGTCGTCTCGAAGCGCACCTTGTCTTCCGGGTCGAACCCGATCTTGGACCAGTTGTGGTGTCGGTGTTCCAACGGGTCCACGAACGTCGGTCGGAAGAGCTGCCACAGTTTGGCGCCTTCGGTCTGGGCGAGGAAGACGTGATGGCAGTCCCAGTGCCAGCCGAATCCGCGCGCCTCCCCAGCGGGAGTGAGGTAGAGGTTCCCGGTGATCGGGTGTCCCAGCTGCGCGGCAAGTTCCTTGCAGAACGCCACGATCGGCGGGTAGCTCTGGTGCAACCCGTTGCAGACGAGCGTGTCTGTGGGGTGGTCGGCGGACGCCCGTTCGGCGGTCAGAACGCCGCTCCGGACCATGCCGAAGGAGTAGGGGCGGATATCCGGGTTGGCCAGGATTTCACGCGCCGCTTGGCGGGTGGCGAGGAGTTGAAGATCTGCGGCGTCCCGGTCGTACACCGTGGGCACCGAAGGCCACGCAGCCCGGAAGGCGGACGGGTCGGTGACCAGCCTGGAGAGTGCAGTCTGCACGGTGGCTCTCCGTTCTCGTAGGGTGGAGAAAGGGCGACCGCCCCACTCGAGATGGGGCGGTCGCTCTCGCTTGCTTGCTGGTGTGTCAGGCGCCGATCAGGTGGTCGTACTGCCCGGCGGCGAAGGCGGCCTTGAGCTTCCGCAGCTCACCGGCGGTACCGGTGATCACGGCGCTCTCGTTGTCGATGTTGGCGATGGCCACCCGGCCGTTGCCGGCGTCCGCGACGGCGAAGCACTGGACCTGGTCGTCCAGCTGGCTCTGCATGGCCACCGACCACTCCAGGCCGGGGTGCGACGCTGGGTTGAAGTTCAGGGACTCGCTCATGAACGTCCTCCTTCCGATGTTTGGTACGGCGGGTGCCGCACCCTTCGGGGTGTTGCGGCCCGTCCCAGCCAGCGAGCGCCAGGCGGGACGGGAGCCTGTAGGGGTTACTCAGCGGGCTTCTCTGTCAGCCTCAGCCGTTGCCGGTCAAGCTCCGCGCGAAGCGCCAGGCGTCGCCCGTAGACGCGTTCGTCATGGACGATCCGTCGTCGCCTCGGGCTGACCATCGTTACCGGCCACATGAACTGGACGTGCAGGCCCCAGAGCATCTGAGCCGTGACTACCGGGTGTCTGATCCGATGGAGCCAGAGTCGACACCGGGACCGCCCGATCACGCGGCCACCGGCGTGGCGCCGGTCCGGGTGCGCTTCCGGCCACAGACCTGAGCGCGGTCGTCGCTCCGGTGTGTCGGAACGTAGTCCAGCGGCAGCAAGTAGCCAAACCGCCGACACGTGCACTGCCACGTGAGGATGCCGTCCGATCCCGGCGGATCGGGCCGGATCAGCGCGCCACACGGGCAGACGTCGCGGCAGCTCTCGGCCCCGAGGCTGATTACCTCTGCTTGAGCTGTTCTGCGCTTCACCACCGGTGCTCCTCCACGCTGTTGGAGGGCTTGATGGTGCCCTGAGAGGACAGACCATTGCGACGCCGCTGGGGCGTCCCTTCGGTGTCGTGGCAAGGCGTCATTTCGGTGTCGTTCAGAGGAAGTCAGTCCTATGGTGAACCTCATGACGACGCCGAACGAGACCCTGCGGTCCGTACGCCTTGGACTTCGCCTCAGCCAAGACGAGTTCGCGAAGCGCCTGAGGGCAGCAGGGGACGCCCAGGGAGAACCCAATGACGCAAGCAAGCGCCTCGTGCAGCGCTGGGAGTCGGGAGACGTCAGGTTTCCCCGCCCGGTGTACGTTCGAGCCCTTGAGGCGGTCACCCAGCTCTCCGTGGACCGTCTCGGTTTCGACTCACCACAGCTACCGCCAAGGGTCAGCGTGGACGGCGCGGGAGGTCATGACGTGAGCAGCAACGAACCGGGCGTGCCCGTGCAGGCTGCGCCCGCCCCCACGGGTGAGGACTACTCGGGGGTCTGGATCAGCCACTACGAGTTCTTCAGCAGCAGCCGGGAGAACACGTTCACCGGCCTGCACCACGTCGTGCTGTCCCAGAACGGGAACCGGATCACAGGGCGGTCCCTCCCCGGCGCGTCGTCCAATCCGGACTCGCCGCTGTCGTTCGATCTCACTGTGGATCGGAACGTCGTAACGGGCTCGTGGGTGGAGCAGACGGCACAGGACGGCTATTACCAGGGGGCCAGGTACCACGGCGCCATTCAACTGCTGGTCGATCCGACCGGGCGCCGCATGGCCGGTAAGTGGGTTGGCTTCGGCAAGGAGTTCGACGTCAACACTGGGCCTTGGGAGCTCCGCCTACTGGACAAGTCCACGGCAGAAGACGTCCTGAGTCGCTACAGCGTGCCGCCGGAGGCGTAGCGAGAGCCAGGGCTTCCGGGCGGGGCGTGTGAGCGTGGCCGTCGACATGACGGGCCTCGGTCTGACCAGCGGAAACGGTCCGCTACCCGGGAGGTGTCAGGGTGTTTTCACCTACCTGGGTGGTGACGATCCGGGCCCGGACCGGCGCACGGAACCGGGCGCCGGGTCCGGGCACTGGAGGTCCCGCCCCTAGAAGCCGGAGACGTGGGTGGTGACGATCCGGACCCGGCCGTCCTCGGCCGCTTCCAGGGCCGCCCGCAGCCGGGCCGAACGGGCCGGGCCGAGCAGGTCCAGGGCCTCCTCCAAGGGCGCCCAGCGGTGGGTGTCCAGTTCGCCGGCCGGGACGGTAACGGGGGTGCCGTCCGGGACGGTGCCGAAGTCGAACATGAAGTGCTCGGCCGGGTGGTCGAGTTCACCCGAGGGGTGGGTCCAGGAGATGGCCAGCAGGTCTCCGGCCGTCCGGACGATGCCGGTCTCCTCCTCCAACTCCCGCTCGGCGCACCGGACCGGCCCCTCGCCCAGGTCGATCGTCCCGCCCGGGAACTGCCAGTGCTCCCGGTAGCCGGCCTTCACGATCAGGATCCGGCCGGACTCGTCCCGCAGCAGGCAGCCCGCCGCCGCGTAGACCCGGGGCAGCGAGGCCAGCCATTCCTCGCGGGACTTCAAGGGCTCAGCCGTCACGGCGCTCCTCCTGGGGCAGGTGGGGTTCGGTCGCTCCCACTCTGCCACCCGCCCCGGCCGCCGGGCGTCCGGCACCGAGCCGCGGCGGACCGATGAGTCGGCGCCGCCGGGACGGTCCAACGGGTATGAGGACCACTCCGGGAGAAGCCGTACTGACCTGCGACCTGGGCGCGCTGACCGCCCCCGACCTGGCCGTCGTCGACGCGCTCGCCAGGCTGCGGTCGGCCGCCGCCCGCCACGGGGTGGGCGTGGTGCTGGTGAACGCGGACGGCCCGCTGCGGGAGCTGCTCGCGTTCGCCGGGCTCTCGGCGCTGCTGCCGGGAGCGGCCGATCCGCTGGACTCCGCGGGCCTCGCAGACCTCCCAGACCTGGCAGACCTGGCAGACCGCCCAGGCCTCGCAGATCTCCCAGGCCTCGCGGAGCCGGCCGGGCGCTCGGGACTACTCGGCGTCGAGACGGGGCGGGAGGCCGAACAGGGGGAAGAGCACGTCCGTGTCCAGGAAGTTGGTGACTCCGGTGATCCGGCCCTCTGACACCTCCAGCACGATCAGCGACCACGGCTCGTGCCCGCCCGCCGGGCTCGGCCGGTACTGGGCGAAGGCCGGGCCGCCGTTGGCCGTCACCGGGAGCAGCCGGGAACCCCGGCAGCCCTGCCCCGGGCCCAGCATCCACGCCCGGATCTCGTCCTGCCCCCGCAGCCACATCGCGAACGGCGGCATGTTGAGCGTGACGTCCTCGTGCAGCAGCGCGGCCAGGCCGTCCATGTCGTACGCCTCGAAGGCGCGGACGTAGCGGTCCAGCAGTGCCCGGTGGTCCGCGTCCAGGGCGGGCGCCGGCCGGGCCGCCGAGGCGTCCGAGGCGAGGACGGCGCGGGCGCGTTGCAGTGCGCTGTTGACCGAGGCGACCGTCACGCCGAGCAGTTCGGCCACCTCCGCGGCCTTCCAGCCGAGCACTTCGCGCAGGATCAGCACCGCCCGCTGCCGGGGCGCGAGGCGCTGCAGCGCGGCGACGAAGGCCAGCTTCACCGACTCGCGCTGGGCGGCCACCTCGGCCGGATCCCCCGTCTCGGGGAGCACCCGGCCGTCCGGCGCGGGGCCGATCCACGTCACCTCGGGCAGCTGGGCGTCGCTCGCGGTGGCCACCGTGACCGGGCCGGCCAGGTCCATCGGACGGGCCCGGTTCTTGCGGCCGTTCAGCGCGTCCAGGCAGACGTTGGTGGCTATCCGGTACAGCCAGGAGCGCAGCGCGGACCGCCCCTCGAAGCCGCGGTGGCCGCGCCAGGCGCGGATCATGGTCTCCTGCACCGCGTCCTCGGCCTCGAAGACCGATCCGAGCATGCGGTAGCAGTAGCCCGTCAACTCCGTGCGGTACCGCTCCAGCTGGAGCTCGACCGGCTCCTCCGTGAGCACCTCGGCCATGGTCACCCCTGTCGTGCTGCGCCTTCCCGGTGTACGGACAGGAACGTAGCGCACGGCACCGACAACGGCCGCTGACCGGCCGTCAGGGGCGGCTGCCGGGCTCGGGTTCCAGGAGCCGTCGCGCCGCCCCCGCGGGACCGCCGGACGCGGTCGGGCGCCGCCGCCCGTCGGCGCCTCGGCGCGGTCAGTGGGCGGAGTGCTTCTCCGCGCCGCGGTGCCGGTGCCCCTTGAGCTCCGCGTGCGCCGACGGGGCGGCGTGCATCGCCGGGGGTGCCGCGTCGCGCCCGCCGTGGCGGAAGGCGCCGCCGGGGGCGGGGAGCGGGCCGGCGCCGGAGGAGGACATCGTTGCGCCGCGCGGCTCCGGTCCGAGGCGGCTGGGCGTGCTCACCATGCCCCGGCTCTCCAGCAGGGCCTGGGCGCCCTGGCGGAGCTTGGCGGTGCTGCCCGGGATTCGCTTGGTCATCGTCGGCCTCCCTTCGGCGGCCGCGGCCGGACGGATGCCGGCCGGAGGGCCGCATGGGCGTCTTGTCCGGATTTTAGCCGGACCGGGCGCCGCTGCCACCGCGCGGCCGTCCGTCCGCCCCCGACCGTCCTCCGCCCGACCGTCCGGGCCGTCCGGGCCGTCCGGCCGCCGTCCGAACTGATCAGCCCATGACCTCGTGGACGAAGCACCAGCGCCAGTCCTCCCCCGCCTCGTACGAGCGGATCACCGGGTGGGAGGTGTTGTGGAAGTGCGCGGTGGCGTGCCGTTGCGGCGAGAAGTCGCAGCAGCCGATGTGGCCGCAGTCCAGGCACACCCGCAGGTGGACCCAGTCCCGGCGGCCCTGGGCCAGGCACTCGGCGCAGCCGTCGGTGGGCGGAAGGGGCTCGATGTCCCGGGGGGCCAGAGCGAGGTCTTCGCAGGCGCTCATGTTCGAAGGCTACGACGGCCGGAACCGGGATGCCTCAGGACGGGACCGGGATGCCTCAGGAGGAGGCGCCCGGTGCCCCGGCGGCCGGCCCGGGGCCCGTGGCGGTGGTGTGGGCCGCGCGGGAAGCCGCGTCGGCGGCTGGGGAAGGGACCGCGTCGGCACCCCCGGAAGGGGCCGTGCCCGGGGCCGTGCCCGGGGCCGTCCAGCTGGCCAGCAGGGTCAGCTTCTGGGCGGTGGGCGAGTCCGGCGGGGCGGTGTAGACGACCAGCACCTGGTCCGGCGAGCCGTTGACGCCCAGGGTCCGGTAGCCGAAGTCGAGTTCGCCGACCAGCAAGTGCCCCAGGAGCTTGCTGCCGCTGCTCTTCTCCCGGACCAGGTGGTCCGCCCAGAGCCGGCGGAACTCCTCGCTGCGCACCGACAGTTCGCCCACCAGCGCGGTCAGGGCCGGATCCGCGGGGTGCAGCCCGGCGTCCCGGCGCAGGTAGGCGACCGTCTCGGCGGCGACCGCCTCCCACTGGCGGTAGTGGTCGCGGGCGGCCGGGTCCAGGAACACGTGCCGGGCCTGGTTGGGCGCGGCGTTCGGATTGGTCTCCGAGCGCGGCCCGAGGTCCCGCCGGGAGGAGAAACCGCTCACCGCGTCGCCGAGCGCGTTCCAGGCCAGCACGTCCATCCGGCGGCCCAGGACGAAGGCGGGCACCCCCGTCATCAGGTCCAGCAGCAGGCGCGTCCCCGGCTCGACCTGCTGGTGCCCCCGCGCCCGGGCCGCCGGGGCCTTGGGCGGGCGGGTCAGCGACCGCAGGTGCGCCGCCTCCGTCGCGTCCAGCCGCAGCACCCGGGCCACCGCGTCCAGCACCGCGTCCGAGGCACTGCCGCCGCGGCCCTGCTCCAGCCGCACGTAGTAGTCGACGCTGACCCCGGCGAGCTGCGCCACCTCCTCGCGGCGCAGGCCCTGCACCCGGCGGCGGCCGTGCGAGGACAGCCCCACCTCCTCCGGCTGGATCCGGGCCCGGCGCGATCGGAGGAAGTCCCCCAGGGTGTTCTCCATGGCAGGCAGGGTAGCCCCGGGCCCTCGCCGTGAGGGTGGTACTGCCGTTCCCAGGAACGGGGTTCCCAGGACGCGCACAGCCCTGGGCCGGGACGCGCGGCGGTCGCAGAGTGGTCGTCGCCAGCCCGATCCTCCCGAGGAGTCCCGATGAGCTACCCCGCTCTCGCCACCCGCACCGCCGTCGTCACCGGAGCCGCCAGCGGCATGGGCGCCGCCACCGCCCGGCTGCTCGCCGCCGCCGGCGCCCGGGTCGCCCTGCTCGCCCGCCGCACCGACCGGATCGAGGCGCTCGCCGCCGAGATCGCCGCCGCCGGCGGGCAGGCCGTCGCCGTCACCACCGACATCACCGACCAGGCCTCGGTCGACGCCGCCGCCGAGGCCGTCCACGAGGCGTACGGCCGGGTCGACCTGGTGGTCAACAACGCCGGGGTGATGCTGCCCAACCCGCTCACCGCCGGTCGGATCGACGAGTGGACCCGCATGATCGACACCAACCTGACCGGCGCGCTGCGGATCGTCCGCGCCTTCACCGAGGACCTCACGACGGCCGCCGCCGACGGCCGCACCGCCGACCTGGTCAACGTCTCCTCCATCGCCGCGCACGTCATCTTCCCCGACTACGCCGTGTACGCCGCCACCAAGGCCGCGATCTCCCAGCTGTCCGCCGCGCTGCGCTCCGAACTCGGTCCGCGCGACGTCCGGATCAGCGCGATCGAGCCCGGCCTGACCGACACCGAGCTCGGCGGCCACATCGACAACCCGGACCTGCGCGACCAGCTCGGCGGCATGTTCGACGTGATCCCGGCGCTCGGCGCGGAGGACGTCGCCGACCTGATCGCCTACACCGTCAGCCGCCCCCGGCACGTCAACCTGCGCCACCAGGTGGTGCTGCCGACCCGGCAGGCGTGACGGCCGCGGCGCGATCCCGGCTCCCGGGCCACGGGTGGCATGGGAGCATGCCACCCGTGGCGATCGTGACGGGGAGAGAAGACGGCGGCACCGGCGAGGGCGGCGGCGTCCCCCTCCCCGGGCGGCCGGACACCGGCGGGGGCATACCCCGGCAGCCGGAAGCCCGGCAGCCGGCCGGGGAGCCCGGCGCCCGGCCGGCCCGGATGCGGCCGCTCACCGACACCGGCCGGATCCGGCAGCCCGCCGCCCTCCTCCGGCTGCTCACCGGCCTGCTCGCGATCGCCGTCACCCTGCTGCTCGCCGACTACGCCCGGGCCACCACCGGGGGCATCGCCGCCGACGTCGCCGAGGCGGTCGCGATCGTGCCGCGACCGCTCGCCGGCCTCGCCGGCGGGCTCACCACCGCCGCCGTCCTGCTGCTGCCGGTCGGACTCGCCGTCCGCCGGGTGCTCGGCCCCGACCGGCGGCGCGCCCTCCAACAGGTCTCCGACGGGCTGCTCGCCGCCGTCCTCGCCTACGGCGCCACCCTCGCCCTCGGCCTGTGGGCCGACGACCTCGCCCCCACCTCCCTGATCACCGCGCTCACCCAGCCGCTGCCCGGCGACGTGCTCCACCACACCGAGCCCGTCTACGGCTACCTCGCCCCCGTCCTCGCCTTCATGACCGCCTCCGGCAGCCGCGAACGGCGCCTGCCCATGGCCGTCCTGGCGCTCTCCGGACTCGCCGGGCTCGCCGGCGGCTACGCCACCCCCACGGCACTGCTGCTCGGCCTGCTCATCGGCTGGACCGGTGCCCACGGCACCCTGTACGCCGTCGGCACCCCGGACCCGCGGCCGCGGCCCGGCGAGGTGCTGCGGGCCCTGCGGGACAGCGGGCAGCACCCGGTCGAGGCCGTGCCGGCGGGATCGGACCGCTACCGGGTCCGGCAGGCCGACGGGTGGCCCGCACTCGACGTCCAGCTCCTCGACCGGCAGGCCGTCACCGTCGCCGCCGTCCAGCGCGCCTGGCGCCGCCTGCGGCTGCGCACCGCCCCGCACCCCCGCGCCCTGCGCTCCCCGCGCACCGGACTGGAGCACGAGGCCCTGGTCACCTACGCGGCCCTGGCCGCCGGCGTCCGCACCCGCCGCATCGCCGCCACGGTCGGCCTCGGCCACGACACCGCCCTGATCGCGTACGAGCACCAGGCCGGCCGCACCCTGGACCAGCTCGCCGACGAGGAGATCACCGACGAGCTCCTCGCCGACGCCTGGCGCCAACTCGCCCTCCTCCAGCGTCGCGAGATCGCCCACCGCGCCCTCGTCCCCACCTCCCTGCTGATCGACGACACCGGGGCCGTCCACCTGGTCGACTTCGCCGACGGCGACATCGCGGCCAGCGAACTCGTCCTCCGCTGCGACACCGCCCAACTCCTCACCACCCTCGCCCTGCGCACCGGCGCCGCCCGCTCCGTCCGCAGCGCCGCCGCCGTCCTCGGCCCCGAGCCCATCGCCGCCGCCCTGCCCCTGCTGCAACCCATCGCCCTCGCCCGCACCACCCGGCAGGCCCTCAAGCAGCACGCGAAGGCGGGGGGCACGGCCGCACCGGGGGCGGCACCGGGGGCCGCCCGGGGCCGGGCGGGCGGCGCGGCGACGGGGACGGGGACGGACCTGGCCGACGCCGGGGGACGCGCCGGTCCGCGACCCGCGCACCGGGCGGCCTCCGGCACCCGGCCGGAGACCAGCACCCAGGCGGCGGGCGGCGCCGGGGCGGC
This sequence comes from Kitasatospora sp. NPDC048194, assembly GCF_043202455.1. Classification (NCBI taxonomy): domain Bacteria; kingdom Bacillati; phylum Actinomycetota; class Actinomycetes; order Kitasatosporales; family Streptomycetaceae; genus Kitasatospora; species Kitasatospora sp. NPDC048194. Next base: position 179,627 of record NZ_JBIDAK010000012.1, read on the forward strand.
GGGCGGCGCACGGCTCCCCGCTCAGGGCGTGCGCCGATCCGGACCACCCGGCGGCGGGACCGCCCCCGAACGGGGCGACGCCGCACCGGCGGTCCGGCCCTGGACGGGTGCGGGCGGCAGCCCGGGCAGCGCTGCCGCCCGCACCCCATCGCACGGGGACGCCCACGACGCCGCCGGACCCACGGCGGGCACAGTGCCCGGGGCGGGCACGGCCCCGGCGGCGGGGACGGCGGCGGCCACGGTCCCGGCAGCGGGCACGGTCCCGGCGGCGGGCATGGCGTCGGTGGCAGGCACGGTGCCGGTGGCGGGCGGCGGATCCACCGCGGCGGCCGCGGACGGCCGCGAGACCGCCGCCGTCACCGCCAGGCACCCCGGAGGCGGCGACGCGCTGCCCGGGGGGCTGCTGGAGGAGATCCGGGCGGAGGTCGCGCGCGGCCGGCCGGAGGCGGTCGGGCGGCCGGTGCGGCTGGAACGGCTGCGGCCGCGGACCCTGCTGGCCGTGGTGGGCGGGGTGGTCGCCGGGTGGCTGCTGATTCCGCAGTTCTTCGCGCCGGAGGACAACCCGGTCGCGGCGTTGGCGGACGCCGATCCGTGGTGGCTGGTGTTGGCGCTGGTGGCGGCCGGGTCGAGCCACGTGGCGGCGGCGATGGGCTTCGTCGGGTTCGTGCCGGAGCGGCTGGACTTCCGCAACGCCGTACTGGCGCAGCTGGCCGGGGCGTTCGTGAAACTGGTGTCGCCCGGGGGCGTCGGCGGGATCGCCCTGAACACCCGGCTGCTCCAGCAGGCGGACATCCCGACCGCGCAGGCGCTGTCCAGCGTCGGCGTGGGGCAGGTGATCGGGCTGGTGCTGCACCTGTTGCAGCTGGGGGCCTTCGTCTACCTGCTGGACCTCCAACCCGGCGGGTCGGAACTGGACGCGCTGCCCGCCGTGGTGGGCGGGCTGGCCGCGGCGGCCGTCCTGCTGGCGCTGGTGTGGGCGGTCCCGCCGGCCCGGCGGTGGCTGACGACGCGGCTGCGGCCGCTGACGGCCGAGGTGCTGCCGCGGCTGCTGGACCTGCTGCGCAACCCGGGGCGGCTGGCGGTGGGGGTGGCCGGGCAGCTGCTGGTGTCGATCTGCCTGATCGCCTGCCTGTACTGCTGCGTGCGGGCGATCGGCCGGGTCCCGTCCTTCGCCTCGGTGGCGGTGGTGTTCCTGGTGGGCAACGCGGCGGGCAACGCCGCGCCGACCCCGGGCGGGGCCGGCGCGGTGGACACGGCGCTGACGCTGGGGCTCCAGCAGAGCGCGTCGATGGAGAAGGGCGGGGCGCTGGCGGCGGTGGCGCTGTTCCGGCTGCTGACGCTGATCCTGCCGGTGCTGCCGGGCTGGGCGGCGATGGCCTGGCTGCAACGCCGCAAGGCGCTGTAGGCCGCTGCTGCCCCGTCGGCCGCTACTCCCGGTAGTCGTCCTCGTCGAGCTGGACCACCCGGCTCTGCTCGGCGGCGTCCGCGACGTCGGTGGCCGGGTCCGCGCCGAGGGCCCGGCGCTCGGCGACTTCGTCGTACTCGTCGCCGGTGGGTTCCTCGTCGTCGGGCTCGACGGCCTCGTCGGCCTCGTCGATCAGGTACTCCTCGTGATTCTGCGGCATGGCGTCCGTCCTCGGTGTTCGGATGCTCCCACGGATGGCGTACTGGCAGTATCCGCCGCCGGACGCCCGCACGCGATCAGCGCGAGCCCTCCGGGCGTGTTGCCAGGGCCGCAACCGGGCCGCAACCGGGCCGCAGCCCGGTGGGTCGCCGTGCACGGCGCCGCGCGCGGGTCGCCGTCCGCCCGGCGACGGTGCCCCGGCGGCCGCGCGGACCGCCCCGCAGGCCACCGGGGGTACGATCGGTGCCGTACCCAGGGCTGACCCGCACCCACCCGGTGGCCCCGAGGCCTTGACGAACGACGGCCCCCGCGAAGGACGGCCCTCAGGAACGACGGGAAGCGCATGTCCGGCTCGCACTACTTCACCGGTGCACCCGAGGTCGCCAGCGAACGCCGGCCGATCACCGTCTCCCTCCCGGACGTCACCCTGGAACTGACCACCGACGCCGGGGTGTTCTCCCGCAGCCGGCTCGACCCGGGCACCCGGATCCTGCTGGAGCACGCCCCGCAGCCGCGGGTGCGCGGCCCGATCCTGGACGTCGGCTGCGGCTACGGCCCGATCGCGCTGACCTGGGCGACCCGCCGCAAGCGGCTGCCGGTGTGGGCGGTGGACGTCAACGAGCGGGCGCTCGAACTGGTCCGGCTGAACGCCGAGGCGCTGGGGCTGGGCAACGTCCGGGCCGCGCTGCCCGACGACGTCCCCGAGGACGTCCGCTTCGCCACCATCTACTCCAACCCGCCGATCCGGATCGGCAAGGCCGCGCTGCGCGGGCTGCTGACGCACTGGCTCGGGCGGCTGACCCCGGACGGGTCGGCGTTCCTCGTGGTGCAGAAGCACCTGGGCTCGGACTCGCTGCAGAAGTGGCTGAACGAGCAGGGCTACCCGACCTCCCGGGTCACGTCGGTCAACGGGTTCCGGATTCTGGAAGCACGGCCCCGCCCGGAAGCGGGCGAGGGCTCGGAGAGTGGACGGGGAACGACGTCGTGAAGCAGCTGCGCGGGACCGAACTGAAGCGTCTGCACCGCTCGTGGCGGCGCAGCAACGAGTTCCGGCTCGCGATGATCCTGGAGAACCTGCAGTCGCCGTTCAACGTCGGCTCGGTCGTCCGGACCGGGGCGGCGATGGGCGCCGAGAAGCTGTACCTGACCGGGGACACCCCGTCGGTGCGCTCCTCCGGCGCCCAGAAGGCCGCGATGGGCACCGACAAGTACCTGAAGGTCGAGCACTTCCCGACCGTCGCCGAGGCGGTGGCGGCCGCGAAGGCGGACGGCTTCAAGGTGGTCGGGCTGGAACTGGCGGACGAGGCGGTGCCGATGTTCGCCGCCGAGCTGACCCCGGCGGTGGCCTTCGTGCTCGGGCACGAGGACCGCGGGATCACGCCGGAGGCACTGGCGCTCTGCGACCAGGTGGTGTTCGTGCCGCAGCTGGGCCGGGTCGGCTCGCTGAACGTCTCGGCGGCCGCGACGGTGGCCTGCTACGAGGCCCGCCGCCAGGGGTACGCGATCAGCGGCACCCCGGACGGAACCGACGCCGGGGGCGACTTCGGCGACGAGGACTGACCCGCGACCTCGGCGACGAGGACCGACGCGCGACCGCGGCACCGACGAGGCCGCGCGGCCGTCGGACGACCGGGAGGGGTGGGCCGGGAAGGCCCACCCCTCCCGCCGCGTCCGGGGCGCCGCGTGACTCCTGCGGAGGATGACCGCTTCCCCCGCCGGGGGGAGCCGGTCCCTCCGCGCGGTGGAGGCCGTGGCCACGGCGGATCGACAGGCTGGAGGCAGCCGGGCAGCAGCCCGTACTCCTTCGAGCCCCTGAGGACCGACCATGCGCACACCCGCCGCCGCCGTCGCGCTCGCCGCCGCCGTCACGGCCCTCGTCGCCGGAACGGCCGGCACCGCCGCGGCCGCGCCCGGAGCGGCCGACCACCTCGAACTGCACAGCTGGACCCTGCTCAACCCGCACGACGCCGGCCCCAACCCCGGTCAGCGGCTCACCGCGACGGTCGACGCCCGGGCGGACCGCGGTCATGCCCGCGGGCACGCCGTGGTGCAGCACGTGTTCATCGGGACCGGCACGGTGCGGGTCGAGTTCGACGTCGACTGCCTGACCGTGGGGAGCGACGGTTCGGTCACCGTCACCGGGCCGACCCGCACCGCCAGCGCCGTCCCGGACGACGGCGGCCCGGCCACCACCGGCCCGGCGGGCTGGCACCCGGAGACCGGTCTCACCTTCTACCCGGCCGACGAGCGGGGCGAGCGGCGGGTCGGCTGGGCCGGTGCCGACCTGAGGGATCCGAGCAAGCCGGCCCGGGCCAGCCGGTGCACGCCCGTCCCGGCGAGCGACTGGGTGATCGGCGGCGGGACCGTCCTGCGCCGGTAGGGGCCCTCGCGCGGTCCCCCGGGCGGGTCATTCCCCGGGCACCCGGCTCCGGGCGCGGCGTGACGGGTGCCGGGGGTGCGCGCCGGGGCGGCGCCGGGGCGGTCAGCCCGGCGTCAGCTGAGCGTCAGCGCCGCGCGCGACCGTAGTGGGCATGACGTCGATCACGGCAGTCTCCAGCTGCCTTCCCGACACCATCCCGATCGCCCGCTTCCAACAGGAACTGCAGCTGACGGACGTCCAGTTGCGGCGCTACCAGCGCTTCTACGGACTCGCCGAGGTGTGCCGCGACCCCGAGGCCACCGAGACCGAGCTGCTGCTGCGCGCCGCGACCAAGCTGGTGGAGCTGCGCGGACAGGAACAGCGCGTCAAGTACGTCCTCCAGGCCCGCACGATGCCCTCGCCGCTGCCCTACCCGATGACCTCGCTGCGGCCGCTCCAGACCGAACTGGGCCTGGAGCACGCCGCCGCGTTCGTCGTCTCGCACCACGCCTGCGCCTCCGGGCTGCTCGCCCTGGACCTGGCCGGCACCCTGCTCGCCGCCGACCCGGACCCGGACGCGCTGGCCCTGGTGGTGGCCGGGGAGAAGGCCTGCACCACCCGCACCCAGTCCATCCCGGACGTGACCGTGATGGGCGAGGGCACGGTGGCCCTCCTGGTCAGCGCGGACCGCACCGGGCCGGACCGCATGATCGGCTACGCGGCGCGCACCCACCCGCGGTTCGGCGACGAGTTCATCATGGGCGAGGAGGCCGCCAAGGAGTTCCAGGACCTCTACGGGCCGGGCCTGTGCGAGGTGATCGACGCCGCGCTGGCGGAGGCCGACTGCAAGCTGGACGAGCTGGCGCTGGTGCTGCCCCACAACGTCAACCGGCTGTCCTGGCTCGGCGTCTGCCGGGACCTCGGGCTGCCGGTCGACAAGGTCTTCCTCGACCTGATCGGCGACACCGGCCACTGCTTCTGCGCCGACCCCTTCATCAACCTGCAGAAGGCCACCGAGCTGGGGCGGCTGCGCCCCGGCGACCGCTACCTGATGACCAGCGTGGGGCTCGGGGCGACCTTCGCCGCGATGGTCCTCGAGCACTGACGGCGCCGACCGCACCGCGGGCGCCGACCGCACTGCGGGCGCCGTCAGGACCGCGGGCGCGGTCAGCACCCACACGAGAATGGACGAGGTCGAGATGCACCTTCCCTCCGCCGGCTTCAGCGCGCGCCTCAAGCGCGCGGTGACCGGATCCGCGGACACCCCGCTGGTGTTCCTGGGCAACTTCGAGGTGGAGAACCACTGGGCGCTCGGCGAGCCCGCGCTGCCCCGGGTCGCCGCGCACGCGGGCAGCGCGGTGGTGAACCGGATGGACGAGTTCGCGCTGCTGCTCGGCGGCAAGGACGACCACGTCGTGCTGAAGACCCCGCTGGACCGGGGCTACCGCGGCTACCTGGAGGCCCTCGGCCTGGAACTGCCCACCGTGCACGTGGTGTCCGGCCAGGATCCGCGGCGCACCGTCAGCGAGGACGCCCTCGCCGACCCGGCGCTGTGCGCCGCCCTCGCCGACCTGGCCGCCGAGGGCGCCCGGCTGAGCGCGCACGGCGTCTCCGCCGTCGAGGAGCAGCTGTCCGCCCGTACCGGGCTGCCGCTGGCCGCGCCCACCGCGGCGGTCTGCAAGAAGGTCAACAGCAAGGTGTACAGCCGTCGGCTCTCCGACGAGCTGGGCATCCGGCAGGCCCGCGGCTGGGCCTGCGAGACGCTGGAGGAGCTGGCCGGGGCGGTGGCCGCGGCCGGCGAACTGCTGGACGCCGGGCGCAAGGTGGTGCTCAAGGACGCCTTCGGGGTGTCCGGCAAGGGCATCGTGGTGCTGGACAGCGCGGCCCGGCTGGGCCGGCTGCACCGGATGGCCGTGCAGCAGGCCGAGAAGGCCGCGGCGGCCGGGGGCGGGGCGCCGCGCACCGCGCTGGTGATCGAGGAGTGGGTCGCCAAGCGCTGCGACCTCAACTACCAGTTCACCGTCGGCCGGGACGGCTCCACGCACTTCGACTTCGTCAAGGAGCTGCTCACCGAGGGCGGGGTGCACAAGGGCCACCGCATCCCGGCCCGGCTGTCCGAGGCGCAGGTCGCCGAGATCGCCGGGACGGCGCTGCGGCTCGGCGAGCGGCTCGCCGCCGACGGCTACCACGGCGTGGTCGGCGTGGACGCGATGGTCGACCCGGACGAGGGCCTCTACCCGGTGGTCGAGATCAACGCCCGCAACAACATGTCCACCTACCAGAACGTGGTGCACGAGGGCGGCCTGGCCGGGACCGAGGAGGTCGCTGTCGCCCGGCACTACCCGCTGCGGCTGACCCGCCCGCTGCCCTTCGCCGAGCTGGCCGGGGTGCTGGACGGGCTGCTGCTGACCAGCCGCGGCCCCCGCCCGCGCGGCCTGTTCGTCAACAACTACGCCACGGTGAACGCCGCGTGGTCCGAGGACGCCGCTGACGGCGTCGAGGGCCGGCTGTACGGCGTGCTGGTCGGCGCCTCCGACGAGGAGATCGCGGCGATCGACACCGACATCACCGGCCGCCTCGCGGCCCTCCCGGAACGGAGCCGAGCGTGAGCGTCGCATTCGAGGTCCAGGGCCTCGGGATCACCGAGCTGGCCGAGGAGTTCGGCACCCCGCTGTACCTGTACGACGGCGAGGAGATCACCACCCGGTTCCGGGGGCTGCGCGCGGCGCTGCACCCGGCGATGGAGGTCTTCTACTCGCTGAAGGCCAATCCCAACATCTCGATCTGCGCGCTGCTGCACAGCTGCGGCGCCCGGGCCGAGGTCTCCTCGCTGACCGAGCTGGTCACCGCGATCCGGGCCGGGGTGGGCCCGCAGGACATCGTCTTCCTCGGCCCCGGCAAGAGCCGCGCGGAGGTGGCGGCCTGCCTGGACGAGGACGTCCACGCGATCGTCTGCGAGTCGGTCGAGGAGCTGGGCCTGATCGACGGGCTGGCCCGCGAGCGCGGCACCGTCGCGCGGGTCGTGCTGCGGGTCAACCCGAGCTTCCAGGTCAAGGGTTCGGGGCTGACCATGGGCGGCAAGCCGCGGCAGTTCGGCACCGACGAGGAGCTGCTGCTCGCCGAGGGCAAGGGACTGGCCGGACGGTACCCGAACGTGCGGCTGACGGGCGTCCAGGTCTACCTCGGCACCCGGATCCTGTCCGAGGAGTCGGTGGTCGAGAACACCCGCCGGATCTTCGAGCTGGCCGAACGCCTCTCCGCCGAGCTGGACTTCCCGCTGGAGACGGTGGACGTCGGCGGCGGACTCGGCATCGCCTACTTCGACAACGAGAAGGACCTCGACGTCCAGGTGCTGACCGCCGGGCTCAACCCGCTGATCGAGGACTTCGCCGGGCGGCACCCGGGCACCCGGCTGATCATGGAGCTGGGCCGGTTCCTGGTCGCCGCCTCCGGCACCTACGTGACCAGGGTGCGCTACACCAAGACCTCGATGGGCGAGAACTTCGCGGTCACCGACGGCGGCACCAACCACCACATGGCGGCGGTCGGCATCGGCTCGTACGTCAAGCGCAACTTCCCGATGGCCGCGCTGGAGCGGCTGGACGAGCCGGCCACCGAGCCCTGGCACATCACCGGCCCGCTGTGCACGCCCAACGACGTGATCGGCAAGAAGGTGCCGATGCCGCCGCTGCGGCCCGGCGAGCTGATCGGCGTGCAGCGCTCCGGCGCGTACGGGCCGACCGCCTCCCCGGTGCACTTCCTGAGCCACGGCTACCCGGCCGAGGTGCTCGTCCTCGACGGCCGGGCGCACCTGGTCCGCAAGCGCGACGACGTGGACGCGATGCTGGCCGGCCAGCGGCTGCACCGGCCCGCCGGCCACGACAACTGACCCGAACCCGGCGCCGACCGGCGGCCGGGACCAGAGCGAGGAGCACACCGTGAGCGACACCGTGACCGACCCGAAGTACGTCGACGCCGTCCGCCAGGGCCTCTCCCAGGTCCTCGACAAGGACGTCTCCGGCGCCGGCGAGAACGTCCGGCTCTTCGACGAGCTGGGCCTGGACTCCAGCAGCGCGCTGGAGCTGCTGATCACCATCGAGGAGATCCTCGACGTGCAGTTCGACGCCGACGAGCTGGACATGACCCACTTCGAGACGGTGGGCTCGCTGGCCGGCTTCGTCGCGGCGGAAGCGGACGCCTGAGCATGTTCCGCGCGACCGCGCCGGTACGGCGCACCCACCCGGCCGGCCCCGCGGCGCTGCCCCGGCTCGTCCGGGCGGCCGCGTACGCCCCGCCCGGCCCGGGTGGGCCGTACCGGCCGCAGGACGCGCGGGAGCGGGAGGAGTTCTACGCCGAACTCGGGGCGCCCTACGGGCTGTCCTTCGACCGCGACCAGTTCGCCGCCGCCGGGCGGCGCACCTCGGCGCAGCTGGCCGACGGCGCACTGGACGCGCTCGGACCGCTGACCGCCGAGGACGCCCCCCAGCTCGCGGTGATCGCCTACGCCGCACCGGACTTCGAACACAGCGAGCTGGTCGCCTCGTGCGTGAAGCGGCGGCTGCCGGGCGGGCCGCTCGCCTTCGCGGTCTCCGACCAGGGCCGGCTGGCGCCGTTCAGCGCGCTGCGGGCGGGCGTGGAGTACGCCCGGCGGTGCGGCTGGACCCGCCTGCTGCTGCTGGCCGTGGACCAGGGCACCCAGCCCTTCCCGCTGCCCGCCGAGCCGTCCCCGGACGCCGTGCGTGGGGACGCGGCGGTCGCGCTGCTGCTGCGCTGGGACGGCGGCGACCGGCCGCTCGGCGGCCTCACCCAGGGGCGGCCCGAGCCTGCGCTGTTCGCCGCGTGGCCGGACGGCGCGGCCCTGGCGGCCGGCTCCGGCCTCGCCGACTGCCCCGGACTCCCGCCGCACCACGGGCCCGCGGTGCGCGCGCACAGCGGCCGGCCGGCCACCGGGAGCTGGAGCGCACTGCTCGCCGTCGACGGCGGCGACCGGCCGGTGGTCGTCGCCGACTACGACCGGCAACGCGACTTCCTGGCCTACTGCACGCTGCACACGGGGGAGTTGAGACACGGATGACCGTTCCGGCCGAGGTGCGGGAGCACTGGCGGGAGGCGAGGACCGGTGCGCGCACCGACGGACTCGTTCCCGCCCTGACCCTGCTGTCCCGCGCGCTCTCCCCGGGCGCCCCGCCCCGGGGACCGCGCGGCCACGCCGTGGTGCCGCGCGAACTGCTCGACGAGTACGGCGGGTACGGCGGGTCGGCGGAGGACGGCGAAGCGGCGGGAGCCGACGACGGCGCCCTCGCGGGCCTCGCCGTCCTCCACCCCGCCGACGATGCGCGGACCCCGCCCGGCCCCGATCCGCAGCTGTGGGGCACCGGCCTGGCCTGGCTGCGGCTCGGACACTCCGAGCGGCTGCGCGGGGCCTGCGTCGCGTACCTCGCCGCCCGCCGGGTCGAGGGCACCTCGCTGCTGCTCCAGCAGATGGTCAAGGGTGCCCTCGCCGACGCCCTGATCGAGCAGCTGGAGATCGCCGGCGTCCTGGAGCAGCTGACCGAGGCCGCCGACGGCGCCGAGGAGGGCGAGGACCCGCTCGCGCCCGCCCGCCCGCTGGACGCCCGCGCCGTCGCCCGGTTGCAGGCCCAGATCACCGAGGTCGACCGCGCGCTGCTGCGGCTGCTCGGCGCGTACGGCTTCACCGCCGAGGGGCCCGGCCGGGCGGCGTACGCCTCCGAGCTCCTCGCCGACGTCTACTGCGGCTGGCCCGGGCCCGCCGAGCACCGCCGCGACACCTCCGAGGGGATCGTGTGAGCACCCTGCCAGGCCCGCTGCGCACCACCCACCGCTTCGTCCGGCAGTGGGCCGACGACCTGCGGGCGGGCGCCCTGGAACTGGACCGGGACCCGGACGCCGTGCACCGCTACCTGGACCTGCCGGCGGTCCGCTTCCTGGCCGGCCACCTGACGCCCCCGCAGTGGGAACGCGCCGACGACGGCCCCGGCAGCGGCCCCGCGCACGGCCTGGCCACCCTGGAACGCGTCCTGATCAGCGAGGAACTGGCCCGCGGCGACGCCGGGATGATGCTCGGCTCGCCCGGCGCCTCGATGACCGGGGTGCTGCTCGGCGTGCTGGGCAGCCCGGCCCAGCGGGAGTGGGTGTACGGCCGCCTGGCCGAGCGCCCGCGCTGGACCTGCTTCGCCCTCACCGAGCCGGACCGCGGCTCCGCGATCGGCGAGATGACCACCACGCTGACCCCGGTCGGCGACGGCTCGTACCTGCTGGACGGCGAGAAGCGGTACGTCGGCAACGCGGCCCGGGCCGACCTGGGGGCGGTCTTCGCCCGGGTGGCCGGGACGGAGCGGCTGGGCGTGCTGGCCGTCCTGGTGGACACCGCCGATCCCGGCTACCGGGCGGAGCCGCTGCCCACCCTGGGCCTGCGCGGGGTGCAGCTGTGCCGGGTCGTCCTCGACCGGGTGCACGTCCCCGCCGAACGGGTGCTCGGCACCCACCTGCCGCCGACCCGGCGGGGGATGTGGGGCATCGTCTCGGTCTTCAACCGGCTGCGCCCGAGCGTCGCGGCGATCGCGCTCGGCATCGCCCGGGCCGCGCACGACTACGTCGCCGAGAACCGCAAGGAACTGCGCGGCGCGGAGCGGGACGAGCACGAGGCGCTGGGCCGGCGGATCGACGCCGCACGGCAGTTGACCTACCGGGCGGCGCTCGCGGTGGACCGGAGGCCGTCCGACGGCCACCTGGCGTCGGCGGCGAAGGCCCGGGCCTGCGAGGTGGCCGAGGAGGTTACCCTGCGCGCGCCCGGCTTCTTCGGCCCCGGCGCCCGACTCGACCACCCCCTGCTGGACAAGCTCGCCCGGGACGCCCGGGGCGTGGAGTTCATGGAGGGGACCCGCAACATCCAGAAGCTCAACCTCTTCCAGGGACTGCACACCGGAAAGGTGGACCGGATCTGAACGGCACCGGAGTACCGGTCGAGATCCGGCTGATCCCGCTGTCCGGCGCCGACGGCCCGGACGCGGAGGATCAGCCGGTTCCGGCCGCGCTGGAGGAACTGCTCGACCCGGACGAGCGGGCGCGCGCCGACCGCGGCCGGCTCCCCGGGATGCGGCGCCGGTTCGTGCTCGCCCACGCGGCCGTCCGGATCGTGCTCGGCGAGCGCCTGGGCCGTCCGCCGGACGGGCTGCGCCTGGTCCGCGGCCGCTGGGGCAAGCCGTCCGTCGCGGACGCGCCCTGGCTGCACTTCAGCCTCTCCCACTCGGGCGATCTGGCGCTGCTGGCGGTGGCTCCGCGGCCGGTCGGGGTGGACGTCGAACTGGTCCGCCCCGGCCTGGACGCCGACCGGCTGGCCCGGCGCTTCTTCCCGCACCGGGAGAGGGAGTTGGTGGCCAGCGGCGGACGTCCGGCGTTCGCCCGGCTGTGGACCAGGAAGGAGGCCTGCGTGAAGGCGGCCGGGGGCCGGCTGACCGAGGGCATGGTGCTCCCGGTCGCCCACGCCGCCGCCCAGGCCACCGTGCGCGGCCCCGCGGGCGGACCGCTCACCGGGCCCTGGAGGGTCGCCGACCTGTCGCTGCCGGAGGGGTACGCGGGGTCCGTCGCGCTGCTCGGCGACGGACCCTTCGCCGTGTCCTCGGCCGTGTGGTGTCCGGTGACGCCGGAGACCACCGGGCCGGGGATTCGCCGACCGGGCGTCAAGTAGAGAAAACTCCCCCACGAGTCGGCGGTTTTGCACCCGTGAGCCCGCGCCGGAGCGTCACTAGATTTCTCCGGGGCGAGCGCACCTCGCACCGCACGGCCGGACTCCAGAACCGGCCCGCGCCGGCTCCGGCGATTCCGCCGAGGAGGAGGGACCGTGATCGTGGAAGGCAGGAACGTGATCACCAGGGCAGCCCGGTGGAGCGCCGTGCACCCCTGGTGGGCGATCGCGATCTGGGTGGCGTTCGTGGTCGGCGCCCTCGTGGTCGGCGGCCTCACCGGCACCCGGCAGGCCACCGCCTCCGACCTCTCCATCGGCCAGTCCGGACGGGCCGCCGCGATCGCCCGCAGTGGCGGCCTGCAGGAGCGCGCCGTGGAGAACCTGCTCATCACCTCCTGGAACGGCGGACCGCTCGACACCGACCGGGCGCAGTCCGCGGCCGAGGCCGCCACCCGGGGCCTGCGCACCCTCGGCGGCATCGCCGCGATCGGGCAGCCGCAGCCCGCGCCGGACGGCTCCGCGCTGCGCGTGCCGGTCACCCTCGACGGGGACCCGGAGACGGCCGCCGGGCGGGTGCAGCCGCTGCTCGACCGCGTCGCCGAGGCCCGGCAGGGGCACAGCGACGTGCGGATGGAGCTGGTCGGCGCGGGGTCGATCAAGGCCGGGCTGAACGACATGCTGGGCCGGGACCTCCGCAAGGCGACGGTGCTCAGCCTGCCGATCACCCTGCTGGTGATGGTCCTCGTCTTCGGCGCGGTCGTCGCCGCGAGCGTCCCGGTGGTGATCGGCCTCTCCTCGGTGCTGGCCGGCCTCGGCCTGTGGGGGGTGGCCTCGCAGGTGGTCCCCGATCCCGGGCCGGTGGGCCAGTTCATCGTGCTGACGGGCATGGCGATCGGCGTCGACTACTCGCTCTTCTACCTCAAGCGCCAGCGCGAGGAGCGGGCGCTGGGCGCCGACACCATCGACGCGATCGAGATCGCGGCCGCCACCTCGGGGCACTCGGTGCTGGTCTCCGGGGTGGTCGTGATGGTGTCGATGGGCGCGCTCTACCTCGCCGGGCACATCGCCTTCGAGGGGATGGCCACCGGGGCGGTGATCGTGGTCGCGATCGCGATCATCTCCTCGCTGACCGTGCTCCCTGCCCTGCTCTCCCGCTTCGGCCGCTTCCTGGACGTCCCCCGCCTGCCGATGGTGTGGCGGTTCACCGGGCGGGGCGGGGTCAAGCCCCGGCTCTGGTCGACGATGCTCAAGCCCTCGCTGCGCCACCCGGTGATCGCGCTGGTCGCCTCGGTCGGCGTCCTGCTGCTGCTCGCGCTGCCGGCCCTGGGGCTCAAGCTCAAGGCCACCGGGATCGACGACCTGCCCCGGTCGATCCCGGCGATGCAGGCCTACGAGCGGCTGACCCACTCCTTCCCGAGCCAGTCCGACACCCACACGGTGGCCGTGACGGCCCCGGCCGGCCGCTCGGCGGAGCTGGGCGCGGCGGTGGCCGAGCTGGTCCAGCAGGCGATGGCGGACGACCTCTTCGTCCACGACCCGGGGCCGGTGGTGCGGACCTCCGCGGACGGCACGGTCGCCACCGTGGCGATCGGCACCCGGTTCGCGAGCGGCTCGGCGCAGGCCCGCGCCTCGCTGGACCGGCTGCGCACGGACCTCGCCCCGCACACCCTCGGCGCGGTCGAGGGCGCCCGGTTCGCCGTCGGCGGCAGCGACGTGGCGTACGACGTGGACTACCGGGCGAACGTGATGGACAAGCTGCCCTGGGTGCTCGGGGCGGCACTGGCGCTGACCTTCCTGGTGATGGCGCTCGCCTTCCGCTCGGTGGTGCTGGCCGCGATCACCGTGGCGCTCAACCTGCTCTCCGCGGCGGCCTCCTTCGGCCTGCTGGCGCTGGTCTTCCAGCCGACCTGGGCGCAGGGGCTGCTGCACTTCGAGTCCACCGGGCGGGTGGTCGCCTGGATGCCGCTGATGCTCTTCGTGATCCTGCTCGGGCTCTCGATGGACTACCACGTCTTCGTGGTCAGCCGGATCCGGGAGGCGGCCCGCGGCGGGCTGTCGCTGCGGGAGGCGGTCGAGCAGGGCATCACGCGCACCGCCGGGGTGGTGACCAGCGCGGCGGCGGTGATGGTCTGCGTGTTCGCGCTGCTCGCCTCGCTCCACTACATCGAGATGAAGCAGCTGGGTGTGGGCATGGCCTGCGCGGTGCTGCTGGACGCGACGCTGATCCGGATCGTGGCGCTGCCGGCCGTGATCACCCTGGTCGGCTGGAGGACCTGGTGGCCCTCCCGGCTGGCCCGCCAGTCCTCCGGCCGGACGGCCCGGATGCCCGCGATCGTGGCGGCCGCGGCGGCCCGCACGACGCTTCCGTAACAGCCGGCCCGACCGGCACGGCCAGGTGGAACGGCCGGGGGGGGGGGGGGGGGGGGCCCCGCCCGGGCCCGCCGGGGGGGGGGGGGGGCCCGCCCCCCCCCCCGCGGGGGGGGGGGGGCGGGGCGGGGGGGGGGGGGGAGGGGGGGGGGTG